>JANEIH010000001.1 GCA_024513425.1 Sulfurimonas sp. | reverse complement strand
AACAAAAACTATCCTTCCACTCACTCTCATTTATGCTACAATTTTATACGCTTGTTTGAGGGTTGAAAAAGTGGAAGGCAATTTGTGAAACGGGTGGAAGAATAAAGTGAAATTTGCAGTTGGATAATTGATTACGATATTTTAATCGTAACACCTCTTTAATTTTACTCATCGATATTCTCCTCATTTTACACACCTTATTTTTAAAATTAGGTGCATTATATTAGTTTGGAATATCTTTTAGTTTAAATCTACCTTAGAGGAGCATCAATAGAAATGGTGGCTACTTATGAGACGCTCACGGTGGCCAAGTGTTGATGCTTCTGCCGGCCAAGTGTTAATGCTCGCGGTGGCCAAATGGAGTGCTTCCCTACAACAGTATCATTTATTTGGTATTTTATATTCACTTTATATTCAAGATGCTGATTTTACGGCAGATGATATAGCAGAAGATGCTGGTTTATCACGAAAGCATGGGATAGAGATTAGAAAAGGCATTAGACTTTCTAAATATGTTGTAATGAAATAGTTGTGAATATAAATACTGTATATATTGATACTTTAATTGAAAATTGCGAACTTTATTTTACACTATCGAAATAACTTTGAAATGTGTGAAGCATTGTTGTAGTCAAATGTAGTTATTGTGTTTTCTGATCTTCTGGACTGACTCTTTATTTTATGGACTATTTTACGAAGATTATCCCAATCAACAAAAAAAGCAACTTTTGTCATAATCGCAACCTTATTAACGAAAAAAAGGGTTAAATCAATGCCAAAGCCTACTAGTGGATTATCTCGTAGGACTAACATGGCACTAATTTAACCCTTCTTTGGATTAAAATATAGATTAATTACACTAAGTTTTTATAAAAAAGTCAATATTCAAAAAATGGTGGGCTTAGCAGGACTCGAACCTGCGACAACCCCGTTATGAGCGGGGGACTCTAACCAGCTGAGTTATAAGCCCATTATCTAATAAAAAAGGACACCCAAAGGGACACCTATTAAAAAACAAAACAGTTTAAAGCCTTATTTTAGGGCTAAAAATAACTTTGCTCATATCCGTTATGAGCGGGGAGCTCTAACCAACTGAGCTAAGAACCCATCTAATAAAACCTTTTAAAGCCTATGTTTTAGGGCTTTTCTGCACTTTTTAAAACTCTATTGATAATCGAAGAACTCTAATCAACTGAGCTATAAACCCGCCGCTTAGAATAGGTTGAAATTATACATATCAGTTGCTTAGAAGTTGCTTTATAATGACTATAAAGCAAAAGTCACCTCTCTTGTTTTGTAACAATGGCAAAAGATAACTTTTCTATAGCTTCATATCTATCCTAAAAAATTTATTTTGGTGCTTTTATTTTATGGACAACTGCATAAAGCAGTGGTATATACAAAAGATTTAACACTGTTGCCCACGCAATTCCGTATCCTAGCGATACTGCCATCGGTTGAAGTATCTTTGCTTGACCTGAAGCGAAAAAGATAAGTGTCAAGAGTCCAAGCACTGTTGTAAGTGATGTTAACAAAATTGGTCTGAGTCTTGTTTGTGCACGACGCATTAACTCTTCTGTATCTTTTGCCCTTTTTATAAAATCAACCATAATAAGTCCATCATTAACGACAACTCCGGCAAGTCCTACTATTCCGATAAGTCCCGGCATTGTAAGATTTAAGCCCATAATCCAGTGACCGACAAATACACCAAGAAGAACAAGTGGTATTGTGCTGATCACAATTAAAGATTTCTTAATAGAATTAAACAGCCACACAAGTGTAATAAAAATTAAAAAAATGGCAATAATTGCTGACTGCATCATCTCTTTTTTATTTTTATTATTCTCCTTCTCCTCCCCTTTTATCTCAACTAAAAGCCCCTTTTTTTTAAACTCTTGAAGCATTGGTTCAATTTTTTGCATAAGCTCTGAAGATGTAATAATTTTTTTATCAATCGAAGCATAAAGACTTCGAATACGCTTTCCATCCTCTTTTTTCAGTGTTGCATAGCCCTGCTTATACTCAAAATCGCATATATCTCTCAGTTGGACATACTGCTTTGATGATGGTACTTGCAACTCTAGAGCATTAAGTGAATGAATATTATTATCTAAATTACTCTCAACACGAATACGAATAAGACCGGAGTTATTAAAGAGTTTTCCATACTCTCCTTTAAGATAGTAGGCACGCAGTATATTTGATATGATTCCCTCATTAAATCCCAACTCTTGCCCATACTTATTTACACGCAGTTTCAACTCTTTTTCCCCAAGGGTTGCATCATCTGAAATATTAAATACACCCTCAATTGAACCTAATTTTTCCTCTAAAGACTTCAGATGCGGAACTACATTTTT
Organism: Sulfurimonas sp.; assembly: GCA_024513425.1. GTDB lineage: Bacteria > Campylobacterota > Campylobacteria > Campylobacterales > Sulfurimonadaceae > Sulfurimonas. The sequence continues at coordinate 57,323 of JANEIH010000001.1, read as the reverse complement.
TCCATCTTTGGAACTGAGACCTATCTCTACATCATGTGCAATTATATCGGCACCGGGAACTTTAACGACCAACTCTTCAAAAAAACTCTCTCCTTTTTCATCCTTCTTCTCACGCAAATCAACAAGTGCTTTTTTGATTCCTGTGGCTATCTCTTTTGCATTGGCTGTTCTTGTTTTTATCTCTGCATCATATTCAATAGAAAGATAAGGACTGATATATTTGTCAAAAAAGTTCTCCGGTGCTCTCTCATGTAGATCAACAAATATATGAAACATATTTTCACCTAACTCTGCTCTGTTTTTAGCATCTAACTTAAAGCCAATAACAGAGGTAATAGATGAAATATTTTTATTATCAATCTGCTTCATAATGATATTTTCTAATTTTGTAACAGCTTTTTCCGTATCTTTTAACTCATTGTTGATATTGATTTTTCCATAAACATAGACTTGAGTATTATCAAAGTCAGGAAAAAGTTGAAATTTTGCTTGTTTTATCATAATAAATTCAAATCCAAGTATCAAAAAACTTATCAACAGGAGTGAGGTAAGTTTTCTTTTAAAGAAAAAATGAAGTCCCTTGCTATACCATACATACATTTTATCCCAAAAAACTTTTGTAAAACTCTTTTGTTTAGAAACCTTTAAAAAGTCATGTGCGTGCAACGGTAAAAAATAAAACGCTTCAAAGAGAGATGAGAGCAACAAAACCGTAATCATAATAGGAATAATCCTAATAAACATTCCCATCTCTCCAGTCATTAAAAGCATCGGCAAGAAGGCAAAAACAGTTGTCAGTGTTGCAGTAAACACCGCAGGAAACATCTCTGCAGCACCGTTAATAACAGCCTCTTTTCTCTCCATACCCTCTTCTAAATGCCTGTAGATATTTTCTGCAACAACGATGGCTTCATCCACAAGCATTCCAAGTGCAATAAGTGCACCTAAAAGTGAGAGCATATTAAGAGAATTTCCTAAAATCTCTGTTGCGATGAGTCCTATCATAAAACTCACAGGAATTCCAAGAGCTACAACAAAAGCAATCCCACGGTTGATAAAAATCAACATTGCCAAAAAGACAAGCATCAACCCAAAAGTGATGTTTGAAAAGACCACATTCAGACGATTTTTAATCCATACAGATGTATCTGTGTAGATATTAAAATTTAATTTTTGATGCTTCTTTTTTTGCTCTTGCAAAAGTTTGCGTATCTCTTTTACAAGTGTGATTGCATTCCCGTTTTTACTTTTTGTGACATTAATGGAAACATTTCTTATGCCATTGTAGTGAGAAAGTTCTACCTCATCGCCTAACTTAAAAGCAACATCTGCGATATCGCCTATTCGCAGTTTTATATTATCTGCGTGAATAATAGTATCTGCAATTTTCTCTTTGATTTTCTCGCCGTTATAGGTTGAAATATAGAGATGGTGTGCTTTTTGTTTGATTGTTCCTATTGGAAAAATTGAGCTAATATTACCAATAGCCGCAACTACTTGTGTAGTGCTAAGCCCATAAGCCTGCATTTTTTGATAATTTAGTGAGATATCAAGCTCTTCATCTGCAGCACCGCGAATCGTTATATCACTTAACTCTTTAAATTTTGAAAGCTCACTCTTTAACTCATCTGCACGCTCTAAGAGCTCCTCTTTTGAAACATCTCCTGAGAGTGCTATAAGAACTAAAGGGAAAGCATGTGTTTTTATTTTAGCAACCGGCTCATTCATATCTGCTGGCAGATCTTTTTTTACACTACTTACAACATCTTTTACATCATTGAGTACAAGTATATTGTCTGAGCCGTTTTTAATCTCCGCACTGATGATAAATGAACCATTTTTAATGCTACTTTTTATCTCTTCAAGTGCATCAATGTTTTGCAGATCATCTTCAATGCTCTGTACTGCCATCTTATCTAAAATATCTGCGGATGTTCCCGCATAACCACCTTTAATGGTGATTTTATCCATATTCATCGGTGGAAAGATCTCTTTTGGAATATTGATATATGCAAATATAGAAAGCATAAAAATGAAGATTAAAAATATATGATTTAAAAGTGGTTTTTCAATGGCAAACTCTATAAACTTACGAATCATTATTTTCCTTTAAAATTTAAAAAGTGTATCTAATATTTGATTTTTAAACTTAATAGACTCTGCAGAGGCACTAATTAGCCTATTTTCCTCCTTGAGGGTTTCGTACTCGATTTTTAGTTTCGCTATCTCTCTGCTTTTGTAGTATATCTGTTGCGTGATATATATCTTTGGAAAAGCAAACATTGCGACAAACAGAAGTGAAAAGACAATATATAAAAAGTAGTTAATATCAAGGCTTTTTTTATTTGCTATTGCCAAATCTACTTCATCTAAAAGTTCATTTCTCTCACTCATCCGCTCCCCTTTTTATAAGTTTGTCTCAAATAGTCGCATTTTTGCACTTCTGCTTCGTGTATTTGTTTTAAGCTCATCATCTTGTGCCATAATCGGCTTTTTTATAAGAGTGCGTCCTAGCTGATGGTTATTTCCACAGGTACATCGCATAGCTTCCTGTGAGCATTTACAAGACTTTGTCCACCTCACAAACTCTTTTTTAACAACCCTGTCTTCTAAAGAGTGAAAAGAGATAATCGCAATCCTTGCACTTGGTAATTTTGCCTCTTCTATGCTTTGCAGTAGTGATTTTAGCTCCCCTAGTTCATCATTGACTTCAATACGAATAGCCTGCATTAAAAGTGTTGCAGGGTGAATCTTTTTACCTTGAGGCATAAATGATTTAAGTTTTTCACTGAGCTCTTTTGCGGAGTTAAAAGGACGGTTGTTGACTATCTCGGATGCGATCTTTTTAAAGTTACGCAACTCTCCATACTCTAAAAGTATTCTCTCTAGTTCTGATTTTGTATATCTATTGACAACATCCTCAGCACTTAAAACTGCCTCTCTATCCATACGCATATCAAGATTCTCACTCTCATAAGAAAATCCTCGATCTTTTTGATCAAGTTGCAAAGATGAGACACCTATATCTGCTAAGAGACCTTTTATCTCTCTCGTATCAACCTCACGCAGAATATCTTTTATGACATTTGAAAATCGTCCTTTATGTATCGTAACTCTCTCTCCGTACTTCTCCAAACGCTTGCGTGAGAACTCTATAGCTGTCTGATCCTGATCAATTGCAATGAGTTTAATATTTGGATTTGCATCAAGAATCATTGAAGAGTGACCGCCATATCCCATCGTGCAATCGATTACTATTCCCTCATTTATATCTTTAAAAGCCTCAACTACTTCTCTGTATAAAACTGGAATATGCGGAATATTTTGCAAAAGTCACCTTGAACATAAAATTTAGAGAAATTATACAGAAAATTTGATTTAGGTTTAATTTTTTATACTGTATGATTGAAAAATATTTTATAAAGAGAGAAAAATATGAATCTTATAGTTGCCTATCAAAACGAGCTTTTAGCTCTCACAGCCACCTTAATTGTAATTTTTATTTCTCTTGCAATGAAGAGAAAAATAACAAATTTATCAACTCACAAAAGCACTGAAGAAGTTGTAAAAGCAGAGAGAACAAGAGCAACAATCGAAGAGATAGTTCTACAACAAGAGGAGAAAATAGAAGAGGATTTTAAAGTAGCCAAAGAGAAAGCCGCTAAGAAAATTCAAACGCAACAAAAGGTCATTAAAAAAAGAGAAGTACCACTCCATACAAAAATTACAAGAGACGACTTTAAAAAGTTTTCCGGTCAACGCATCTTGCTTGTTGAAGACAATATCATTAACCAAAAAGTTATTTTAGGGCTTTGGGCTAGGAGCGGTATTGATGTTGTTGTAGCAAATGATGGAGTTGAAGCTTTAGAGATTTTAGAGAAAGATAACAACTTTATTCTTATTCTTATGGATGCACATATGCCCCGTATGGATGGTTTTGAAGCTACACGCAAAATAAGAAAAAATCCAGCACTTAACCATATTGCAGTTGTGGCTCTCAGTGGAGATACTACAGCCGATAGTATTAAAAAAATGACAGAATCGGGAATGAATGAGCATTTAGAAAAACCGTTAAGAATGGATGCGCTCTATGATATTATATATGCATATACTCCAGATAAAAATAGAAATAGTAGCCTCAAGCATACTGATATCTATAGCATAGAAAATAGCGGCAACCTAAAACCTCAATAATAGAGTTGAGGAAAAAAACATCTATTAAAGTAACACTTAAAATAAAATTTAACTAAATTTTATTACTTTGCCATAATAATTGACTTAAATCAATCCTATTTCATCTAAAACTTTATACACTACATATGATTCTGAAATCTAACCTAAGTTTAAGGAAATGAAAATGATAGATCCATCAGTTGTTAGACCAGAGATAGCACTCGATGATTTTTTACCTATCTTTGTCTCATCTGCACTTGTGTTAGTTTTTGGAGGAATTTATGTTGGTATATATACTGCAGTAAAAGTTAAACTACTAAAGCCATGGACTATGGTAATAGCCTATGGCTTTTGGATGCTGACTGCCTATTGTTTGTATTTAATGGGAAGTTTGATGCATGTAGGGGAATTTACTGCTAAAGCTTTAGTTGTCGCTGCAATTGGACTGTTCTTGCTTCCATTTGCGGTTTATTATATGCAAAATCAAGTTCACGAAGAGAATGAGCATTGATAAATATATATTTTGACAATAATTTATAGGAGGATACAGTGGCTAATAAATCTGTATGGAGTGACAATCGTTTCTGGCAGCGTTCAGCAACGTGGGTTACAGGTTTTGCATCGGTACTACTTATTTGGTTAACATTTGACACATCAGTTCAAATTGCTATGGGTAACGATGAAGATCTTAAAAACGGTGTAACAAAGAGGGTTCCAGGACCTACTGTTATTAATTACAAGATTACATATGAAATGGACGCGAAGCGCGGTCATGAAGTTCCGGTAATCGGGGAAAAAGAGAATTTTTTTGGTCGTGATGACTGGTCAGAAGAAGAAGCTGGAGCTCTACTTCACTTAGGCAAACTAGGTTCACAGGCTAAAAACTGTATGGATTGTCATACACTTCTTGGAAATGGAGCTTATTATGCGCCGGATTTAACAAAAGCTTGGCTAGATCCTGCGTGGGGACCAAATGGTGCAATGCAAGCATTGACCGCAAAAGAGACAAAAGAAGAAGCAATGGCTGAATTCTTACAACATCCAGACAGATACCCTACACATGCACGAATGATGCCTGATTTAGGTATTACTGCTAAAGAGGCAAAAGGTTTGGTTGCATTTTTAAAACATATGTCATCAATAGATACAAATGGTTTCCCAAGAAACTTTGGACATATGCAAGGAGCTATCAATGGCAAATAATCATTTAACATCAGAGTCAAAACAATTAGCAACATGGTACTTTACTTTTGCTGCTATTTTATTTGGAGCTCAATTGCTCTTTGGTTTAGTTGCAGCGATTCAATATGTAATGCCTGGTTTTCTTTATGAAATCCTAGACTTTTCAATTGCTAGAATCTTACACATCAATGCATTGGTTGTATGGATGGTATTTGCAATGTTTGGTTCAGTCTATTGGCTGCTTCCTGATGAAACAGGAATTGAGACTATCGGTATCAAAATCGGTAAACTTATTTATTGGGTATTTGTAGCAGCTATCGTTGTTGTTGTTCTTGTATATCTTCTTGTTCAAGTTGGTCCTGCAGACGCAACAACAATCTGGTTTATTACAGAAGGGCGTGAGTATATCGAAGCACCTCGCTGGGCTGACTGGGGTATCGTTGTTGTAGCACTTACTTTTGTTGCAAATCTTTTCTTAACGGGCATAAAAGGTAAACAAACAGGGATTGTTACTGTTCTTATGGCAGATATGATTGCGTTTGCCGGTCTCTACTTAGCTGGTATGTTCTTTACAGATAACATTTCTGTTGATCAGTATTGGTGGTGGTGGGTAATCCACTTATGGGTTGAAGCTACTTGGGAGGTTTTTGTCGGTGCAATTGCGGCTTATGGTCTTATCACTATGATCGGTGCACACCGCAAAGTTGTTGAAATGTGGTTATGGATTGAGGTTGCAATGCTCTTTGGTTCTGGTATCTTAGGTCTTGGACACCACTATTTCTGGATCGGCACACCTGAGTATTGGTGGGAAATTGGGGCATTGTTCTCAGCACTAGAGCCATTACCGCTTGTTGCGATGTTTGTCCATGTTCTTTACGACTGGGGTAAAACGCAGGGTGGAGAAGAGGCACGAGGAAGTAGTGCTTCTGTTATCAAAAACAAACCTGCATTTACTTGGTTTGTGCTCAATGCATTTGGTAACTTCTTGGGTGCTGGTATTTGGGGATTCTTCCATACACTACCACAGGTAAACCTCTATACACACGGTTCACAGTTTACTTCAGCTCACGGACACTTAGCGTTCTTCGGTGCCTATGCAACGATTCTTATTGGTATGATGTATATTGCAGTTCAAGGAACAAATGGTATTAAAATAATGAAACATACCAAAGCTTCTATTTGGGGTGTAAGTATGGTTACAGGTGGTGTCGTCGGTATGACAGTAGCGCTCACAATCGCTGGTTATGTTCAAGTATTGGTATCTCGTGCACAAATGGGTGCTACATGGGCTGCATACTTTGACGGTCAAAGTGGTTCATGGTTTACACAGGCAATGGATTGGAGACTTATTTTGGGTGCTGTTACATTCTCAGGTTTCCTGCTCTTAGCAAAAGATTTACTTACAACTGGTAAAAGTCCAGTTCACGAAAGATAAGGAGATAAAATGTTTGAAGCATTTACAGATGTTGTGCCAAGCTTTTTCGGTTGGCTCAACCAAGGTCCTTTAACGCTTACGATTTTTCTTCATACGGTAATTATCTTACCTATGATATGGATCTATTTTCAAGAGAAAAAACGTTTAGAGAACGAAAACTAGTTATGCGGGCTCCATTTGATGGAGCCATGCCTAATCTTCACTTTAGAAGGAGAAATAAAATGAGATTAAATAAATTAGTAATATCCGTTGCAGCTCTAGCAGTTGTAAGTTCAGGTCTATTCGCTGGCACATCAAATATGAATGTTGAAAAAATGTTTGAAAAAGAGTGTCAAGGGTGTCATGGTCCAAACCATGAAGGTGGTGTTGGAGCAGATTTGCGTCCTGCAAAAATTGCAAAGAAAAACTCCTATATGCTTGTATCGACTATCTTGAATGGTCGCCAAGGTACTGCAATGCCTCCATTTGCTGAAAAAATGAATAAAGCAGATGCACAGAAGATGATTGACTATCTACAACACTTTAAAGGGAAGAAAATTCAAGTTCTTACTTTAAGTGCTGTTAAAAAAGGATGGAAAAAACTCAATGACCGCATGGCATTAATGAAAAAATATCCACGTGCAGTCGATGTAAAACATGTTACGGATATCTGTTTCGTTACAGAACGCGATGCTGCTCGTGTTGTTTTTATTGATGGAACAAATGGTAAAATTCTTTCAAAACACCCTGCAGGATTTGCTGTTCATGTAACAGTAACAAATAAGCGTCAGCCACGCTATGCCTACTCGATCTCTCGCTCAGGTTTAGTAACAATGTTTGACCTTGCATCACATGGACAACAAAAAATTGCCGAAGTCCAAGTTGGTTCCGATTCTCGTGGTCTTGCAGTATCACCAGATGGTAAATATCTTATGGCTGGAAACTATGTTCCAGGCGGAGCAATTTTAATGAACGCTATGACGCTAGAGCCATTAAAAGTCTATCCAACATCTTCTGTAATTAATATGGATGGAGATATCGGCTCAAGCCGTGTTGCCGGTGTTTATGACACACCATATGGTCCATACATTGCATTTGCTCTTAAAGATGCAGGGCATGTATATATCATAGATTATTCTAAACCAAACTATCCAATTGTAGGAGATATTCCAAATATTGGTAAAATCTTACACGATGGTTTTGAAAATGAAGGTAAAGAGATCGGTCGCTACTTAATGCAAGCTTCTCAAGGAAGTGATGTAATGGGTGTCGTTGACTTTAAAACGAAATCTTTAGTTGCAAAAGTCTATACCGGTCCAGGAAGTAAGCCGCATCCAGGTCAAGGATCAAGTTGGTATAATGACAGATATGGTCAACTTTATGCTACAAACAGTATGAATGTTGGTGATGTTGTTATCTGGGATAGCAACTGGGATGTTGTTGCACATGTAAGAACTGCCGGTGGTGGTCTCTTTGTCGGTACAAGTGAACATACACCATTCATCTGGTCTGACAATGTTCTTGGCGGTCCTGCAAACTGGAACAAAATGTATCTTATCAACAAACAAACCCTAGAAACAGACAGAATCATCACTGTAGGTACGAAAAGAGGTACAGTTACAGATCCTGTAACACATAAAGTACTTTACAGCTGGAAAGTACCAACAGTTAAAGACAAAAAAGGTAAAGCTATAATTCCTCGTATCTTACATGCTGAACCTGCAAATCATGGTCACTGGACTATGATCTCTGAGTGGAATGCCGGTCGTATCGGTGTCTATGAAGCAAAAACCGGTAAGTTTGTTAAATATATCAAAGGTTTAACAACACCGACTTTTACTTACTCTATTGAACATAGACAATCAATTCCTGGTGCATAAACACCCTCTTATCTCCCCTTTTTTGGGGAGACTTTCTTCATTAAGAACACTTTAATTTTTATAATTTTTTCCAATAAATATTCAAATACACACTCCTTGTAAAATTCCTATTTTACAGCTTATTTAAGGCATATTTCAAGCTTAGTTTTGCTAGAATATTACTTAAATCAACAAAAGAAACATAATGAAAATATTTTCTATTTTACTCCTACTGCTCACTACTTCACTTTTTGCAGATGCACTTACGGGAAAGAAAATTTTCCAAACATATTGCTGGGGTTGTCATCACCAAACCGCTATGGCATTTGGCCCTCCTTTTAATCAAATAGCGGCCAAACGAACAAAGGTTGAGATCAAAGCCTATATTGTCTCCCCAAAGTCGATGTATAAAGCTTTTGGCTACAAAAGAACCGTCATGACACAACTGCATCTTAATACTAAAGAGCTGAATCTTATTAGTGACTATATCCTCTCATATAGAGGAAAAAAATAATGTTTAGATTATCAAATCTCATCGCTTCTGTTATAGAAGATAAAAAAGAGAGAACTCTTAATGGCAGTATCGCTATTTGGAATTTTACAAACCGTTGTAATCTCTCATGCCTGCACTGCTACTCAAAATCGACCTTGAATGAAGTAGATACGCTCACAACCGAGCAGATCAAAAAAACCATCTTAGAGATGAAAGACAATGGTGTAAGATTTATCATCTTTTCCGGAGGGGAACCACTTACAAGAAAAGACCTCTTTGAGATAGCTGATTTTTGTAAGCAAAACGGCATTATTACCTATCTCTCAAGTAACGGACTCTATTTTACACATAGCAATATAAAAAGAGTTACCGATACTTTTAACTATGTTGGCGTGAGCATCGATGGTGATGAAGCAACACACGACTATTTTCGTGGGCTCAAAGGTGCTTTTAAAGAGACACTCAAAGCTGTGCTTTTAGCCAATGAAATAGGCGCTAAAGTTGGCATCCGCTTTACAATAACAAAAGATACTATTGACTCTTTGGAGTATATTTTTGATCTGGCAGAGAAGCATAATATTCCAAAGATCTACATTTCACACTTGGTCTATTCCGGTCGTGGTTTAGATAACTTAAAAATGGATCTCTCAAAAGAACAAAGGCGAGAGGCTGTAGAGTTTATACTCAACAAGGCTTTTGAGTATTATGATACGGGACGAGATATTGAAATTGTCACAGGAAATATGGAGATGGATGCGATTTTATTACTAAATAAATTTACACAGAAGTATCCACATCTCAAAGAAAAGATGCGAGAGAGACTTGTGAAATGGGGTGGAAACTCTGCAGGACGCAAACTCCTCAACATTAACAGTGAAGGTGATCTCCGTCCTGATCCATTTTTTCCTTTTACAGTCGGTAATATTATCAAACAGAACTTCGGTGATATTTGGAAGGGCGGAGAACTCCTTGATCGGTTGCGTATTCATCCACGCAGGCAGATCGACGGTATCTGTCATAAATGCAAGCAAATAGACATTTGCAATGGTGGCAGCCGTGCTAGATCCTATGCTATTACAGGTGATCTTTGGAGTGAAGATCCATCGTGTTATTTAACTCAAGAAGAAAGAGAGACTATTTAAGATGTTAAAAAAAGTAATTTACCTTATAACTGCTGTTACAGTATTGTATGTGCCTCTGAGTGCAAATATAAAACATGAAAAGATCTTTATTATCGAAAGGGAGAGTTCTTCTGTTGCCGTCATTGAAAATGGACTTCCAAGAAATCACATGTTACATATGCACAATATGAACCATGGCGTTATGAAGTTCTATAACAAAGATGGCTATCTGATCTCTCGTGATGGTTATATTATGAAATTTGACCCAATGAAAGAGAAGAAAATCACAGAATACAAAACAAGCAAAAGTGCTATTGGCTTCGTTATTGCGAAAAACTATGTGGCTGTTGCAAATTATGATGATAAAAGTGTCGATATACTAACACACGATTTAAAACTTATAGAAAAGCTTAAAACAGGTTCTCGAAATGTAGGCATTAAGATCTATAAAAACTATTTAATCTTCTCTGAAATGGATAAAGACAGTATCGCCGTATATAAAGATATACATACAGGAAAAGGACTCCCTCATTTCAAACGCTACAAAGAGTTCAAGGATGTGGGTATTATGCCTTTTGATGCAATGATCACAGACGATAAATACATCAATGGTTTCTTTAAAAGCCCATGGTTTGGTGTAATTGATCTCAAAACTATGCAGTTTAAAAAAAATCAACTCAAACTCAATAACAGAAAACCGGTGCTGAAAGTACCGCACTTTGGTTTTTGGTCTATTGGTGGTGGCAAGATTTTCATTCCTGCAGTCGGTGACAATAAGGTGTTTGCATATACACCGGATTTTAAATTTATTAAGGCAATAGCAACAGAAGGGCTTCCTGTCTTTACAGCACTCTCTCCGGATAAAAAATATTTGGCAGTAACATTTAGCGGTAAAAAGTTTCCCGTCATTCAGATCATAGATACCAAAACGCTTAAAGTGATCAAAAGATTTAAATTTAATGGTAAAGTATTGCATTTAAGATGGTCTAATATCAAACCAGAACTTTTTGTTTCTGTCAATGACGCAAACAAACTCCTTGTCATCAACACAAAGGGATGGTGGATTAAGCGTGAGATTTTTACTATTAAAAAACCTTCGGGTATCTTTTTATATGATTATGAAGGAAAATAGTAGATGAGCAAAGTATATTTAACCGGAGCCGGACCGGGAGACACAGAACTTTTAACTATGAAAGCACACCGTGTCATCACGCAGGCGGATGTTATTATCTACGATCGTTTGGCAAATCCGAAGATACTTGAAATGACCAAGAGTGGTTGTGAATTTGTCTATGTCGGCAAAGAAGATGGCAGGCATACTCTGCCTCAAGATGAGATAAATGAGGTCATATACCAAAACGCCTTAAAGCATAATATTGTAGTGCGTCTTAAGGGTGGAGATCCTTTTGTTTTTGGTCGCGGAGGTGAAGAGGGAGTCTATCTGCAAGAGAGAGGTATTGTATTTGAAATCATTCCTGGTATTACCTCTGCCGTGAGTGTTCCTGCTTATGCAGGAATACCCGTTACCCATCGTGGTGTTGCTGTGAGTTTTCGCGTCGTAACAGGGCATGAGTCTCCAAACAAGGAGGTATCACAAATACCATGGGAGAACTTTAAGACAGATGATACAATTGTCTTTTTAATGGGGCTTCATAATCTAGAAAAAATCTCTTCAAAACTCCAAGAAATAGGAAAACCAAAAGATTATCCATGTGCTGTTATCTCACGCGGTACCACAAAAGAGCAGAGTGTTGCGATTGGAACATTGGAGAATATTGTCCAAAGAGCAAAAGGTCTCCTTACTCCTGCACTTATTATTGTAGGGCATGTTGTTGAGTTGCGTGAACAACTGCAGTGGTTTGAAAAAAACTAAACTACTCTTTTTTAGCAGCTTCTATCTCTTTTAAAAGATCGGCTGCTTCGAGATCTCCATCTTTTACATTTTCACGCAGCCACTGTTTTGCCTTTTTAAAATTTAATATCTGCATATAGACTCTTCCGATATTATGTTTTGCAGCGATATGTCCTGATTTTGCCGCTTTTTCTAAAAGTGATGTTGCTTTATTTAGATCCTGTTTCACACCATCACCGTTATAGTACATAAGTGCTAGATTGTATGTAGCATCACTATTGCCTTTCTCAGAAGCGATTTGCAGATACTTTGCTGCTTTTGGCAAATCCTTTTTTATATTTACACCCGAGAGATACATCATCCCCAAATCAAAACAAGCCCTTTTATCGCTACTCTCCGCGGCCATTTGTAACCATTTGAGTCCTTTTTGCTGACTTTTTTGCGTGCCAATACCATTAAAGTAAAGGTAACTCACTGCATTTTGTGCGGCTATATCACCTCTCTTAGCAGACTCTATATAGAGTCTAAATGCTTTTTTATACTCTTGATTTTTATATGCCTGCAATGCTTCTTGTGTTGAAGCATAGAGAGAAATTATAGCTGCAAGCACTAATAAAATTTTCATACACAAACCCCTAAATATAGGAAAGAAACAGCGATAGCGTCAAAGCAAATAGAAATGTTACCGAGACCATTACAACTCTTTTTTTTGACTCATCGATATTATATTTTTTCTCCAAATATTCACTTGCTTTTATTCCCGGATAGATACTAAATAAAAGCATCGGAAATGTCATAACTAAAATAATGACTATATCTTGCAAATCCATTAAAATCCATTCAATTCAAATTTTTTTTATACTTATTATTATATCATACTAAGAGATTCTTAACTTGTTTAAGAGTCAAAAAAACAGAAAATGGTAAAACAAAAGCCGTAACAATTGAGTTTTTAAAAGAGTACTTTCATATGTCGCCATATGATGGCAAATTAGAGAATATAATCAAGGATAAACTTGAATTATAAGCTCCTGTCTATTAATAGATAGAGGTGGTAAAATCATGGATTTTTTCAAATATATACACGCTGTCGGCACAGGTCTAAAAGGAAATCGAGATCTTAGTTTCGATGAAGCAAAAGATATGATGCAACAGGTTTTAGACCAAAGTGTTCCGAGTGAGCAAATTGCGGCTTTTTTACTTGGATGGAGGCTCAAACCGGAAACAACAGAAGAGTTTCGTGGTGTGATTGCTGCCTGTGATGAACATATTACAAAATTTGAAGTAAAAAACTCTCTTGAACTTGGTTACCCTTTTGATGGAAAAGCCAAAAATCCCTATATTTTTCCATTAGTAGCCAAAGCACTTGAGAAACAAGATCTAAAACTTATCATTATTGGTGATAAAAAACAGCCTGCTAAAGATGGCGTGACAACTAAAGAGATAGTCTCGCAAATCACTCTGCATCCCAATGTGCACTATTTTGACAGAAAGGAGTTTTTTAACAAACTTCATAAACTCACAGAGATAAGAAACAGGCTTGGTTTGCGAAGTGGATTTAATACAATTGAGAAGCTCTCGGGAGTTGCAAAAAGCAGATATGCAATTACAGGAATTTTTCATAAACCTTATGTAGAAAAATATGCAGAGATTTTTTCTAACAGATATAAAAAATTTGCACTCATTCAAGGGAATGAGGGGACACCTGAACTCTTCTCTAAAAGTCGTCTATGGATGGTTGAGAATGGAGATATTCAAGAGTATATTGTTGACCCTGAATATTTTGGCATACGCTATAAAAAATCATGGGATAAAATATCTTTAGAAGAGTCAACTCAACAGTTATGCAATCCATCTGATGAACTCTTAAAGCTAGCACGCTTAAATGCTGCCGTTTATCTTTTTGTAACACAAAATGCGTCAACTATTGAGGAGGCGTATGATATGCTCTCCTAGATGACACTCTGAGAGCTATATACCAAAAAAACTATGTAGCCACTCTCTCTCTTTTTTTGTTTGAATAAAGATTTTTGTAACGGTCTGATTACTCTCTCCCGTTACGACCACCTCGCTTCCTTCTACTCTTAAATGCTCTTTACCCCACTGTTGATCTAGATCATCCATTCTATAAAGAGCATCTGCAGCGTTTGGCTTCTCTTTTTCACCTGTCTTTACATTTAAAATTGTAAGTCCACCCATTCTTTTTTCAAACTTATAGGGACTATACACTTTGATCTCTTTATAAATCCTTGCCTCTTTCTTATTTGGTGTCGCTTTTTGTATAGCAACAAACCCAAGTATGAAAAACGCAAATATAGCACCTAGAAAAACACCTTTTTTAACATTCATTATTTACTCCAATTTTGTATATATTTTTTTGCTTTTTCATCAAGCATCTTCATTCTCTCTTTGCCTTTTGGCAAACTCTCACGCAGACTTCGCATTTCACGCAAGAGTGTAGAGATATTTTTAGGAATCAAATTTTGCAGATAATTTCTTAAATGCTTTGCCATCGCAGGTGAAGCACCTGCGGTAGAAACGGCAATGGTTAAATCATCTTTTTTTATATAAGCCGGAAAGATAAAATCACAATAATCTACTGAATCCACTGCATTACACAAGCATTTATATCTTTTTGACTCCTCAAAAACTGCAGCTTGCAGAGAAGTATCATCTACTGCGATGATAACAACGGCATATGTTGCGATATCACCCTCTTTATATGCTCTTTTTTCAAAGTGCAGATTATTCTCTTCTACCTTTTTTAATATCTCATCTGAGAACTCCTGTGCTATCAAATCGATATCATCTGTAAAGTCTAAAAGATGCACTAACTTCTCATAAGCAATATTACCACCGCCTACAATTAAAATCTTTTTATCATCCAATTTTAAAAAAGCTGGAAAATAGCTCATCTATACCTCTCTTTTTAGCTGATTATAAAATCATATCATATTATTGCCATACTTTATTGACAAACATCAATTTAAATTTATATAAAGATGGATACAATCATCAAACACAAATAAACAATAAAGAAAACAGTAGATGAAACAAGAGATATTATCAAGAATTCAAAAGAAGTTTCCTTTAGTACCAAAACCTTTTATCGTTATAGCAGATGAACTTGGTATCAGCGAGGATGAAGTTTTGAAAATTTTGCAAGAAGAGAAAAAAGCAAATATTATTCGCCAAACTTCTGCTATTTTTGACACAAAGAGATTGGGCTATAAATCATCACTTGTAGCTTTTAAAATTCCAAAAGAGAAGATAGATGTTGCCGTAAAAGTTATCAATGCTCATCCCGGTGTTTCACACAATTATGAAAGAGATCATGATTTTAACATCTGGTTTACGATGGCTGTTGCACCTGACTCTACTTTGGGACTTAAAAAAACCATAGAAATTCTAGCAAAATTGACAGAGACTGAAGATTATATCATACTTCCGACACTCAAACTCTTTAAAATCAATGTAAAGCTCAATACCACGGGAAAAGATGAGAAAAAGGAGAGTGTTAAAAAAGTCGTTCACAAAAAGATAGAGCTCACGCCACTGCATCATGATATTATCTTGAGGGCTCAGTATGACATCGAATTTGTCAGTGAGCCTTTTAAAAAGATTGTAGATGAGCTAAACATTGACTATAATACACTCTTCTCCATCTTACAGGAGTTGCAAAACGCAGGAATTATGAGACGCTTTGCATCAATTCTCAATCATCGTGAAGCCGGTTTCAATGCAAATGCGATGGTTGTCTGGGATGTTGATGAGGAAAATGGAGAGAGTATCGGAGAAAAAGCTGCTGCATTTTCTGCAGTATCGCACTGTTATCTGCGACCAAAATATCCAAATTGGCCATACAATCTTTTTACAATGGTTCATGGAAAAACTACAGAAGAGACAAACGCTATTATCAAAGAGATGGCAGATGAGATAGAGTCCAAGTCTCATATGCCGCTCTACTCTTCGCGTGAGTTTAAAAAAGTTCGCATAGAATATTTTACGCCGGCATTTAAAAAATGGGAGGAAAACAATGGATAGATTTTTTGAACTAGAAATTCCATATATAGCGATAATGCTATTTTTCTTAGCAGTCACTGCCTTTGTCACAACAAGAGACTTTATGCCTCATGTTGCTTTTAAGCGTGGCATATTAGGTATTTTTGGTATTTTTGCCATTATGATTGGTATTCACTACTATATTACAAATGCACGAATGGAAGGTGTCAAAGAGATTTTCAATAAAAATGAAACTGTCATCTGTGAAAATAAAATGAGAAGAACAATATCACAATCGGTACTTGTTTCAAAAGAGCTTGGATGGCATATTGATGGGGATTATTTTAAAAATCCTGACTATGTAAGAGATTTTCATACAGCTCGCTGTGTTGATTATGCACCCATAGCTGCAAAAGCAAAAAAAGATAAGAAACAGTGATGCAAATATTCAAAAGATACTCTATGGCACTTCTTTTTTTGCTCTTGGTTATTATTTTGATGCTTATAGGGACGCTTGGTGTCAAAAGCTTTGGTGACCATCTCTTTAAAGATGCAAACATTACAATCAAACCCGAAGGAGAGAGGATAGTATTATGAGTCTTGCACTACTACTTGGTATTGGGATTGTAGTCACTATAATTTTTCACTTTATCGGTGTTTATGCAGGTGCAAAAAAAATCGTATGGACAGCTATTGTACTCATTTGGACAGGAGTTATCTTGGTTGCTACAAGTGAGGTAAAACCAAAAGCATACAGTGAAATCAAAAAGATGCAAGGAAAATATGAAGAAACAGATAAGCTCATAAAAGAGGCAATGCCTAAAGTGTCACTCTATGAACTTATAGAAATTAAAAAGAGCTATTTAGAACATACAAATAGAGAGTAAAATACTCCTCTATTTTTATAGAGCTCCCAACGCTTTTTTGACATTATCATCAGCCATTGAGATATTCCACTCGGGCTCCCAGACTACTTCAACATCTACTTCTTTGACATTTGGCAGTTTTTCTACAGCCTCTTTTACCCACTGTAGTATCATCTGATGGAGAGGGCACGCTTTTGTTGAGAGTGTCATAGTTACTTTAATATTTCCCTCATCATCACTGCTTGCACCATAGATAAGTCCCATTTCAACAAGGTTAAATCCCACCTCTGGGTCAATCACTATTGATATTGCCTTAAAGAGTTCTTCTTTGGTGTATATACCCATAAATGTATCCTTTTAAGTTGCTTGCAGTTCCTAAAAAACAACCTACAATTTAAGCTAAATTAAATTTGTAAGTGATGCCAAGGCACCGAAGAAAACCTTATTTTAGGTTTTCAAAAGGTGCTGTTATAACTTTTTTACGAGTGACAACATATGGTACGAACGCTGCCGCACGAGCGCGTTTGATTACGGTAGAGATCATATCTTGATGGCGTTTACAGTTACCTGTTAAACGACGCGGCATGATTTTATATCTCTCTGAAAGTGAAAAGCGTAGGTTTGCTACATCTTTATAATCTATGAAGTCAACTTTGGCTTCACAATATTTACAGTATCTTTTTTTGTATTTTCTTTTTTCTGACATGTTATTACCTTTTGTATCTATTTTTTCTAAAATGGAATTTCATCTTCATCAATGTCAATTACAGGCACATCAGCTGGGCTTGGCATTTGACGGCTCTGCTCCTGTGCCGGTGATGCATATGATGACTGCTGTTGTTGTTGCGGTGCCTGATAGCTTTGTGGTTCAGTTTGCGCCGGTGCATTATTGTACCTGCCTTGAGAATCACTGCGTGAGTCAAGCATCTGCATTGTTTCAACGATTACAGAGTGTTTTGATCTTTTCTGTCCATTTTGGTCAACCCATTGTTCAAAGTTTAATCTTCCCTCTACAAGGATTTTGCTCCCCTTGCGTAAGTATTGGTTTGCAACTTCAGCACTTCTTCCAAAGAAAGTAATATCTACAAAACATACTTCCTCTTTTTTTTCACCATTGCTAGTAAACTTACGGCTTGTTGCGATTGCAGTTTTTGCAATCCCCATACCGCCTTGGGAGTAGCGTAGTTCAATATCGCGTGTTAAGTTACCAACTAAAATTATCTTGTTAAACATAGATTTCCCTTCTTTTTATAGCTTGGCGCTATTACTCAGCTTCTGCTTCTGTTTTTGGAGCTTCCTCTGTGGGAGTCTCTTCTTTTGCCGGAGTTGCTGTTGTTTTTTTCACTTTTTCAACTAAACCGTTCCACGCAGCTACTTCACGATTTGTACTATACTTGATAGTTACAAAACGAAGCAGATCTTCATTGATGCGGAAGCGTCTTTCAATTTCGGAAATTGCAGATGGCTCTACTGAGTAGTAGATTACATGGTAATAACCGCGTTCGCTTTTTTCGATTGGGTATGCAAGTTTTCTCATTCCCATTGCGTCTGAAGCTGCGATTTTGCCGCCATTAGAAGTTATTATCTCTTCAACATTTTTTACAGATGCTTGAATCTCTTCAGCAGTAAATGTAGGTTTTACGATTACTAGGTTTTCGTAGTTTCTCATATAGTATGATCTCCTCTTGGTATGCCTGTTTGCAGGCTTTTGTTTCCCTTTCGGATCTAAATATAGCTTCTAAATGAAGTTACAAAGAGAAAGGAACACGCAATTATACAGAATTATTACTTAAAACAAGCACATAAAATTATCCACATCAACTCTTTTTAAATCGTTACAAAAAGGTAGTTTTTAAATTTTGCAAGATAGATCTAATTAATAAATGACAAAATGCAATAAAATTCTTTATTTAATATTTTTAAGATATAGTTTCAAAAATTTGATAAAAGTTTTAAGATGGCAAAACAAAAAAGAAGTAAGAAAAAATATAATAGTTCTAAACTATTAAACTATATTACATGGGCGCTTGCACTTATTGCATTGGCTTTAAGTTCTCTGTCGGTTGGATATTATTTTGGCTTTAGCAGCGCAGAAGAGAAGACAAAATCCGGTACTGAAAAAAAGATAAAAAAGAGTGTTCAAAAGCGTTTAAAAGAGGTGCCTACAAAAGAGTCCAAAAGGTATAGCTCTGCTTCTCATGAGATAGAGAATGAAGCTTTGGCAGATCCACTAAAAATACCACAAAAGAGATCAAAACCTTATCTTTCAAAACCAAAACTTGCAATCATTATTGATGATGTTAGCACAAAGTCACAAGTGCGTGCCATTAAAAGTTTGAACACTCCTTTGACTATCTCTTTTTTGCCACCAAGTCCAGCACGCCCCAACTCTGCAAAATTAGCTACTCATGAGCGTTTTTATATGGTACATCTTCCGATGGAAGCGATGAATTTTAATAAAGAAGAGCCTCATACTTTGCGTGTTGGAGATTCTCAACAGACAATACTAAAGCGTATTCATGACATAAAGGAGCTTTTCCCTAGAGTGGCCTACATCAACAACCACACAGGAAGCAAGTTTACTTCAAATAAAGTGGCGATGACTAGATTGATTTTTGCGCTCAACAAAAACCATATTCGTTTTGTAGATAGTCGAACAACTGCACAAACACAAGCACCTAAAGTGTTGAAAAAATTTGGGCTTAAGTATGTTGCAAGAGATATATTTTTGGATCATCACAACGATAAAGCCTATGTAAAAAAACAGATAAAAAAAGCTATCGGCGTAGCAAAAGCGCATGGGCACGCCATAGCCATTGGACATCCGCATAAAAATACACTCCAAGCGCTTTATGAATCAAAAAAACTCTTTAAGGATGTAGATTTGGTCTTAATCAACAAGATATATTAACTATGTACACTTCAGTTATGTGGGCATATTATATTATGGTAACATTTTGTTAATAATACTTTGTTGTAATTTTACAATACAAGCAAAAGAGAGAAGATGAAAATAATAATTATATTTGCATTGATATTGTCAAGTTATATTAATGCAGATGAGATAAAACAATTATTAAATAATATAAAAAAAGCACAACCATCCCAAAAAAGAGAGTTGATAAATAGATTAAAATTAAAACTCAGACATATGAATGAGACACATAGATTGCAAACAATAAGCAAGTTGCAAAATATGCAACATTCACGCAACAGAACCCATAAATATAGAACTACAATGCAGGTTCACAGGCAAGAAGATATCCACAGGCAAAAAGATATCCACAGGCAAAAAGGTGGAAAAAATCATTAAATATATATTTCTTCATATAATTTTAATAATAGACCTATTTGCAATGGTAGATAATGACTTGGATGGTGTTGATGATATTTATGATAAATGTTTAAATACGCCTTTTTTATATATTGTTGATGAAACTGGTTGTCCTGCAGATATGGTATATTATGGCAGTATCAATCTGGAATATGAATATGGTATTTTAAAAAAATCAGATGATATTACTATATCAAATGAAATTTATATAGCCTACAGATATAACAACTATCTATTTAATGGACAAAAAAGTATTTTTAACATAGAATCTCAAAATAATATTAGTGATACATATTTTAATATTGGGTATCAATTTAATTTTTATACC
Organism: Sulfurimonas sp.; assembly: GCA_024513425.1. Taxonomy (GTDB): domain Bacteria; phylum Campylobacterota; class Campylobacteria; order Campylobacterales; family Sulfurimonadaceae; genus Sulfurimonas. The sequence goes on along the minus strand of JANEIH010000001.1, from coordinate 36,699 downwards.
AATTTGGTACAAACTTATATTGGGGTAAAATATGCTGATGGAAGTGAGTATCTACCAAATAAATTAAATGACTATATGCTATCAATAAACTATAATTTTCCTACTAAATATATAACTTATACAGGTTCTATTTTATATAATATAAGTGGTAATTCAGATGGGATAGACAATGGAAATTATTTTGACTACACTATTGGAGTATCGTATGAAAAAAGTGATTTTAATTTTACATTATTGTATTTAAATGATGGCTCATACAGACAAGATACCAATGCATATAAAAATATAGATTTTGAAGCAGAATATTATATAAACAATAACTATTATTTTAGTGCTACCTATTCAAAGGATATTATCAACGGCAATAGTTATGATATATATATTGGTTTAGGAGTTAGTTTTGAATAAAATATTATTATTAGAAGATGATCCATTAATTGCAAAATCGTTGATTAGGTTTTTAACTAAAAATAATTATGAAGTAACTTGGGCAAAAGATGGAGATGAGGCATCTGGTTTATCGTATGATAATAACTATGATTTGTATCTATTTGATATAAATGTCCCTAGATTTAATGGGGATGATTTGCTGCTTGCTCTAAGGCAATCTGGCAATAAAACACCTTGCATATTACTCTCTGCATTGGTTGATATTCAATCTGTTACAAAAGGGTTTGTAAGTGGGGCTGATGATTATATTAAAAAACCATTTGAACCACAAGAGTTACTATTAAGAATAAAGGCAAAAACAAATCAACTTATCAAAACTATTAAATACAAAGAGTATGAATTGTTAGTAGATGAGGATAAGATTTTACACAAAGGTAAAGAGCTGATATTATCAAAAACTCTCAAGGAGATATTTATATCTTTATTAAAATCGTATCCAAATTTAGTTACAACAGACGAGTTGATGCTATTTTTAGAATCATCATCCAATATAGCTTTAAGAGTAAATATAGCAAAATTAAAACAAAAAGCTACTATTGATATTCAAAGCATAAGGGGAGTTGGTTATAAGCTTAAATAGTATAAAAAATACAATATTTATCGAAAAAGAATCTTTTTTTAAAAGTTTTTTATTGTTTTTTATAGTCATAGAGATATTGCTAAGTATAATATTTTATAATAATGCAATAGTACAAAAGGAGCATCTAAAAGAGAATATATTTTTAAAAATGAAAAATTATAGTTATTTCTTTAAAGGAGATGAATTTAATATTGATATAATTGATAAAAAAAATCAGCCACTATATGAATTAAAAAGAGATAATAAATATCTCTACATCTTAACAAATATAAACAATCAAGAAAATTCTATATTAAAAATCACATATTCAAAAATCAAATACGATAATAGTTTAAAACTGATATATAAAAATCTATTATTACATTTTTTTATTTTTAGCCTAATCTCTTTTTTTATATCATTTTTATTTGCTCACTACTCTTTATATCCTTTACAAAAATCGTATCTAGTGTTAAAAGAGTTTATGAAAGATATAGTTCACGATATAAATACCCCCATTAGTGCTATGAAATTAAATATTAGTTTGATAGATGATAAAACCGAAGAGATAGATTCAATTTCTCACAGCATAAATACTCTAGAGATGTTGCATAAAAATTTAGACAACTATACAAATGAGATAGCTCTCAATCTACAGGCGTGCGATATAGAAGAGATTGTAAATGAGCAATATTTATTTTTTAGTAATTTATATGAATATATACAATGGAATATTAATATACAAGATGATATTATTTTAACAGATAGATATATGCTAAATAGAGTGGTTTATAATTTACTAAATAATGCCTGCAAATATAATACTAGTGATGGATTTATAAATATAACATATAAAAACAAAAAATTGATTATAGAAAATTCTAGTTATGGAATTAAAAATATAAATAATGTATTTAATAGATTTTATAAAGAGGGTAATAGAGGCTTAGGCATAGGGCTTCATATAGTTTCAAAACTATTAAAACTGTTGAAAGTTAAATATCATATGACAATTGATAAAAACAACAAAGTGACTATAGTGCTAATATTTAGTTTGTAAACTTAAAAAATACCATAAGGGGAAATTAGTCACTTGAGATGGATCGAATTTGCAAGTGGCTTAATAAACAGAAATTAAATATGATATCAAAAATAAATACTTCTGTACTAGAATTGAAGTCGATGAAAAAATATCCTGACGAATTGTTTTTCAAAGGAAATATTGAATTGCTCAATAGGAAAAAAATATCTATTGTGGGAAGTCGTAAGCCAAATCAATATGCAAGACAATTAACTCATGAGATTGCATCTAAACTAGCGCGAGCTGATTTGTGTATAGTAAGTGGCGGTGCAATTGGGACAGATGTTATTGCTCACAAGGCAGCAGGTATGCAAAATACCATAATGGTAGCAGGAACAGGACTCGATAAGCACTACCCTGCAGTTAATAAAAATGTGATACACGCAATAGAAAAAGATGGTTTAGTTTTAAGTCAATTTAAAATAGGTACTCCCTCTCAAAGATATAATTTTCCACTTCGCAATGAACTTATAGTGGCACTTGGTGAAGTATTGATAGTGATGTATGGAGATGAAAATTCTGGAACTATGAGAAGTGTTGAATATGCTCAGAAAATGGGTAAAGAAATTTATGTACTGCCTCATAGAATAGGTGAAAGTAATGCAACAAACAAGTTATTAGAACAAGGGATTGCTAAAGCTATTTATGATATTGATGAGTTTGTTAAAAAGTTTGGAGAGATTGAAGAAAAAAAATGTGATGATTTTTTAAAGTTTTGTAAAATGAATCCAAGTTATGATGAAGCTTTAAAAAAGTTTCCAAATAGGGTTTTTGAAGCTGAGCTCAATGGTGATATTGAAGTTATAAATGCAAAAATATACTTAAAGTAGATATTTCTGAGAGTTGCTATTTGGAATCTGTATGATAAAATCCACTGCTAGGAAGTTTTCCACCAATAATCTTTGGATTATTGTTTTTTAGGACATTAAAAAAGAACTCTAAATCTTTTTTCGCATCTTTGGCACTAACATCATTGAGTTGCACATAGCCAATACTATCTGCCACAGCTTCTGGCGTTAACATGGGAATATATTTATTTACTAATTTTCCCGCTTCTTGCGGGTGTGTTTTGTACCATGTAAGAGCTTTTGCATACTCTTTATTAAATCGTTTTACGATATAAGGATCTACCTTTCCGATAGTTGCCATACCTGCTTGTGGGATTTTCCCTTTCACATAAAAAACTTCTCCCCACTCTTTTTGCAAATCTGCACTTCTATATAGATCGGGTGCTATAAGCTTGAGTGGAAAAGAGTGTGTTTTTCTCAAAGCCATAGAGATAGCAGGCTCTACTAAAAGTGCATTATCAACGCGTCTCATTATAAGCATCTGCATAGCATCAATTGGGGAGCTTACATATTGGATTTTAAAATCTTTTTTAGGATCAAATCCCTCTTTTTTTGCTATTTCTTGAAAAACTATATCTGGCATATCTCCACGAAAAGGCATTACTATTTCACACCCTTTAAAATCAGCAAGAGTTTTTTTATTTTTATCTCTTGTCAGCATCCCCAATATTCCCCATACAGAAACATTTTGCAGTTTTATATCGACACCTTTGTTGTAAAGATTTGCAGCTACATTGGTAGGAACAGCTATAAAATTTGCCTTACCGCGAAGTGTTAAAGCTCGAAGCTCATCGGGTGATTTCCACATAACAAACTTTACATTTTTCGCAACATCTTTTAAAGCACCGCTATCTATCATTCTTAAAAGTGGATGACTTACTGATGCCATTGGACCGCTCAATACTAATGTATCGACTTTCGTTGTCTCATTTGCCTGAATATTAAAAGCAAGAACTATTGTAAATAAGATTTTTTTTACCATATTTTTTCCTTATTTAACAAGCTATATCTCAAAATATTTTCCAACATACTACCTACTTTTATTAATAAACAAAAAAATAAGAGAGTAGCATAACAATACTCAATTTAAAAAGCACCATCAGTGCCGTTCCAATAATGTTCCCTATCTGACAACTGCTACATCCATTCTGTTGCTTCCCCTCATATTGTGCATAAAAGAAATAGACTACATCAAGAGAAACAACCCCAACAGAACCATACAGAAGATACTTCCAAATATTTTGTAACAGTAAACTATCATCAATAAAAAGAGCTACAATAAAACCAAGTACCATAAATGCCATAATCACATTCATTATCACTACAATTTTATCTCTTTTAAAGCTTGTTGGGCAGTAGTCTGCACTTTCTACTTCATCATCATACTCAAGTCTATTCTCAAAAGCCTCTTTTACCTCTTTGGACATCTTGTGAATAAATGTTGCACCAAAAGTATAATCAATTTTTCTCTGGATTGCAATAGCTACAGATCCACTTGCCTTAAGAGAGCAATCTTTTGCATCGCGGTCTTGATAAATCACGCTGATATTTTCATAACGCGTTATCTTTGCTGTTCGGTTTGGATAGTATGCAGTTGATTCTTTAGTGGTCAATTGACCGCTGTGTGCGATAAGACGAGGGTTAATCATCTCTACAAGTTCGCCATCCTCATCTTTCACAACAATTACATTATAATAACTCCCAATCTGAAAAGCGGCAAGACCATCCAAATTATTTTCATTGATAGTATCTTTGAGATCTTTTATCAAGGCAAATAACTCATCACTAAAGACTCTTACATCAGTTGCATATTTGACACTAAGTGGAGTCGGGTATGTGATAATCTCTTTAACCATAAAAGTGCCTTTTATATCGTTTTTGGAAATATTTAAAGGGGAATAACTTTGGGATAAATCCCAAAGTTATAAAATTAATGGCTTTTTCCAACAACAATAATCATTTTAATATTGATCGTTATAAATCTGATAAATTGCCAAATAAGACATGTTCTCATTTTTCTTGCAAATGCACCTGGAATCATTGTAAGATTAAATGCATCATTTTTTTGAAAGTTTGTCTCTTCTGCTACTATTTTTTTCTTGCTCATATTGTCTCCTTGTATTTTATTCTGGAATTAAAGTCCAGCCTGGATTTAGTTTTGCTTTGTAGATAAACAGATGATGTAAAATATGTTTAATCCAATGTCCTGCAAGACCGATTTCGCCAAATGTATAGTTTGTATCACGACCTGTTCCGGGATATTTTTCAAAGTCAGGAACGACAGGATAAACTGTCATTGCAGCCGCAGTTCCGGTAAATACACCTTTACCTGCGGAAGCAACACAAGCAGCACCCATTTTAGCCATAGAAGCTTCATGCAAGTGTGCATTTTCACCTTTTGCTATTAAGGCGCAAACAGAGTGCGCAACAGTTTTGCCGATAATACCGGAAGGCATACCGGTTCTTGGTGGTGTTGGATTGATCGGAGTTCCGTTTGGAGAACTCATAGGTTTAGAGATGATATGTGGTGGCGCAAAAGCGATACCCGCAGCAAACATATTTTTATATGTAGGGTTTTGATATGTTTTTGGCCAGTCGGAAGCTTTCCAATTTTCATACGCACCTGCATTATAGTTCGCATCGACTTTCATAAATCCGTTTGGAGCAAATACAGTATCGGTAATATCTTCACCTGCTTTGTTGTAAGCTTTAAGACCAACACCTGCAAATGGTGGAATGAGCATTGAAAAATCAAACTCCTCTTCACCCGTTGAACCATCGAGAAGCTCATAGTGAACTTTTCCTTCTTCAACTTTAGAGACATGTGCACCTATAATCCATTCAACATTCCTCTCAGCAAAAAGTGATTCGGCAAAAAGTTTGGAAGATACAACAAATCCACCGACTTTCAGATGAAGTCCACCCATACCAAAGTCACCGAGAAATGACTCATTTGAAATCCATTTTATATCTGCCATATCACGCACGCCGGCTTTTCTTAGCTCATGTTCGATATTGAAGATATACTCAAATGCAGCACCTTGACATGTACACATACCGTGACCTGTACCGACAAGGATTTTTTGACGCGTTCCAGCTTTCATCTTTTCAATAGCTTCAGTTAATTTTTCAAAAGCATGCACAGCATGATCTGAAGTACATACCGAAACAGTATGCTCGCCCAATTGACTTCCTTCACCTAAACCCGGTGTTGCACCGAAGTTAAGCTTTGGACCGGTTGCATTTACTAAATAATCATACTCAATAGTTTCGCTTTGACCCGCTTTGTCTGCACTTGTATATTCAATAGTCACAAAAGGTTGATCACTTGACTCACCACCTTCTGGGTTGATTGATACCGCTTTGGCCTGACGATATGTAATGCCGGCTTTTGCATATACGGGAGCCAAATCAAAAGTAACTTCCTCTTTTTTCATTTCTCCAACGCCAACCCAGATGTTTGATGGAATCCAGTTCCATTTTGCATTTGGAGTGACAACTACCACTTCATGCTCAGATCCTAACCATCTTGCAGCAAATGTTGCTGTTGTATGTCCAGCAACACCGCCACCTAATACTACTAATCTTGCCATATGTTCATCCTATTTTTTAAGTTCTAAAAAATTCTATCAAAAAAAAATCACATTTATATCACAAAAAATAATTATAATTACTTATACTTTTGATAAACTTACTATATATACGCTATTTTTACCCTATTTTAGGAGAAATAAAAAGTTCATTAAGCAAAAAATCTATTTGATTTTAAAATTTTTTCTATAATCTCAAAAGAATTTTTGGAAAGTGACTGTGTAGAAACTACACGCATCAATTCTCGTTTCATTAATTTTTGGTTTTCTTTGTTCATTTTATCATATATTTTAAATGTTGAGCAGAGTCCAGAGGCTATTTGTGGATTGATTTTATCGATCTCCATAATCTTATCTGCAACAAATTTATATCCCTCTCCATCTTTTGCATGAAAATGTTTATGGTTTCGAGCAAAGGTTCCCACCAAAGAGCGTACAAGGTTTGGCACTTTTTCATCATATGCCTCATCACTCTGCAGTACTTTAACACGATGCAAGACACCATCACGCAGTGAAGATGAAAGCAGAGCAAAGTATTTGTTCATCACTAACGTGTTCTCTTTGTACTTATTGTAAAAATCTCCAAAAGCTTCTTTGGCTAACAATTCATCAGTATGCTCTAACACATCAAGAGCTGCTATTCTGTCTGTCATTGTAAGAGATCTATCGTACTGGGCTTTTGCAATGAGTGATATCTCTTTGCTCTCTAAAACAGAAAGTAGTTTTAAGACTCTGTTTTTAATAGCACGCTTAGAAATACTTTTTGCGTCCAAAGAAGTAGTTGTAGAGTGATTTTCACAGTAGAGTTCTAAAAGTTTCTCCTTAAAAGTAAGTGCAAGCTCTTTCAGTAGATTCTCTTGTGCAATATAAATTTTTTGGCAATCAACAGCCTCCTGTCGTTGCATTAATGTAGAGACCGATGGCAGCTCCAAAAGAAGTGCCTTATATGAAAGATCAATATTTAGATCAAGAAGATACCCAAAAGCTTCGATGTAAGCCTTATTGATATTATGACCTTCCATCATAGCCTCTAGTGTTGCAATAGCAAAGCTTTGTGTTGCTTCATACTGTGTAAAACTGTTAGTATCATACTTCATTAAAAAAGCATACTCTGCCCGCTCTTGTTCTACTATAATAGGCGCGGAAAAATCTCTATTGATAGAGAGTATCGGTTTTGCCTCAAAACCTTCAAAGATAAATCTCTCTTGCTCTTTTGAGATGACAAGTCTCTTCTCAAATGCCTCTACGCCATCTTGATGAATCAATGCTATCTTTAGAGGATAGTACATCGGCTCTTGCTTTGAGCCATCAACATCATCAGGAATCTTCTGCGTGAGTTTTAAGGTGTATCTACCGTTTTTAAAACACTCCTCAACAACAAGACGAGGCGTACCGCTCTGGTGATACCAAAGTTTAAACTGCCCCAAATCAATCTCACCTGCTTCACTCATTGCATTGACAAAATCATCTGTCGTTACCGCTTTGCCGTCAAAACTTTTAAAGTACAGATCCATAGCCCTGCGGTACTTCTCTTCTCCTAATAGTGTATAGATCATACGAATAACTTCAGCACCCTTTTCATAGACGGTCGAAGTATAGAAGTTATTCATTGAGATGTATGATTTTGGTTGGATAGAGTGGCGTGTAGGTGAAGCATCTTCGGCAAACTGACGCTCACGCAACCCCTTTACATCTTCTATACGCTGTACCTCTTTAGAGTTCATATCTGCTGAGAAGCACTGGTCACGAAAGACGGTTAATCCCTCTTTAAGAGTGAGTTGAAACCAGTCACGACAGGTTATACGATTTCCTGTCCAGTTGTGAAAATACTCATGGGCAATAACAGACTCAATACCCATAAAATTTGCATCTGTTGCCGTATCGCTGTCTGCTAAAACATAGGCAGAATTAAAGATATTAAGCCCTTTGTTCTCCATAGCTCCCATATTGAAACTATCCACTGCTACTATATTGTAGATACCGAGATCATACTCCCTTGCGTACTGCTCTTCATCCCAGAGCATAGCCTCTTTGAGTGAGCTCATTGCGTGAGAGCATTTGAGCTCATTTCCTCTATCTACATAAATATTAAGAGCAACCTCTTTGCCGCTCATTGTCACAAAATTGTCGTTTATCTCTCCTAAATCTCCAGCAACCAAAGCAAAAAGATAAGAGGGCTTTGGATGTGGATCGTACCATGTCACTCCATGACGACCATCAAAGCCGTCATAGCACTGCACTCTATTTCCATTGCTCAGTAGTATCGGATACTTCTCTTTGTCGGCTATAACCGTTGTAGTAAAGAGACTCATAACATCGGGACGATCAAGATAGGGCGTGATTCTTCGGAAGCCATCTGGTTCGCACTGCGTACAAAAGATATCTCCTGATCTGTACAAACCTTCAAGTTCGGTATTTTTATGCGGATAGATTTTATTGGTGATTTTGAGCTCAAAAGCTTCTGGTACACCTCTAATTATTAATGATTTTGTACCAATATTATAATGCTCATCTGAGAGTATCGCACCATCTAGTTCAATCTCTAAAAGTTCCAACTCTTCAGTGTGAAGTTGCAAATCGGTCACATTTTGGAGCTTTAAAAACTCCATAACACTATTAACAATGGTCTCTTCTTCATAAATCTCAAATGTTAGATTGACACTCTTAATGGCAAAAGAGGGGTTTTTATAATCTTTTAGATATATCGCTTCTGGCTGTTTGTTCATCTCTATTCTCTCTTCTCTCTTTATTTTTATCTATCCATCTCTCTTGGTCGTTTTTCTCTTTTTCTTGGTGCTTTTTAAGAGTTTTGCCGTTACACGCTCAGGCTCTTTTTTATGTTTGACAAATCTCTTTGCTTCACGCTTATGCTCTGCTTTTAATTTGACCTCATTAACATCTTTACGACGAATATTTGGGTCTGGCTCGAAACCTTCTATAGTATCTTTTGGAATCTTTTGACCGGTGAGCTTTTCAATCTCTTTGATATCATACTTCTCATAAATATCAATCAAACTAATAGCCTCACCCGTACGCCCTGCACGCCCGGTACGCCCAACACGATGCACATAATCTTCAGGAACAGAAGGGAGTTCATAGTTGATGACATATGGCAACTCCTCAATATCAAGCCCACGCGATGCAATATCTGTTGCAACAAGTACTCGAAACTTACCCTCTTTAAACTGCGTGAGCGTTTTTAAACGATTTGCTTTTGTCTTATCTCCATGAATCACACCGACTGTGAGTCCATCTTTTTTGAGTTCTTCCGCAAGCTCATCTGCACTTGCCTTTGTGCGTGTAAAAACAAGCACCTGAAGAAAGTTGCGTGAGCCTATAAGATATGCCAGAAGTTCTGCTTTTCTTGCACTGTCAACCTGATATGCTATCTGATTAATTGTATCAATCGTTGTATTTTTCATTGCAGTTTCAATAAATGCGGGTTTTGTCAATACAAGCTTTGAAAGCTTTCTCACCTTATCTGAAAATGTTGCAGAGAAAAGGAGTGTCTGATGCCGTTTTGGCAACAGTGGATGAATCTTTCTAATATCTTTCATAAAACCCATATCAAGCATTCTGTCTGCTTCATCAAGTACAAAAATCTCTACATCACTCAGGTAGAGTCCATTCTCAATATGTTCTAGCAGTCGTCCATATGTTGCTATGACTATTTCAGTACCACACTTGAGACGCTTACGCTGTTTTTCAAGATCTTTTCCACCAACTAAAATATCTGTTTTTATATCCATATATTTTGCATAAGCATTGATATCTTCATATATCTGAATAGAGAGCTCGCGTGTCGGGGAGAGAATAATAGCACGAATCCCTTTACTCTCTTGATGTTTACGAAGACGCTGTAAGAGAGGAAGTGCAAAAGCAGCTGTTTTTCCCGTTCCTGTTTGCGCTGTAGCAAAAATATCTCTTTTTTGTAAAACTAAAGGAATTGCTCTTTGTTGAATTGTTGTCGGCTTTGTGTAAGCCAAATCTTTTATGGCATCAAGCAGAGGTTTAAAGACTCCTAGTTTTTCAAATGACATTTATACCCTTGTAAATATTTATATGGCAGTATTTTAGCATATTAACTTAAAGATTATTGGCTATAAAGCTTTTTATTTAGTTTTAAAATATATCTCCTTTTTAAAAATGAAATTATATACTGTTAAAATCAAAAAAATATAGATACAAATGGAAAAACAATGAAACAAGAGAGCTATGAGCTATTTGAAAATGCAGATGCAGAGACAATTGTAAATGTTATAGATAAAGAGTTACAAACAAGAAATGAGTCTCCTTTTTGGTCTGACAAGGTTGTTCCTTTTTCTCGTGCTACTCTTTCGGCGCTTGTGCCACTGCGTGAGATGAACCTGCTTTTTACCCCCGAGGGGAAGCATATTGTAAAATTGACACCGGAACTTTTTTTGGATTGGAGTGATTTTTTAAGCCTCAAGACTTTAGCATTTACTCTAGCAAGATCAAATGATGCAGGAGAACTTCTGCGTACTTCGGTTGACAGAGAAATATGTAAACGATATAAGCCGATCGATCTAAAACTCTTAGGGGAGTATCTTTCACGCCATACAGTAGATCTTGAGCGTGAAGATTTGGACTTTCCAATAGCAAACTATAATCTGCATCAAGGTGTAACAAATGTTATAAGGTCACTACTTTAACAGTGGCACAGGCTTAATTCCAAGGGTCTGTGTGGCATACGCCATACCGCCTTTGAGGTTTATAACCTTGTAACCTAATTTTTTTGCAAGCCATGGTCCAACTGTTGCAGTTCTGCTTCCTGTGTGACAAATTATGGCAAAAGGTTTTTTCGTATCGACTTTTGCATTAAGCTCACGCAAGAAAGCATTAACATTATAATTACCTCTTTCATCAAAAAAAGTAATAGGAATGGCACCTCTTAATACTCCTGTTTCACGCCACTCTCCATGCGTTCTTATATCTACAATAGGAATACCAGAGTTTAAAATATCCTGCGTGAGATATTGACTTTTGTACTCTGCAAAAAGCGAAACAGTCAAGATTAGTAAAGTTAAAAATATTTTTTTCAAAATTATCTCCGTGAATTAAGTGTATAATTGTAACAACAAATAAATAATAGGTAGAAAATGGCAGCATCAAAAAAAGCTATAGAAAATTCAAATAGACTTCGCTATGTGCGTGCACTAGAGCGTTTTCACAAGAGTATAATATCCTATCTCGGCAATACTCCCAAACTAACAAAAGAGCATTATAATAAAAAAATCGAGAATGCCCTTAAGGTGTATAGCCGTGTTGAGGAGATTGCTCTTTATAAAGGAGAGTTACAGGAGTTACAAAAACTTGTAAAAAAGATGATTGCCTATAAAGAGAGTGACGAGACAATAGAGAATATTAAAGAAGATTTGCTCTACAGTTCAAATCAGTTAGACAAAAGTAAAAATGCCAGAAGGTACAAAAAAGATAAACACTCTAAAGCGAAATATAAAGAGTGGGAGTAAAAAGTCAAGCAGTTGCTACCCTTGTACTCTCAAAAGCTATAGTCATAATGAATGCCGACAGTGGTATTTTTATAGCTGTAAGATGATGGGTATGATAAATATTTCTCATCTAATTTATTATAATAATCCATATCTGTATTTTTATCTTCCATATTAATATTATCTATAGATATTTCTATATTTGATTTCATTGTTAAACTGTATCTCAATGCAAAACTTATCTCATATCCAAACGCTTTGGCATTTTGAGTGGTATAAAAATCTCTTAAAATATGTGTATCTTTAGTGTTAATGCAGGCAAACACCAATGATGGTTTTAGTATCAAAGATATATTTTTAGAGATACTATTATTATAATTTAACCCAAAATAGTACTTGTAAAATTTTTGTTGAAATTTTAATGTATTGCCCATAACGTATCTATTGGTATTGCTTATATAATCTTTTTGATAGGTATTTCTCCAGCGCATATCTAAAACACTATAATTAAATTTTGCGAATAGACCTAGATTGTTTAATATATTTCTATTTAACAATACTCCAATCTCATAATATTTATCAATTTTATTATCTGATTGAGAATAGACTGTAAGATTATTATTGTGCCAATCATAATCTTTTCCCTTTTCTATTTTACTATCCAACAAAAAAGATGATTGTATAGCAATATTAAAATATTTTAGTTTGTGCTTATATTTTAATTTGATAGAATTATAACTAAAGGGGAAAACTAGCTTTGATTTTAAATTTTGAGTATTATTGCTATTTACAATATATGACGACTCGCCATTGTTATTTTTAAAAGATAGCTCAATATTTCCGGCAAACATAGTTGCCGGAAATATAAAGATCAATAACGCTCTTTTCACTACTCGCTTAATTCATAAACACCGTCACCGTTGGCATCTACATAAGTTTTTACCTTATTTGATTCTACTTTTATTTTTACTTTTCCATTATCTGCCATATTGTATCTTGCTTCACCGCTTATCGGTGCGTCTACAGAATCACTAAATACAAACGGCGTCTCTGACATATCGTAGTCTGTATCGTAATCAACATATGAAGCTAAGCTATCTATATAAACTTTCCCCTTTGTTTGATACATTTCCATTTCGTCACCATTGTCCTTAAAGTAAAATTCACAATCTTTAAGTCCATATTTTTCACTGCCGTCTGTAGCTTGTAACGACATAGCTGATTTAAATTTTTGCATATTTCCATCTGAAAAATTTATTACACTAACAGCCATATAACTATTGGCTGAAATTTTAGCCATTGAATCATCAGATACTTTTTTCATAGTAAAATCGGTCATAAATTTTACTGTCATATCTTTAAAATCTCCAAAAGTATCATCAAAGTTTTTCATAGTTATATATACACTACCATTAATAATTTCATAACCATCATTACAATTTACCGCAGTAAAAGTAATGCTACCCTCATTTGTTTCATTTGCACTGCCATAAGATCTCAATGTACCACCGGATGGGCATTCATCAGTAGAATCTATTGTTTCATTTAAAGAATATGACTCTATATTGGTATCTTTGATATGTTTTAGTAATCTTTTAGAAATCTTACTACCCAATAGTGCTGTATTTAGCTTTGAATTATTACTAACACTATTTAATCCGGGTACTCCTCCTATTTGATTTGTTGCAGTTGCATTTTCAACTTTTTTTCCATTTTCCAAAGTTGGTTTTGCACTAACTGCATTTACCGGAAATGACAAATCACTCGTATCTCCAAAAGATGCACTTTCATCATCGACACAACCCGTAAATACCGATACCACTACCGCTAAACTCACTCCCAACAATTTCATATTTTTCATTTATTTTATTCCTATATTGATCTCTTGTCTTTATATTGTATCAAAAAAAATATTAAAATCTACTTTTACCCCAAATAATTCCATAACATTTCCCACACCTCCAAATTCATAAAAATATATCTTGTTTATTTTTCTCATACCTTCTTCTCCATTAGTCCCATGTTTACGAAGATACTTTGAGAAGGCATTGGCTGTTGGTATATTTTTCATCTTTAAAAGTGTTGTGAGTGCTTTATCAATTTTTATCTCTCGGATATCATCAAGGAAGCGACCACCACCGTGAAGCATTAGAATCAAGGGATAAATAAACTCAAATGCCGAGTAACCGTTGTTGCGTTTAGCTTTAGGTAAATTGTCATTGCAGAGTGTTTCAAGATTCATACCTTTGAGGTATTCTCCTAATATTGCCACTCCTGTTCTTGAAGTTAATCTCTCATTTGTGGATTGTAGTTTGAAATTTAATATTGTTTGTGTCATAATTCAACCGTTATAATTGAAAAAGTCGCACCCGATAGGTGAAAGTTTTAGGTGTGTCTTTTTCGCTTGAAGATACCTAATTATAGAGTAATCAAGCTTGTTGTCTAATTTGGTATGGAATTATTGGGGATTACAACTAAAAAAATTCTTATCTACTCGTTGATCAGCTCTTTTATCTTTTTTGCCAACTTTGCACAGTTTGTTATTTTTTGGCTTTTAGAGAGTTGCTTATCTAGTAAAATGTTGATAAAAGCACTTCCTGCGATGACACCGTCTGCACCTTTTACTTTTTCTTTTGCAGTTTTTTCATTAACACCAAAGCCGACATAGATGGGAATTTGTGTATGTTTCTTGATAGATGCCAAAAATGGTTGCAGAACTTCGGCTGTACCTGAACCTGTAATGCCGGTGTATGCTACCATATAGATAAACTTTTGCGCATCTTTTACTATTGTTGCAATTCTCTCTTCTGAGTCAGTAGGGGCAACAAAAGAGATATTTGCCATCCCGTAAACATTAAAAAGCTCTTTATAGGCAAGTGATTCTTCATATGGCATATCGGGAATAATTACTCCATTGACACCAAGACTCTTTGCGTGAGGAATGAGCTCTTGCATATTTTGCTGATAGAAACTGTTGAAGTAACCCATCCATAATGTATCTACTTTTGGTGCGACTGCTTTAGATATTTCAAGAAGGTCTTGAAATTTGAAGCCTAACTCTAATGCTTTGTGGTTTGCGTTTTCAATGGCAGAACCATCTGCTACCGGATCAGAAAATGGAACACCGAGTTCAAGTGTGTCCACGCCATTTTCACCAAGGGTCAATGCTAGGTCAATGCTAAAGTTTTTATCAGGATATCCTGATGTAATATAGGCTACTAAGTTTTTTATGCTGTTTTTCATCTCTGTTTATTGTTCCAAGTCAGGTATTTTAAGTAGATTATTGTTCAAATTATAGCAATATTTAGTTAAAATACATCTATGAATAAAAAAATAACAATATCTTCGATTAAAAAAGCCAAGGGAGTAAAGCCTTTGGTGATGATTACGGCCTATGATGCACTCTTTGCAAAACTCTTTGAAGAGAGTGTCGATATGATTTTAGTAGGAGATAGTCTAAGTATGAGCTTTGCAGGTAAAAGTGATACTATTTCAACAAGCTTAGAGCAGATGATATACCATACAAATGCAGTCTGCCATGGTGCTAAAAATAGTTTTGTCATCTGTGATATGCCTTTTGGAACATATGCTACAAAAGAAAAAGCACTTGAAAATGCGACAAGAGTTTTTCAGGAGACTTTAGCAGATTGTGTAAAGATAGAAGGCGGAGCCGATAAAGCCGAGACGATAAAATACCTTACATCAAATGGCATAGCGGTATGCGGACATATTGGTCTTTTGCCGCAGTCTGTACGCAGTGAAGGTGGTTATAAGGTAAAAGGCAAGAGTGAAGAAGAGAAAAAATCTTTGATAGAAGATGCAAAAGCAGTTGAGAATGCAGGTGCATTTTGTATGGTCATTGAAGGTACAAAAGCAGATGCAGCAAAGGCTGTTGCCGAAGCAGTTTCTATTCCCGTAATTGGCATAGGGGCTGGAGATGAGGTAGATGGGCAGGTGCTTGTTTTTTCAGATATGCTTGGGCTTTTTGAAGCGTTCACGCCAAAGTTTGTAAAAAAATATCTTGATGGTGCGTCGCTTATAAAAGATGCTCTTGCAAAATATGTTGATGAGGTGCAAACAAGAAAATTTCCCACGAAAGAACATACCTATTGATGAGTGAATTATCTATGGATAGAGTTCTAGATGTTGAAACTTTTTCATTAGAAGATGCAAGTTCAGAACAGACACTGCGTCCTGATGCATGGAGTGAATATATTGGTCAGGATCAGATCAAGAAAAACCTCTCTGTTTTTATAGAAGCAAGTAAAAAGAGAGATGAATCACTCGATCATGTCCTTTTTTATGGACCTCCTGGACTTGGAAAAACTACACTTGCACTTATTATTGCCAATGAGATGAATTCAAACATCAAAGTAACAGCGGCTCCTATGATAGAAAAGAGTGGGGATTTGGCTGCAATTTTGACAAATTTGGAAGAGGGTGATATCTTGTTTATTGATGAGATTCATAGGCTTTCATCAGCTATTGAAGAGATACTCTACTCCTCTATGGAGGATTATCGTATTGATATTATTGTCGGCAGTGGTCCTGCTGCACAAACAGTAAAGATTGATTTACCACGATTTACTCTCATTGGCGCAACAACGCGTGCCGGTATGCTTTCAAATCCTCTGCGTGATAGATTTGGTATGAGCTTTCGTATGAATTTCTATTCGCATGAAGAGCTTGCAGAAATTATCAAACGGGCATCGGCAAAACTAGAGCGTGAGATTGTTCATGATGCGGCTTTGGAGATTGCAAAACGAAGTAGAGGAACACCTCGTATAGCACTGCGTTTACTTCGTCGTGTAAGGGATTTTGCTGAGGTCGCAGATGAAAAACATATCAATCATGAGCGTGCAAAATATGCTTTGGATGAGCTTGGTATCAACTCATATGGTTTCGATGAAATGGATCTGCGTCTTCTAAATCTACTAGCAGGTTCAAATGGTCGCCCAATGGGACTGAGTACAATTGCTGCAGCACTGAGTGAGGATGAGGGAACAGTTGAGGATGTACTAGAGCCTTATTTGATCGCAAATGGATATTTGGAGAGAACAGCTAAAGGTCGCAAGGCAACACAAGCAACCTATGATGTTCTCAATATGAAATGTGTAAATAGTGACGGGACACTTTTTTAGATGAAGCCACAATATTTTATAGCCATACTTTTTGCAACATCGCTCTATTGGATGTATCTGCTTTATACTCCATTCTTAATAATTATAACAATTGCAGCACTTTTGGCGATCTCTACATCTACGATTCAAGACTATTTTGAAGTAAAATTACACTCAAATTTTTTGGCAGCTTTGCTTTCAAGTCTTTTGCTTGCACTGCTCTTTTTTGTACCACTAGGGTATTTTTTGACTTCATTTACTATATGGCTAAATCATTTAGAACCAGATACCTTGCATCGTGTGGAAAATTATATCAATGGATTTATAAAAAATCCTCCTGAATATCTACTCTTTTTAAAGCCCTATATCTCTGATTCATTTCAAACTATTAATATCAATACTATTACAGCAAATGTCTTGAGTATGGTCGCAAAAATAGGTACTTTTAGTGCCGAATTTTTAAAAAATGCCTTCTTAGTCGTTGTATTTTACTTTTTTGCTTTACACAACGGTAAAACTATTATGACTTTTGTAGAACATGCACTACAGATGACGGTAAAGGAGTCTACGCTTTTGGCTCGTGAGCTTTCATCGGTTATGAGTGTGGTATTTTATTCTATCATTACCACTGCGATGTTTGAGGGTGCTCTTTTTGGTATAGCGGTCTCTTTTATGGGGTATAACGGGCTACTGTTTGGAATTATGTATGGTTTTACATCTTTGATTCCGGTTGTCGGCGGTGCATTGATGTGGTTGCCGTTTATGATCTATGAATTTGCTCTTGGAGATGCAACAAGTGCTCTTTTTATAGCTCTTTATTCCGTTGTGATTATCTCAATAGGCGCAGATACTTTCATAAAACCGCTTATCATTAAATGGATAAACAAAAAACTACTCAATAAAGATGATACAAAGATGAATGAGCTAGTGATTTTCTTTGCAATTATTGCGGGTCTTACAACTTTTGGATTTTGGGGTATGATACTCGGACCTGCAATTACCGCATTTTTTTTAACGATCTTGAAACTCTTTGAAGCACAAACAAAAGAGTGCGATTAGAGATGCTCTTTATAGATTTCTGGGTTGTCGCCTTTCCATCTGCGATGTAACCAGAACCAAAATTTTGGTTCTTTTCTAATAATATCGCTTAGCCAATCGGCTTGAGCTTGTGTTGCTTCTAAGATATCTTTTTGTGGATTATCTGTTTTATTGACTTTTATCTCATCACCTAAGATGATGGTATAGTTCTCTTCATCATCTGTACGAATATGTGTAGGAATAATAGCGGCGTTAAATTTTCTTGCCAAATAAGCAGGTGTTGCTGTTTGACGCAAGGGTTTTCCCATAAACTCTACCATTAGCCCCTCTTTTTTATTGATATTTGTATCTATAAGAATAGCACTATCTTTTCCCTCTTTTATAAGTTTTATAAGTGGCTTGATAACATTGGTTTTTTCAAGATTTGTATTGCCAAATCGTGCCCTTGCTTCTAAAAGCCATTGTTCATAGGCTCTATTTTTGAGTTTTTTATAGACTGCCGAGATTGGCTCAATCTCCATGACAAGACCGACAGCTCCAAGTTCCCATGCACAATAGTGTGGTGCCGCATAGATGACGGCTCGCCCCTCTGCGTGAACTCTGTTAGCCACTTCTTTATTGACAATTGTTATTTTTTTGCAGATCTCTTCTTTAGGGAGATTTCGTATCTCTATAAGGTATAAAAAGTTGTAAAGCAGATTTTTAAAGCTATATTTTGTAATGGCTTTTATCTCTGCCTTGTCCATACTGTTATCAAAAGCATAGTTGAGGTTTTGGCGTGCGATATTACGATATTTTTTCGATGCTATATAACCGATACTTGCTAGAAGACTAAAAAAACCTTTACGGAAGCTTTTTGGTAGCAGTATTAAAATTTTTTCAAAAAGTAAAAGTAATTTATACTCCATTATATAGAAGCTCCTTTGCCGTATGTATGATTTTTGAGATTTGAATATTTTTAATAGAGTAGTCGGTTTTATCAATTTTTAAAATATTTACTTCTGAGGGTGATTTTATACCGATATTTTTAGAGGTCTCTCCTATCATTCGTCTTGTTGTCGGTCCAAGCAGGGTTATTGAGGGAATATTCTGTGCCCACGCCATATGTGTCGGTCCCGTATCATTACCAATAAGCAGATCCATATGTGAGATAAACGAGACTAACTCCTCCAAAGTGAGCTTTGGTGCCATCTTCGTATATTTTGAGTGTTTGCAAATCCATTTTGCATCTTCATACTCTTTTTGATTGCCCCAGATGATATAAGACTCCTCTTGCAGGTGATTGCAGACATCTACAATCTTCTCTTTTGGGTATATTTTAGATGGCCATGAAGCACCAATAACAAAAGCGATATTCTTTTTCTCTTTTTGCAATGAAAAATTTGTTGTAATGCTAAATATAGGCTCCTTTTTTTCCAGCATATTTTGTGTTATTGAGATATTAAGAGCATCTGCAACAACTTTGGCATTGCGTGAGATGACATTTTCTTCATAAGCAATAGCAGTTTTCGTCCTATAAAAGAGTGATGCCAAGGATTCTCGTGTTGAGTTTTTGTCAAATCCATGCCTATTTTTTCCAAGAATTTTAGTAACAATGGCTGACTTAATAAGTCCTTGTATATCGATGACAATATCAAAGCAAGCCATCGCTTTTAGTCTTTTATACTCTTCTTTTAAAAGCCAAAAGCTTTTTTCTTTTTTAAATTTTTTGAGATTGACTGTATGAATACTCTTTAGATATTTCGCATTTTGCAAAACTGCACTAAAGGATTCTTCGACTATCCATGTTACTGTTGCGTGAGGATAGTTTTGCCCGATAAATTGTAAAACTACAGCACTATTTACAATGTCTCCGAGTGCTGAGAGTCTAACGATGGCAATTTTTTTAATATCTTGATTCATTAATGACATTATAGTCAATCTTTGATATAATTCAAACAATAAAAAATGAAACAAAAGGGAGGCAGAGATATTATGGTTACATTAGATATTCAGCATTTTGCTGAAGGTAGAACAAAAGCAAGAGCCTATTTTTGCTATCTCTTTTCTAAAAATATTCCAAATAGACTGCCATCAATCACCCGAAAGATGATTATGCCATGTCTGTTGAAAATCAAAGCAGATTTGGAAAATTGTGAGGGTGTATATCTTCTTGATGAAAAAGGTGTGCAGGTAAGCCCCACTTTTACCCAAAAAGGGCAGATTGATGATGATGCCGGAAAGATAAGAGCAGATCGTGCATACTATTATAAAGCTGCAAGAGAAGAGCGTTGTACGATTACCGACCCCTACCCATCTCTCATTACCGGAGATTTGACAGTTACCGCTTCAGCGCCCATTTTCAATGAACATGGAGAGTTGAAGTATGTAGCTTGTTTGGATATATCACTTGAAGAGGCGATTAAAATTGCACATCCGACAACGATGGATCATATCTTCAGTGAGTTTTTCAAATTTGCCTACGGGGCTTTTGCGCTTGCACTTATTGCCGTAACGGTATTGCTCTTTTTTAAAGGGATCCAGAGCTTTTTTGTTTATGAGATAACACCTGATAAGTTTAAAATCAAAGATATGTTTGAAGCAACCATTCTTTTAACACTCTCTTTGGCGATATTTGATCTCTCTAAAACACTTATAGAAGAGGAGATACTTGGACGGCATAAAGAACACAATGTTTCAGGGCCGCATAAGACGATGGTTCGATTTTTAGGAAGTATTATTATCGCTCTTTCGATTGAAGCTTTGATGCTTGTGTTTAAATTTGCGATAATTGATCCAGACAAATTGATATATGCCATGTATATTGTTGCGGGCGTTGCGATGCTTTTGATAAGTTTAGCGGTATATATAAAATTTACAAAATTGAAGATAGATGAGTAATGATAGCAATAATTGATTATAATATGGGAAATTTGGCATCTGTGCAAAATGCATTTGCCAAACTTGGGGAAGATACGGTAGTTGAGAGTAATCCAGAGAAGTTTAGCAGTTACGATAAGCTAGTACTTCCGGGTGTTGGTGCATTTGGCGATGCGATGGAGCATTTGCGTGAGATGCAGATGATAGAAGCGATTAGAGAGTTTGCCGCAAGCGGAAAACCTATGCTTGGTATCTGTTTGGGAATGCAACTTTTTTTTGAAAGCTCTGAGGAGTTTGGCTTTCACGCAGGACTTGGACTTATCAAGGGAAATGTAACACATTTTGATGCCGATAAATTTGAAGAAAAACTCAAAATACCCCATATGGGATGGAATAGAGTGTTCACAAAAGAGCATCCTCTTTTTGTGGGTCTTGATGATGAGTATTGCCTCTATTTTGTCCATACATACCATGTAAATTGTGCAGATGAAAATGATATCTTAGGTGAGACATACTATGGATATAAATTTACCTCTGCAGTAGCACATGAAAATATTATGGGGATTCAGTCACACCCTGAAAAAAGCCATAAAAACGGGCTCAAAATTTTAGAAAATTTTATTATGAACACCCCTAAAATAGCTAAAAATTAAAACAGGAAAAAAGGAAAACTATTTCAATGACACTATATCCGGCAATTGATTTAAAAGATGGAAAAGCAGTACGCTTAACAAAAGGGCTTATGGAGAGTGCCAAGATCTACTCAAATGAGCCATATGAGCTTGTGAAAAAGTTTGAAGAGATGGGCGCTGAATGGGTACACTTGGTTGATCTAAACGGTGCATTTGCAGGTGAACCAAAAAACCTTGAGCAGATTGTAAAAATCAGAAAAAATTGCAATATAAAGCTTGAACTTGGTGGCGGTATTCGCGATGAAGCAACAATTAAGAAGATGCTTAAAATCGGCATAGATAGAATTATTTTAGGTTCCATTGCGGTTAAAGATCCACAATTTGTTAAGAGTATGGCTTCTAAATATCCAATAGCAGTCGGTATCGATGCTATTGATGGTTATGTTGCTGTTGAGGGTTGGGGCGAAGTAAGTGAAATGAAAGCTACAGATTTGGCACGCGAATTTGCAAATGCAGGTGTTGAGACTATCATCTGTACAGATGTTGGGCGAGATGGTACACTCTCTGGCGTGAATGTTGATTTTACACTTGATATTGCGCGTGCAAGCAAAGTGGCTACCATTGCCAGCGGTGGTGTAAAAGATGAGCAGGATATTGAAGCACTCATAAAGAGAGATGAGATAGAGGGTGTTATTATTGGAAAAGCTTACTATGAGGGGAGATTAGACCTTCCTAAAATGTTCAAACTGCTCGCTTAATAGTAAAACAAACAAAAATTTGATACTATTAGATAAAAAAGGATTTCGATGTGAAATTACTTGTTGTTGATGACAGCTCAACAATGCGTCGTATTATTAAAAATACTTTGGCGCATCTTGGATACAAAGATGTACTAGAAGGTGCAGATGGTGTTGAGGGGTGGAGGCAAATGGATGCTAATTTAGATATTGATGTGCTTATTACTGACTGGAATATGCCCAAGATGAATGGTCTTGAACTTATCAAAAAGGTTCGTGCCGATGAGCGTCTTAAAGATACCCCGATTATTATGGTCTCAACAGAAAGTGGCAAATCAGAGGTTCTTACAGCACTTAAAGCAGGTGTAAATAACTACATCATCAAACCATTTGCTCCTCAGGTTTTGAAAGAAAAACTTGATGCTGTTATGGGTGTTGCAAAATAATGCAAAAGCATTATTTTGAACTTCTCGTTAAAGTTTCATCTCACTATTCCCTTTTTTCTGATTTTTTAGCAGATACGATTCCTGTTGGTTTTGAAGAGATTGATGGGGGTTTTATAATTCGTAGTGAAGATAAACTTGATACTATCATCTGGGGTTTGAAGCAGTTTAGAGAAGCACTGCAAAAGGCACTAGGCGGTACAATAGAGCTTGAGTGTGAGCAGAAAAAGCTTAAAAATAGTGATTGGGTTGAATCTTACAAACAGAGTATTGAGCCCCTTACAATCGGTGGGTTTTATATCCATCCTACTTGGAGTGAGCCAAGTGATACACTGATGAATATTGTTATTGACCCAGCACTTGCATTTGGTACTGGGCACCATCCTACAACCGCTTCATCTTTACTGGCAATTTCCAACTATGTAAAGTCGGGTGACAAGGTTTTAGATGTTGGTTGCGGAAGTGGTATTCTCGGTATTGGAGCAATGAAACTCGGTGCTACTGTTGATGCTTGTGATACCGATCCGATCTCAGTAGAGAATGCAAAAGCCAATGCTCTATTGAATGGTCTGGAGTTTTATACGCTTTGGGAAGGTTCATCTTCATTTACAAAGAAAAAATATAATATCGTCGTAGCAAACATTGTTGCCGATGTATTGACATTTATAGCACATGAGCTTAAAAATGGACTCGAAGATGATGGCGTGCTTATTTTATCAGGTATCCTTCATAAGTATGAAGATAAAGTGTTGCGTTATTACAAAGATTGTGAAATCTTGGAAAAAATAGCCTTAGATGAGTGGATAACCTTAGTACTAAAAAGAAAACAATAAAGAGAGATAGATGTCAAATCAAGAAAATAATAACAATAACTTTTTCAACCAAAATCCTTTAATCACATTTGCAATTTTTTCAGTAGTTGTGATTTTGCTATTTAAAGTAATGGTTGGCGAAGGTGCAGGAGACTCCGTTTCCGCAATGAGCGCAAATGCTAAAGTTAAGTCTGTAAGTTACTCAGAGTTAAAATCTTTGGTAAAAGAGAAGAGTCTAAAAAAAGTAGAGATTGGACAGACTTTTATTCGTGCGATATCAAAAGATGGTAGCAAAATATATAGAACACGAATTGTTCAAGGTGATAACGAACTTGTTAGGCTGTTAGATAAAGAGGGAATTGAGTATGCAGGATTTTCTGAGACAAACTGGTTTACGGAGATGTTTGGATGGCTTTTTCCATTTTTGCTCATTATCGGCATATGGATGTTTTTTGCCGGTAGAATACAAAAGAGAATGGGTGGCGGTCTCCTTGGTGTGGGTAACTCAAAAAAGCTTATCAGCTCTGAAAAACCAAATACAAAGTTTGATGATGTTGCAGGTGTTGAAGAGGCAAAAGAGGAGGTTCAAGAGATTGTTGACTTCTTAAAATATCCTGGCCGTTATGTTGAGATCGGTGCAAAGATTCCTAAAGGAGTACTCCTTGTCGGGTCTCCCGGTACAGGTAAGACACTTCTAGCAAAGGCAGTGGCCGGTGAGGCAGAAGTGCCATTTTTCTCAGTAAGCGGTTCTAGCTTTATAGAGATGTTTGTCGGTGTTGGTGCTGCACGCGTAAGGGATTTGTTTGAGCAGGCAAAAAAAGATGCGCCTTCTATTATCTTTATTGATGAGATTGATGCCATAGGTAAGAGTCGTGCTGCCGGTGGTGCTATGGGTGGTAACGATGAGCGTGAACAGACGCTCAATCAACTTCTTGCAGAGATGGATGGTTTCGGTACGGATACACCAGTTATCATATTGGCCGCAACCAACAGACCTGAGATACTTGATGCCGCACTCCTTCGTCCTGGGCGTTTTGACAGACAGGTTCTTGTTGACAAGCCGGATTTTGAAGGTCGTGTGAAAATTCTTAAAGTGCATATGAAAAGTGTAAAAATGGATGATGATTTTGATGTTGAAGAGATTGCGCGTCTTACTGCCGGTCTTGCCGGTGCAGATTTAGCAAATATTGTTAATGAAGCGGCACTGTTGGCAGGTCGAAAAAGCCAAAAGAGTGTTAAACAACAGGATATATTTGAAGCAGTTGAAAGGGCGCTTGCAGGACTTTCAAAAAAATCACGCCGTATTAATCCAAAAGAGAAAAAAATCGTTGCATACCATGAGAGTGGACATGCACTTCTTGCCGAAACTACTGAGGGTGCTAAAAAAGTCTCTAAGGTCTCCATTGTTCCGCGTGGTCTCGCAGCACTTGGATATACGCTCAATAAGCCAGAGGAAGATAGATTTATGATGCAAAAACATGAGCTGTTGGCTGAGGTTGATGTACTTCTTGGTGGTCGTGCAGCCGAACAAGTTTTCATCGGTGAGATATCAACTGGTGCAGGCAATGATCTGGAACGCGCAACTGAGATTATTAAATCAATGGTGCAGACTTACGGTATGAGTGATATTGCAGGTCTAATGGTGTTGGAGAAATCGCGTCAATCTTTCTTGGGCGGATCTGCGCAGGCTACTACACGCGAGTATAGCGATAAAATGGCTCAAGAGATGGATGAGTTTATTAAAAAATCTCTTGATGAACATTATAAGTTAGCAGTAGAGCGTCTTGAAGAGTATAGAGGCGCCATAGAAAAGATGGTGGCACTCCTTTATGAAAAAGAGAATATTACAGGTGAAGAGGTTCACAATATTATCTTGGAATTTGAGAAAGAAAATGGATTGAAATCAAAAGTTATCAAAGATGCAGAGAGTATAAAAGATGAGCTTAAAGAGGATGTGACAATGAGTAAAACTTCTCAAGATAGTGAGCAAAGAGATGAGAAATAATCTTTTTATAATTGCAAAGGGTGGGTGGCACTATATAGGATATAGTGTGTCAGCTTTTTTACTCTTCTCTATTTTGGATTTGGATTTTTTTGCACTACTTGCTTTTGTGGCAGTGCTTATTTTTGTATATGTTTACAGAAACCCTGAGCGACAGATGCCTTTTTATCAGCAGAACAGTTTTGTTGCACCTACTGACGGTGTCGTAACGGCGATAGAAGAGTTAGAAGACTCAGAATATGCATACAAGATAGAGATAGAATCATCCTACTTTGATGTAGGGGTGTTGCGTGTACCAATAAATGGAAAAGTAGCATCTATCAACATTGTCAAAGGTAGTAGAGTAGGGAAGAGATCAAAGCTTTTTTCTCTTTTAAATGAGTACGCAGAACTACTTTTTGTCGATAATGAGAACAATAGTGTAAAAATTACCCATAGAGAAAAGCAGGGTTTTACCCCGATTGATATTGATCTTGTAAAAGGGAAAGATCTTATGCAGGGTACACGCTATGGCGTTATGATAAATGGCATAACCTCAATCTATCTCAAATCAAACTTTCGTCTCAACATCAGCATTGGAGAAGAGTTGAGAGCTTCTGAAACACTTATAGGTTATTTTTCTTAACTACTTCGTTTTGCGGATGCTGTTTAAAGAAGAGCAGTTTTTGTGTATCTATTTTAAAATCAAAATATTGAGACTTAAATTCATCATCTTGAATATGTGAGAGTTGAATAACTGCTCCGTCATTGTTATTGATTTCCATATAAAGCAGTGCCAAAGCATATCTACTCTCATAGAAATTGCTCTCTTTCATTTTGGCAAGCTCTAAAAGTGCTATGCCATTTGCATGATGTTTGGCTGCTGTTGAAGCGACAGCCCCAAGGTAAAGTGTGTAAGCATCTCTAACTTTAAGCTCATCTATAAGATGATTGTAGAGCGTGTAGGATTTTTCAAATTGTTTATTATGAAAATAGACCAACGCCAAAGTACTCTCTATGTCACGAGTATCCTGATTGCTTGTTTCTAAAACCTTCTGTAGCTGTTTTGCCAAAAAATAGAGTCTTCCACTGATAAGATTGACTTGGATAAAGAGGTGTCTTGTGATATAGGAGCCATAATAGAGGTTATCAAAAGAGTGCTTCTTGAGATATTGTAAAGTCTTTTTTGCATACTCTGATGATTTTAACTTACTAAAATGAGTATCCATATAAATGATATTTGGCAAAATATCATTTGGTTGCATCACTAGCAGTTTCATCGCAGAATCTTTAGCCTTATTCATCTTTGAAAGCTTTGTAGCTATTAGAACATCCAAAATAAGATAGAGAGGACGCTGTTTATACCCTTTGTCGAGCCACCCAATAGTAGAGATATAATCTCCATCGCTGAGTGATAAAAGTGTCTTATAGAGGTCAATCTCTTCACTCTCCTCTTCAAGTGCAATAGAGTCTTTAATGATTGATTTTAACTTGTAATAGTTTTCGTTAATGAGTTGAGCTGTCATAATAGCGTAAATACCCGAGAGATAGTTTTTTGCATCAAGGTAGTATGAGCGTAAAAAATGCTCATGTGCTTTTTGAAGGTTCCCCATTTGTGCATAAGTGAGAGCAAGGTTATATTGAAGAATTGAGTGTTTTGGTTGAATTTTAACAAGTTTTTGCAGATCTTCATTTGCTTTTCTGATTTTAAAAGAGAGAGCCTCTTTGATGGCTTGTACTATTCTAAGATTTATCGATGAGGTCGAAGAACTTTTTTGAAGATACTCTTTTGCATTATTGACATTGTCAATGTAGATATTGGCATTGCCTTTTCTAATATAGCTGATAACCTGATTGGCATTAAAGACTTTATAGGGTGAGAAGTAGAAGATTTTTTGATACATAATGTTTTTTGAGTTTAGAATTTTTTTTCTATACTTTTGTTGCGTCTCTTGAGGGTCAAAAAGAGACTCTTTGAGTTTTACTCTGATGGGATAGTATCTATAGACCTCCTGAGGATATCTCTTAGTTACTGCTCTTATCTCCTTTGTTGCTCTTATAATATGACCTGTTTTTAGATTAATAAGTCCAAGAGCTAAAAGGGCACGAACTGGTTGTTTCTTCTTGGATATTGCTGTTTTAAGATGTGCTGTGGCAAGGGAATAATCACCGATTCTTGCATAAAGGAGTGCTTTTGAAAACTCTTCTGATTCATCTTTGATTTTCTCCAAGGCATCCAAGGCATCATAGTTATTCTTATAGAGAGCATTAATCTTTGCACTGAGGTGATTTTGTGTCGTTGCGTATTCATTGGATGTTGTGTTTTTGAGAGAGTTGAGTGCTGCAAGATAGTTTTTATTATAGTAGCTAATCAAAGTATAATAGTAGGAATAGAGCGGTGAATTAATTTCATAAGGAAGATAGGCATAAGCTAAATTTATGTAATATTTAAAACTCTTTTTATCTTTAAGGTGCAGTGAGCATACCGCAGCATTTATGGCACTTACACATCGTTTTTCATCCTTTGCAATGGCTTTTTGAAAAGTTTGAAGAGCTTTTTTATACTGTGCATTGCTTAGTTCTGTAACACCAAGATTATATAAAGATATGGCTTCACTGTAAGAGGCGATCTGTTCATAGAGTGTAAGTGCTTTTTCTTTTGAACCATTCGTATAGAGATAGTTTGCATTGGCTATCATATTTTCAAGTTTACTTGGTTTCATATGAGGACGCTGCTTGCTCTCTTGGATTTTTTGATCTAAAAAGTCTGTATTGATGTGAGATTGCTCTTTTTTAGATGTTTTAAGAGCTAAAAGAACAATAATAATAGCAGTTATAAGGAGAACAATAAGAGCAATACCGCCAAAGAGAATATTTTTTTTGTGCTTTGCCTCTTCTTCTGTAAAAGATAGAGATTGCTCTGTATCACTGTCATATAAAGCAGTATCACTATCTTCTATAATTATTATCTCTTCTGGAGTGTCAGCCATAGAGTCCCTTAGCTATTTATTGTATAGTGCTTTTTAAGCAATAAAAGTACCATTAATCATACTATGCACTTATGCTATTGTATGCCTAGATATGGATGCAGAGCTTTGGGAATACTAATCACTCCATCTTCATTTTGAAAGTTCTCCATAATAGCGACTATCGTACGACCAACTGCCAGACTTGAGCCGTTAAGCGTATGAACAAGCCTGTTTTTTTTGCCATCTTTGTAGCGGATTTTTGCACGACGCGCTTGGAAGTCTCTTGTATTACTTATAGATGAGATTTCACGGTATCTATTTTGTCCCGGGAGCCATACTTCTAAATCAACCGTTTTTGCAGCCGAAAAGCCTAGATCGCCTGTACATAAACTCACAAGACGGTGAGGAAGTTCAAGAGCTGTGAGTAGATCCGAAGCGCATGCCACCATCTCATTAAAGACTCTGTCACTCTCCTCAGGTTTAGTGATACTTACAAGTTCAACTTTATGAAACTGGTGTTGGCGAATCATACCGCGAGTATCACGACCTGCTGCACCTGCCTCTTTTCTAAAGCATGAAGTATAGGCTGTCATCTTATGTGGCAGTTCATTTTCTGTCAAGATTTCATCTTGGTAGAGGTTTGTAACGGGAACTTCGGCAGTTGGGATTAAAAACATCTCTTGAGATTCTATTTTATATAAGTCATCTTCAAACTTTGGCAGCTGCCCTGTTCCCTCTAGAGCGCGTCTATTTACAAGTGCAGGAACACTTACCTCATCAAATCCATATTCACGGTTAAAGTCAAGCATGAAGTTAATCAAGGCACGCTCTAGTCGTGCACCCATACCGAAAGAAACTGAAAATCTTGAAGTCGCAAGTTTTACACCACGCTCAAAATCTATCCAACCGTTTTGCTCCGCAAGCTCCCAATGCTCTTTTGGTGTAAAGTTAAATTTAGGGGGAGTGAGTACTTTTTTAATCTCAACATTATCCTCTTCATCTTTGCCATTAGGTAGATCATCATCTGGAATATTTGGAATTGCCATTGCAAGCGCTTCTAACTCTTCTTGGCGTAAGCGTTGAATCTCTAACGCATCTGCAATATGGATTTTGTTTTCATCCACTTTTGCTTTAAGCTCTGAGATATCTTTGCCTTCGCGTTTATAGATACCAAACTCTTTGCTCATAGCATTTTGTGTAGCTTGCAGTGTTTCGTAGACCGTTTTTGCCTCTTTGAGCTCTTCAAATTTGATTTTTACTTTTTCTAAGAGTTTTTCATCAACGCCTTTGCGTTTTAACTTTATACTGATGCCGTCAAAATCTTTTTGCAGTTGTTTTAAATCTATCATACTTTTCCTCTTGTGTTTAAACTAATATCTCTTTAGCAATACTAAATTGGTTTGCTGTCATTAGGTGAATTTTTGGATGGAGAGCTTTTAGATCATCAAAGAGCTTTTTACTGAGCTCAAAACCTACTTTATACTCCTCTTCAACTCCTTTTGCGTGAGCCTCACGCAACTTGTCAAGCCAGCATGGTGGGACATTTATTCCCGGCACATGTGATGATAAGAACTGTGCCGTACGAAGTTTTGTAATAGGAAACATACCTAAAATCAACTCTGCACTTTTATCTTCAGAGCAACACTCTTTGTTTGCCTGCTCTTTTAACTCTAAAAGTTGTTTTGCATTTTCTATATCATAGAGAGGTTGCGTGATGATACCTATGGCGCCGTGTTTTATCTTTTTTTGCATCTTTTTTTGCAATGTTTTTGGATTTTTAGCATAGGAGTTTACTACCGCAAAAGGGTAGATATGTTCTGGTCTCTCATTGAAAGGTTTTGCTGCATAATCCATACCTGCATTAAAAGCAGAGATGATCTCAAGCAGTAGAGTAGAGTCTGTTTCAAAAACACCTTTTGCATTGGGCTGGTCTGAGATGTTTGCCGGGTCTCCTGTGAGTGCAAGGATTGCCCGTACATCGAACTCATTTGCACCAAGCAGGTCGGATTGCAGTGCTATTTTGTTTCTATCTCGCATACTCATTGTCGCAATTACCGGTTTGTTAAAGCGTTTTTGTAGCAGTCTTGCACCAAAGAGAGCATTAAATTTCAGTTTTGCAAGAGGGTTGTCTGTTGTTGAGAAGCCATCAACCATCTTATGCAAATCAAGTGCCTCTATCTTGTCAATAACTGGTGTAAACTTTGCGGCATGACCAGGTGTTGTTTCGAGTGTAATGTAAGTATCGTTTTTTAATTTATTTATGAGTGCATCAAACAAAAAAAGTCCTATTTCGCTATAATTTCGCAATTATAACAAATAAGAAGGTGTTTCATGCTAAAACTTGCAGTATTTGACTTTGATTCTACATTGATGGATGGCGAGACTATAGATTTTTTTGCTGAAGAGTTGGGAATAGGCGATGAGGTGGCTCATATTACAGAAGAGGCGATGAGTGGGAGACTTGATTTTTTTGAATCTCTGCAAGAGAGAGTAAGATTGCTCAAAGGACTTGATTTTGAGGTTGTCAAGAAGATATCTCATAATCTACCATATATGTCAGGTGCACGCGAGACGATAGCAGAGTTAAAAAGTCACGGTATTAGAGTAGTCTGTTTCTCGGGTGGATTTACAACAGCAACATCTTATGCTAAAGATATCTTGGGTTATGATGCAGATTTTTCAAATATACTGCATGAAAAAGATGGAAAATTGACAGGACTTGTGGGGGGAGATATGATGTTTAACTTCTCAAAGGGTGATATGCTGACACGCCTGCAGTCGATTTTGGGCGTGCGCAAAGAAGAGACATTTGTTTGTGGTGATGGTGCAAATGACCTCTCAATGTTTGCTCACGCAGGTACTCGTGTGGCATTTTGCGCAAGAGAGATATTGGAAAAAGAGGCAAATATAATTATTAGAGAAAAAGACCTTTCACTCATTTTAAAGGAGATTTAGTGTTAGAAAATACAGTTTGGAGGCAATATCATAATGAAAATAATTTTAGAGATAAAATAGCGGAATTTTGCAAGTTAGAGAGTATAGATCTGATCAAAGATGATAAACTGCTCTACTCTGTTTTTAAATCAAAACTGACAAAAAAAGAGCTCAAACTTTTTGCAATGGATTGCGCAAGCGTAAGTGATGAAGAGCTAAAAAAGGAGTTTTCTTATGATGATGAAACGCTACAAAAAGCAAAGTTCAAGCTTTATAGAAAACTCAAACAAGATAAAACACGCCTAGATTTTAGAGAGACAAGTGCAACTGAGATTAAATAACCAATGAAATGATGTAAAAAGATAAAGAAGCGAATTCGCTAGAGTTTAAAATTGTGAAAAAGAGAAACTATAGGCTAAGTGCCTATAGTTTTGATTAAAAGATTAAAGTGGTGTTACATTCTCAGCTTGAGGACCTTTTTGTCCCTCACCGATTTCAAATGTAACTCTTTGACCTTCTGCTAGAGAAACTCTTCCATCGTTTGGATTATTTACTTGACGGAAATGTACGAATACATCACTCCCACCATTGTCTTGCTGGATAAAACCATAACCTTTTTCATCGTTGAACCATTTAACTGATCCGTCCATTAATTGTGCCATTGTGTAGCCTTGTATATAAATTTGTGTAAAAATTGGAGAAGTCTTTAGGAGGTTTTAACACGGATAGAGCAAAATCACACTAAAGATGAATTCACACCTCATCTTTCACTTGCCAACAGTATAGCTGAATTATAGAATTAGTCAAACTTTTTTGCTTCTTTTTTGCAAATTCTTTTGAAATATACCAATATTTACCCTATAAAGTAGCTAAAAAGAGGTTAAGATGCAAATATCACCGCATATCTAAATATCAAACCATAGTATCTTTTTTTAATTAATTTCAGTGTATTATTGTGTAATTAATTTCAAGGAAATATTTTGAGTATCTATAGAGAATATGATATCCGCGGTATCTATAAAAAAGAGTTAAATGAAGCAAGTGTTGTGCGTATTGGCCGAGCATTGGCTAATAAAATAGACGGTAAGTATGTAGCAGTCGGATATGATGCAAGAAGCCACTCTTCAACTCTTTTTGAATACCTCACGCAGGGGCTTAATGCCGGTGGAAAAACTGTGCTTGATATGGGACTTGTACCAACACCGGTGAACTACTTTGCAAATTATCAGGAGTGGAATGGCATCACACCTTCTGCATCTGTGATGGTTACAGGGAGTCATAATCCAAGTGAGTATAACGGTTTTAAAATCACAATAGATAAATTACCGTTTTTTTCAGACGATATTTATACGCTTGGAGATGAGTGTGAGGCTATGGGTATGCCGGAAAAAACTGAGAGAAAAGTTATTAAAATTAATGCGGTTTCAAGATATATTGACTTTATTGTCAATGCATTTCAACACCTTAAAGGAGTGAATACTCGCATTGTGTATGATTGTGGTAACGGTGTTGCAGGCGTTGTTACAGAAGAGATTTTTAAGAGATTGGAGCTCCATACAAAAGGGATCTATGTTGAACCAGACGGAACATTTCCAAATCATCATCCAGACCCTTCAGTGGAGCACAACTTAAAAGATGTAAAAGCTCTTTTAGAAAAAGAGGGCGATATCGCTTTTGCCTACGATGGAGATGCAGATAGGATTGCAGTGCTTACACGCAAGAACAACATCAAAGGCGATATGATGGCACTTCTCTACTCTATGAAGATGGAAAATCCAACGGTTATCGGTGAAGTGAAGTGTTCTCAGGTGATGTATGATGAACTGACTCGTCGTGGCGCAAAAGCTATTATGTATAAAACAGGACACTCAAATCTTAAGATAAAAATGAAAGAGACAGGTGCCGATCTTGCATGTGAAGTAAGTGGGCATATTTTCTTTAAAAACCGCTATTTTGGTTATGATGATGCTATCTATGCGACACTGCGTATGTTGGAGCTCATAAAAGATGGCATTGATCTAGATGCCGAACTTGAAAAACTGCCAAAAGTATTCTCTACGGAAGAGATAAAAGTGGAAACCACAGAAGAAGAGAAATTTCAACTGATGGATAGAATCAAAGGGCTTCTCAAAAATCCGCCCATAGATTTTCCTATTATTAAAGATATCATTACAATAGATGGTATGCGTATTAACTTTGAAAAAGGTTGGGGGCTTGTCCGTGCATCAAATACAACCCCGGTTATTGTAACGCGTTTTGAATCAACGGATGCAACAGAAGCAAAACATTATGAAAAAGTAATCAATGAGCTTATTTCAAAAGCCAAAGAGAGCTTATGATAAACATTACTTAATATTATTTAGATAAAATTCTCTATAAAATTATTTAAGGAGTGCCGTCTATGCTTTTTTATTTTGCTCTTTTACTCTCTTTTTTATACTTTAAGATCGCTCGTGTCTATAAAAAAGAGGAAAAACCAAATATAAGTATGCTTATTCAAAATGTCATTGTTTTAGCAGCTGTAATAGCTCTGTTTGCATATGGATTTATATATAAAACTTGGTATATCGTTGTTATTGTTGCCTATCTCTTCTTTATACTTTCATCTTTGATTGTCTCTGCTGTACAGCTCGGTATTTTTATCGATGGAAAACCTTTTGTAAAACTCTCAAACCTTTATATGTCTTTGGCATTTTTAGGGATGTTTATCGCATTTATTGATCTCTATTTATGGGGTATTTAATTACAACTTCGATATAATTGTTTCAATAACAATCTAAGGACTCTTTGATGAAGAAACATATACTTTTAATGCCGCTTGATATGCATCTGCACCTGCGTGACGGTGTAATGCTTGAAAATATTGCCCCACTGACTGCATACTCTTTTAGTGGTGCCGTTATAATGCCAAACCTTATTTCTCCCATAACGACAAAAGAGGATCTTGTTGCCTATAAAGAGCGTATTGTTGCGGCTGCGCCAAATGATTACTTTGAGCCTTATATGACACTCTTTTATCAAAACTACGATAAGAACTTTTTAGTAGATGTAGCAGAAGAGATTACGGCAATCAAGCTCTATCCTGCGGGAATTACGACAAATTCTGATGATGGCGTGAGCTCTTTTGATATTAAAGAGATGCGTCCGACACTTGAAGCGATGAGCCAGTTGGGAATTCCATTGTGTATTCATGGTGAGACAGATGGCTTTGTTATGGATAGAGAGGCCGAATTTATGCCTATCTACGAGCTTTTAGCGAAGAACTTTCCAGATTTGAAAATCATTATGGAGCATATTACAACAAAAGCAGCCGTTGATATGCTTGATAAGTATGATAATCTCTATGCAACAATTACAGTCCATCACCTTCTTTTAACGCTAGATGATGTTGTGGGTGGTATGATGCAGCCACATCTTTTTTGTAAACCGATCGCAAAGCGTCCTGAAGACTTGGATGCACTATTGTCTATCGCACTTGAGGCACATCCAAAAGTGATGTTTGGTTCAGACTCAGCACCACATCCTTGCAATAAAAAAGAGTCTTGTGGCTGTGCCGCAGGCGTCTTTACCGCACCTATTGCCTTGCAACTTTTATGTGAGATTTTTGAGCAATTTGATAAACTTGATAACTTGCAGACTTTTGTTAGTGACAATGCACAGGGAATTTACGGTATCTGTCCGGAGTTTAAAGAGGTGGTCTTGGAAAAACGCCCTTTTGTCGTACCGGATGCATACTCAAATGTAGTGCCTATGTATGCAGGCGAAACTCTATCTTGGGCTATTGAGAGTGTCGATTAAGATACTACTTTTAGAGGATGATATGCTCTTTGGCGAGACAATAGTGGACTTGCTTGAAGATGCTGATTATGAAGTGATTCATGTGTCCAATGGACAGGATGCCCTCGATGTTACCTATAAAAATAGGTTTGATCTCTATCTTTTAGATATCAATGTTCCTCTCATTGATGGGCTCTGTCTTTTAAAAGAGCTGCGTGAGGCAGATGATAATACGCCTGCTATTTTTTTAACATCACACACAGAAAAGTCAAAATTAGAAGAGGGTTTTGCAAATGGTTGCGATGATTACATTACTAAACCTTTTGATATGGATGAACTTTTACTGCGTATAAAAGCAGTGCTTCGAAGAGTGAAACAGCATGAGCCTGAGTGCGTAGGAGGATTATGTCATGATGAGGTGCATCAGCGTATTCATTATAAAGAAGAGGAGCTAAATCTTTCTAAAAAAGAGTATGGACTGCTTCTTCTTTTTATGAAACACCACAATAAAACAGTTCCAAAAGAGTTGATTTTAGGTGAGTTGTGGAGCAGTGCAGAAGGTGGCAGTGACGGTGCTCTCCGTGTTTATGTTAATCGTCTCAAACAACTGCTCCCTGAGCTCAAGTTTGAAAATGTCCGAGGTATAGGATACAAACTTGTTTCATAATCTTCGGTTTAATATTTTTATTTTTTATTTTTTAACAGTGGGTCTGTTTTTACTGCTTCTATATTATGCTCTTGAAGTTTTGGCAGTTTCTAATCTCTTGCTTTTAGGGATTATTGTTTTTGCTTTGGTTATTCTCTCTGCACTGTTTATCTCTAAGCTCTCGATCGATCCACTTGAGGTCTATGTAAAAAATCTGCAGATGCTCTCCAAAGAGACACTACATGAGCTCAACTTACCTATAAGTACGATTGTGACCAATACCCAGATGCTAAAGAAGAGCTTGGATGATACAAAAATGCTCAAAAGAGTAGAGCGTATTGAGAGTGCTTGCGATATGTTAAAACAGCGTTATAATGAACTCAATTATCTTATTAAGATGCAGACAAAACAGGAGATAAAAGAGAAATTTTTTTTAGATGAACTTATTAAAGAACGGGTAGAATTTATACAAAAGATCTATCCAAATATGGAGTTTCATCTGCTATTAGCTTCTTGTGAGCTTTTTATGGATAAAATTGGACTCTCTAAGGTCATTGACAATTTAATTGATAATGGAATAAAATACTCAGGAAGTTCAAAAAAGATAGATATAAAAATAGAAAGTGATATGTTGCTTGTTCAGGATTATGGAATCGGAATGGATGAAGTAGAGCTTTTAGGTATCTTTGACAACTATTATCAGATAAACAGAGATATGCAAGGTTTTGGAATAGGGCTAAGTATGGTTAAGA
>JANEIH010000019.1 GCA_024513425.1 Sulfurimonas sp. | reverse complement strand
GATAAAATTTACCTTCCAAAACTCTATGAACTTAACTACAATTATCTTAAAGAACATACAAAAGTAGAGATTGTTTTAGAGGGGTATTTGACAAATTTTGAACTACAGTTGCTACACAAAGCTACAGAGTATTCTGACATTATACTGCATTTTCACGCAACACGCTTTAATGTAAAAATGCAAAATAAGCTACGCGAGTTAGGCTTTGATATAGATATGGGTTACAAATATAGTTTGTCACTCAACTTAAAAAAGAGTATCTCTAAAGAAGCTATAAACAAAAAGGGTAAAATAAGCTGCGTGAGCTTTAGTGAGCCGATTTTACAGATTGCTTTTATCAAACAGAAGATTTATGAGTTTGTAGAAAAAGGGTACGAACCTGAGAAGATAGCCATTATTTTACCAAATGAACAGCGTGCAAAAAGTATTAGAAGTTTTGATGAGAAATCAAATCTTAACTTTGCGATGGGAAGAAGTTTCAAGGAGAGCCAAATCTATAAAAAAATTTATGCCGCAAGTATGCTTTTAGACGATATAACTTATGAGAATATCTATCGTTTGAAGCGTGAAGGAGATGCCCTGTATATGCTTTTAGAACAACATTACAAAAAGAGCATACGGCATGTGGATTTTATAGATGTTATGAAAGCACTACAACCTTTTATAACCAACAAGGATGAGCAGAAGATATTTCAAGAGGAGCTCTATGCTTTTCATAAGATTCTTCCATATCTGCGTGAGATGAATTTTCGCTCGGCACTCAATCTTTTTATGCAGAGAATAGCAAGTCGTACACTAGATGATGTTTATGGTGGGAAGATCACTGTCATGGGAGTATTAGAGACTCGGAGTGTTGTTTTTGATGCTGTAATTATCATCGATTTTAATGAAAGTTATGTTCCAAAGCGTAGTGAGAAAGATATGTTTTTAAATACAAAGCTGCGTGAGATGGCAGGACTGCCTACGATGCAAGAGAGGGAAAATCTGCAAAAACATTACTATGAGATGTTGATGCTCTCTTCAAAAGAGGTAGCTATATCGTATCTCTCCTCTAGTGAGAATCAACCTTCGCGTTTCTTAAAAGAGCTTGGCATAAAAGTAAGTCAGAGTACAGAAGAGTCAGAGTATGCAGAGATACTTTTTAAAAAAAGCAAAAAAAGAGTTTCATTGCAAAAGGAGATAGTAGAGCCTTATAGTTTTAAAGATATTGAACTATCGGCATCACGCTTGAAGACATTTTTAACATGCAAACGAAAATATTATTACTATTATGTAAAACATTTTAAAGAGCATGAGATCCCACGAGATATGCCACAAGAGCATGCAATAGGAGATGATATTCATAAAGCCCTAGAGAACCTCTACAGTAAAAAAAATCACTATTATGATATCAAATCCCTACAGCATGATTTAGAAAAAGAGTTAGAGACCGTTAAGGGTCCAAGTGAGTTGGAATCCTATCTTATTTCTCTTAAGAAGAGAGAGCTTCAAAGCTTTTGTGAGAATGAGATAGCGCGTTTTCATAAAGGATGGCAAGTTATGGGTTGTGAAAAAAGCCTAAAAGCTCCCTATTACGGTATGGTGTTACAGGGGAAAATAGACAGAATAGATAAAAAAAAGAGCAGTATAGGTGTGCTTGATTATAAGACGGGATCATATACGCTATATAATAAAAACAGTGTAGCTGAAGCGACTGATTTTCAGTTGGAGTTTTATTATATTTTAGCAGGTGGATTTGGCGATGTTTTAGAGTGTGGATTTTATGATCTAAAAGAGGGTCGTATTGTGCAAGAGCCTTTTTTAGAAGAGAAATTAGCACTGTTACAATCACATATTTCCGACCTTCTTTCAATAGAAGAAGTGGATTTTGCTCTGTGTGAAGATACAAAAGTGTGTCAATTTTGTCCTTATACTATGCTTTGCGGGAGAGATTGATGGCATTTGTTGATAATCTAGCATATGAAGCGAGTGCAGGAAGCGGAAAGACATTTATGCTTGTTGTGCGCTACCTCTCCTTGCTTTTTAGAGGTGCAGATGCATCAAAGATTTTAGCCCTAACCTTTACAAACAAAGCGGCTTCTGAGATGAGTGAGAGAATAGTAGAGACATTGGAGTCTTTAGAGGCAAGAGATGAGCTTGATGAGATTGTAAAAGTTACAGGAGTCTCATACGAGGCAATTTTAGAGCAGAAGAAAAAAGTTTTAGCGACCTTCTTAAGTGCCCATACAAAGATAATGACTATTGACACTTTTTTTACACAAATTTTGCGTAAATTTTCTCTCTATGCCTCATTGATGCCAGATTTTACCACGCATGCCACGCAACATGAGATAAGACTGCTCTCACGATTTTTAAAAGAGGTGAGTGTCGCAGGAAAAAAAGAGATGCTCATCTCACTTGCTTTGGAGTCTAAAAAGAGGGTGAGTGACATCTTTATGCTTTTAGATGAGTTTTATGAAAAAGAAGAAGAGTTGGAGCATCTTCTCTTTGCAAGCCAGCCATTGAGTGCATATGAGACAGAAGCGATGCAGGCACTTAAGAGTCTGCAAGTCATTGTCAATAATTGTCAGGATGCATCGGCAACACTGAAAAAAGCAGTGGATGTAGAGAGTTTTGAGGAGTTGAGGTTAAAGAGTTGGATCAGTAAAGATACCCTTAAGTACTGGGTTTTTAAAAAGTGTTACACCCCTGAGATGGATATTGCACTACACAGTATGCAAAAGGCTCTGCGTGAGTACAATAGAGCTAAAGAGCAAAATATCTTTTCTGCCCTGCGTGAGCTGACAGTAATTTACAAAAAAGCAAAAAAAGCACTCTATGTAGAAGAGAGTGAGCTTGGATTTTCTGATGTTACAAAGCTAGTCTATGCGATTTTACATCGTTTGGATGAGAGTGAGTTTCTCTATTTTCGACTTGATAGTACGATTGAACATATACTACTTGATGAGTTTCAAGATACAAGCATACTGCAGTATAAAATTTTAAAACCACTTATTCGTGAGATAACCGCAGGAAGTGGCATCTTTGAAGAAGGGAGCCTCTTTTTTGTAGGAGATGTTAAACAGTCTATCTATCGTTTTCGTGGTGGTGTTTCTGCGCTTTTTGGTGAAGTGGCACGAGAAAATGGTACAGAAGTTGAAAAACTATTGATAAATTATCGTTCACAAAAAGAGGTTATTGAGTTTGTCAATCATACTTTTAGTGACAAAATCAAAAACTATACGCCTCAGTTTGTTCGTAAAGGTGCCGATGATGGCTATGTAGAGGTTATACAAAATGATGAACTGCTAGAAGAGACGCTTACACAGGTTCAAAGGCTGATAAACCTAGGTGTAAATCATAACGATATTGCACTACTCTGTGCAACAAATGGCGATGGAGAGATGGTAAAGAATCTCCTTCAAGAGAAGCAGATAGAGGTTGTAACGGAGACTACAACAAAACTGATAAATCAGCGCAGTGTTAAAGCGATTTTGGAGTATCTGAAATATCTCTATTTTAAAGAGAATATTTACAAAGAGAACTTTTTTGCTCTGATTGACCAAGAGAGTGGAAATATTGCCTTCTCTGATCTCAATACTATTAGACTCTTTGATATTGTCAAAAACTGTATTGAGAAGTATGGACTCTTTAGTGATGATTTTCATGTGATTCGTTTTTTAAGCGCTATAGAGAATTATAATGACATAGATGCGCTTATCTTTGAGTATGAGCGTCTTGATGTAAGCGCTGCAGCTTCAGACTTAAGCGGTGTTCGAGTACTTACCGTACATAAGTCCAAGGGTCTGGAGTATAAACATATCATTGTCATGGACAGGCTCAAGCGGGCGCCATCTGCAAGAGAGAGTATTATTTATGAGTATGACGGTATCTGCTTAAAAAATATATATCTGCGTACAGCAGGTCGTGATGCAATTGATAGAGCCTATGCAGATGCTGTGCAAAAAGAGAAAATATTAGCAACTGAAGATAGTCTCAATGCTCTCTATGTTGCCTTTACCCGAGCTAAAGAACATCTATTTATTATTAAAAAGAGTGAAAAATCTATGTTTGATATTTTAGATTTGGAGATTGGAAGTTTTGGCAAGCTCAGAGTCAAACAAGAGCATAAAGAGACAAAAAAAGCTCCTGTTAAACTCAAGTATGAAAATCTTTACTATGGAACACAGAGTGAAATCTTAGCAGTTGAAAATGCTCAAGAAGAGGATTTGCATGCTATCAATTTTGGTATAGCACTGCACTACACCTTAGAGATGCTTTGGGAGTTTAGTCACAATGCCCTCAAAACTGCAAAAGTGATGCTGACAAATAAGTATGGTTTTATCTTGACACAAGAGGAGATAGAAGATATCTGCAAACGAATAGAACGACTTTTAGAAGAGAGGGATTTTCTCTCTTTGCTAGAGAATGCAACATATAAAAAAGAGAAGCCACTCCGCTATAAAAAGAGCTTGCGTTATATTGATCTGCTTATAGTTAGAGAGGATGGAAGCTATGTTGTTGTCGATTATAAGAGTGTGATGAATTTTCAAGATAAACATCTTATGCAGGTACGCTCATATGTTCAGGCCGTTAAAAAGATAACAGGTGCAAAAGTAGAGGGTTATCTCTGTTATCTTTTGCAAAACAGTATAAAACTTAGGAGAGTGTAGGAGCAAATGCTTTTGTGGAGAGTATGACTTTTTGCCCGATTTGCAGGGATGTAGCTTCAGAGTTTGAAAGAGCGATTTCAACAAGTTGCTGACCTATGGCAACAACAGCAACAAAGATGACATCTACTTTTTTTATCTCTAAGAGTTCACCTTGAAATGTAAATTTTTGACTCCCTTGTCTTTTTAAGAGTATATCAGTTGGTTTTGCGTCATTGATTATTTTGCCACTATCTAAAACCAGAACACGCGAAGTTAGACGGTAGATCTCACTTGGGTCATGACTTACCATAATGGTTGTTGTCTGAAACTCTTTATGTAGAGTAAGTAGTTCATTTTGGAGTTTTGTTCGCATGGCACTATCTAATGCGGAGAGCGGTTCATCAAGCAGAAGAATTTTTGGTCGCTTCATTAAAGCTCTACAGATACTTACTCGCTGTTTTTGTCCACCGCTAAGTGTATGAGGATATCGTTTTTTCATCTCTTTTAGTTCTGTAATTTCAAGAAGATGGTTGGCAAGTTTTGTATCTTTTGTCACATAGAGAAGATTTTGCTCTATTGTCATATTTCCAAAGAGTGCGTACTCCTGAAAAACAAAGCCTATCTCTCTCTCTTGCGGGGGAAGTGATTTGTCTGCGTGAAGCCATATTTTGTCTGCCACAGATATTTCACCTTGTGCATCTTCAAGCCCCGCGAGGATACGAAGCAGGGTTGTTTTTCCGCTACCGCTTTTTCCACTGAGTGCTACAAATTCTCCCTCTTTTATGTCAATATTCAGTGCAAGCTGCATCGCCCCGTTTGCGCCGTGAAGCTTTTTTGTAATGTTGAGCTTTATCATAGTCCAAACCTTCTACTCTGGCGTGCATTAAAGATATAGACGCTCAGTAGAACAGCAAAGGAGATTCCAAGCATAACGGCACTGTAGATATGTGCTGCACTATAGTCCATAATCTCAACCATCTCATAAATAGCCACCGATGCTACTTTAGTTTCACCTGGAATATTGCCACCTATCATTAAGACAACACCAAACTCACCAACCGTATGAGCAAGAGTGATGATAACGGCAGTAATAAGGGCTGATTTCATATTTGGCAGAGCGACACGAAAGAGGGTTGTGAGTCTGCTTTTTCCTGCAATATAGCTTGCTTCTAACATATTTTTATTAAGTGATTCAAAACCGTTTTGTAATGGTTGCACCATAAAGGGCAGGGAGTAAAAACAGCTTGCAACAACAAGCCCCTTAAAGGAAAAGAGTAGTTTCACACCAAGAGTATCTTCAAAAAAAGCACCTACAGGAGAGCTATAGGAGAGTGCCCAGAGAATATAAAAACCGAGAACTGATGGGGGTAGTATGATAGGCAGAGTTGTGAGTGCCTCTATGAAAGGTTTTATGCGTGAGTGCGTTTGTGAGAGATACCACGCAAGGGGCAGGGTGATACAAAAAAGAATGAGTGAGGTCAGTAATGCTAGTTTAAATGAGAGAATAAAAGGCTCAAAGCTCATACAAGAGGCCCCACTATGGAAATATCACTTGATTTTATCAATGCTGTTAGTTTATCTCCAACTTTTAAATTCATGCGTCTTGCAGAATCAGCCGTGATGACGGACTCTAAAAACCTATCTTCAAAAGAGAGTTGCAAAGAACATAGAAGCTCTCCCATCTCTAGAGCATTGATGCTTACCTGAAGTTGATTTGAGTAGCTTAACTCTCCTTTGCAATCTTTTGCAAGTGCGATGTTTATTGCTTTTGTTGTTACGATAAGCTCTTTTGTATGTTTAATCTTCGTGTCAAGTTCCAAGCTCATCATCTTGAGTGTATGCTCTTTTGAGTTAAATGTGATAATGGTGAGTTGATTATTGCTCTCAATCTTCTCTATCTTTACTCGAATTTTATTCATGGGGTATTGTATCCATATTTTTTAAAGATGTTTTTTGCTTCTTTGCTTAAGATAAAGTCATAAATTTTTTTTGCTGCACTGTTATTTGATCCATATTTTGTGATAATAATACCTTGAGAGATGGGAGTATAGAGATTTGCATCTACCTCTATCCAGTTTTTATCTTTTTTAAACTTTTTCATTTTTAGACAATAGAGTGCTGACTTTGCGATGAAGCCAAGGTCTGCTGCTGTCATGGTATAGGTAACGGTTTGTGCAATAGAGTCACCGAAGATGAGTTTTGGTTTTATTTTTTGGTAGAGTTTTGCATTTTTGAGTGCTTCCATAGATGCTTTTCCGTAGGGAGCAGTTTTTGGGTTAGCCATGGCAATATGCCTTATCTCTGTATCTACAACTATCTTGATGCCCTGCGTGAGATCTCTTGGTCTTTGGCTCAGTATCGCCAAAGCCCCCTGTGCATAGATACGAGGCTTTGTAATTGCCATATTTTCCCTGTAAAGAGCCTCGGGATAGTACATATTGGCTGACATAAAAATATCATAAGGAGCACCATTTTTTATCTGTGCACTCAGTTTGCCGCTACCGCCGATAACGATACGAAGTTTTGTATCGGGATATTTTTTATAAAAAGCAGTTTGAAGTTCATTCATTGCATAGGAGACATTTGCTGCAAGTGCAATAGTTACTGTTTGTGCATGCAAAAGTGAGCTAAAAAAAAGTGCAATTATAAAAAGTTTTTTCACATCATATCCCAATCGAATATCCATATAAAGAGTAGGATCCCTTTATCTCTCATAAATATTATACCTGAAATCTCTTCAAGCTTATCTAAAGAGCTCCGGGAGTTTTCACTGCTATTAAAACAAAGCATTAATCGTATCTGCTTCATCCCATGTGAGAGAGTTTTGTCTGTTTTGTTGATGTTTGAGCATATGAGCAATATAGCGTGCGAACATATCAGTTTCTATATTGACATTCGAGCCTTTTTTGTAGCTCTTAAAGAGTGTCTCTTTTATTGTATAGGGAATGATTGTCAGACGAAAAATATCATTGGACACATCGTTTATTGTAAGGCTCACGCCATCGATGGTAATGGAGCCTTTCGGTACGATATAGGGGATGAACTTTTTATCTACCTTGATGAAAATATCATAGGAGTTGCCATTGTTTTTAATGGCTTCAATTTCTCCAATAGTGTCAATATGCCCTTGCACAATGTGTCCCTCAAATCTATCACCCATAGCCATAGCAGGCTCAATATGAACTTTACTTTTATAGTTCTCTATGGCTAAGAGTTTTTGACTCTCAGGAGAGAGTTCCACTGCAAAGCCGTCATGATTTACTTCAGTAACGGTCAGGCAGGCA
Source organism: Sulfurimonas sp. (assembly GCA_024513425.1). Taxonomy (GTDB): domain Bacteria; phylum Campylobacterota; class Campylobacteria; order Campylobacterales; family Sulfurimonadaceae; genus Sulfurimonas. The sequence continues at coordinate 14,620 of JANEIH010000019.1, read as the reverse complement.
CCATTAATAGCAATAGAGTCACCCAAAGCGGCCTTATGTTTTGATTTGATTGTCAGTTTTGAGCCGACAAAGTTTTTAACGGTCGCTACTTCTCTTATAAGTCCTGTGAACAAGCCTCCCCCTTTAAAATACTATCTTTCCATCTTCTTGTAGATCACGAATGATTTTTTTTGCTTTTTCATGTCCCGCATAAGCAGCTTTGCGACAGTATTCAAGTGCTTTTTCATTGTCCTGCTCACATCCTATACCATGGTCATAAAGTAGTCCAAGGTTGTAAAGCCCCTCTGGAACTCCTGCCTCAGCAGCACGCGAGAAGCAGATAAAAGAGCGTGCATCATCTTGAGCTACACCGTAACCCTCTTTATAGAGTGTCCCAAGGTTGTTAAATGCTGCTGCGTGACCATGTTTTGCAGCCTCTTCATATAAAAAAGCAGCTTCAGAGTAGTTTTGGATACAACCAAGTCCACGCTCAAACATAAGTGCGGCTTCATACATTGCCGGAGGTACTCCTTGTTTTGCTGCTTCCATATGCAATTTATGTGCTTTAAACATATCGCACGCCACCCCGCCGATACCATTCTCATAAAGAATGGCAAGATTAAAAAGTGCATAGGGCTGTTTTGCTTCTGCTGCTTTTGTGTAGAGCTCAACTGTTTTGGCTTCATCGGCCTCACACCCTTGCCCCATTTGATACATATAGCCCAAAGATGTCATAGCATCAACATCGCCTTGTTCGGCTAGTTTGTTGTAAAGTTTATAGGCTTTTTTATAATCTTTTGCATTATATGCAGCATTTGCCTCTTGAATCATTTTTCCTCGCTCTTTGGTCGCCTTAAAAACCTTAATCAAATTTCTAAAAAGCCCATTTTACTAAAAAATATTATACCTGAAATCTCTTCAAACTTATCTAAATTGTATTTGCAGATATGATTTTAACAAATTAGTTGTAAAAGTTCCTAACTGTTTTGTAATAATTTGTGGCTTTTTTTGTTATAATATTACTACTTTACAAAAATAGTGGACTTTTATGGAAAAAATATTTAAAAATTTAAACGAGTCTCAATCTGCCGCAGTTAAACAGACAGAGGGACCCGTGCTTATTTTAGCAGGTGCCGGAAGTGGAAAAACTACAACTATTGTTTCACGCTTGGCATATTTGATTGAGATTATCGGCATTCCGCCGGCAAATACATTGACACTTACTTTTACCAATAAAGCAGCACACGAGATGAAAGAGCGATCTATGAAGATGATAGAGAAAAACGGTGCATACCCACCACTTCTATGCACTTTTCATAAGTTTGGTCTGCTTTTTTTAAAATTTAACATTCATCTCTTAGACCGCAAGAATAATTTTGTCGTTATTGATACAGATGATAAAAAACGCATTATTAAAAAGATAAACTCAGAATTGCCAACCCCGCTTATAGCAAGCGAAATATCCCGCTATAAGAACTCTTTAATGAGTCCAGATAATGCTTATAAGCAGGCAGAACTCTTTAACTATAAGCAGATTGCCGAAGTGTATCGTGAGTATGAGGAGTACCTAAAAGAGAATAATCTTGTGGATTTTGATGACCTAATAGCATTGACATACAAACTCCTTGATGAAAATCCGAAACTTGCAGAAAAAACATCACAAAAATATCAATATATTATGGTAGATGAGTATCAAGATACTAATGAGTTGCAGTTAAAATTGATCCAAAAACTCTGCACATCACATAACAATATCTGTGTAGTCGGCGATGATGATCAATCAATCTATGGATGGCGTGGGGCACATATTCGAAATATTATGGAGTTTAGTAATGATTTTACAGGCACCAATGTTTTTAAACTTGAGGAGAACTACCGTTCATATGCTCCAATTTTAAAAACCGCTAATGCACTTATTGAGCACAACCGTTCGCGTCTTGGCAAAAAGCTCATTGCCACACGAGGTTCAGGCGATGATGTGGCAACGCTAAAATCCAATGATGAGAATGAAGAGGCAAGAAAGATCGCCGTTAAAGTGCAAAAGCTTTTGGACTCAGGTGTGAATGCTAGTGAGATAGCAATTTTGTATCGTGTAAATGTACTTTCGCGTTCTATAGAAGATGGGCTTAACCGTGCAGGTATCGGCTACAAGCTTGTCGGCGGTGTTCGCTTTTATGACAGGGCAGAGATTAAGGATCTTATCTCTTATATTCGTGTTATTGCAAACAACCATGATGATTTCTCTTTTAAACGCATTGTAAACAAGCCAAAACGCGGACTAGGAAAGGCAAGTGTCGATAAGATTGAACTAGCAGCTCACGCAAACGGAAGTTCTATCTTTGAGTATCTCAAAAATATAGATATTGCAGAGCTTGAGGCACTTGTAAAGAAGAAAAATACAATAACATTAAAAAAGTTTGTCGCAGATATTGCAGATGTTGCGAAGGTTGTACAAGAGTCAACTTATGAGTTTATCGATCTATTAGAAGATACTTTTCATCTCAAAGATATCTATGTAAATATGCAGGATGCCCAAGAGAGAATACTCAATATGGATGAATTTTACGGACTCTTTAGAGATTTTATAAAAAACAACCCCGAAGCCTTTTTAGATGAGTTTTTAAATGAGCTGACACTACAGAGTGAACAGGATCAGGTTGAGGGCGAGTCTATCTATATGATGAGTATTCATGCCTCTAAAGGTCTGGAGTTTAAACATGTTTTTGTCATAGGAATGGAAGAGGGCTTTTTACCGCTTGTCGGTGATGGTAGTGATCTTGAAGAGGAGCGTCGCCTTGGCTATGTTGCTTTTACGCGTGCGAAAGAGATGCTGACTCTCTCTCACGCAGCTAGCCGTTTTTACAAAGGACGCAGAAGTAATCTACTAAAGAGCAGGTTCTTTAATGAAGCAGGGCTTTGTGACGGTTCTTTGATTGTTGAGAAAAATACAGCCTTTAAAAAAGGTGATCTTGTTCGCCATAAGATTTTTGGTACAGGTCGTGTAACGGGGGTTAGTAAGTCAGGGCGTGAGTTTAAGGTACAGATCAATTTTGCCGGAACAAAACGCGATATTTTGGCATCTTTTGTAGAGAGACTATGAATCGCCTTTTTGTTGCCTACAAGCCAAGCGGTATTGGCTCAAACAAGTTTCTCTCTTCTCTGAAAAAAAAGTACAATGATAAAAAAGCTGGTTTTGCAGGTACGCTTGATCCATTTGCAAAAGGGGTGTTACTAGTCGGTTTTGGAAGCCATACAAAACTGTTTCGTTTTTTAAATAAAACACCCAAAAAGTACAGAGCAACACTGTGGCTTGGTGTTAAAAGCGACTCACTTGATATTGAGATGATTAGTGAGGTAAACACTGTTCCTAAACTATCTCTCACGCAGGTTGAAGAGGCTGTGAAATCAGTAGAAGGTGCATTGGAGTATGAGCCTCCTATCTTTAGCGCAAAACACTTTAATGGAGAGCGTGCTTATGAGTTGGCGCGTGCAGGTAAAGAAGTTAGACTCAATAAGATAAATTCAACAATCTATGAGATAAAACTACTTGCTTATTGTCACCCTTTTGTAACATTTGAAGCGACAGTGAGCGAGGGGACATATATTCGTTCACTTGGACGAATTATAGCTCAGCGGCTTGGTTTAAAATATGGCACTCTAAGTATGCTTGAACGGCTTTGTGAAGGGCAGTTTATCTATGAGAATGAAAAACCGCTCGATATTAAAAAATCACTGAGTATCCCTCAGAATTTCTATTTGGGTGATAGAGAGAATGTAAAATATGGAAGAGTTCTTGCTTTAGAGGATTTTAAGGTGCAAGATGAAGGAACTTACTGGCTTGATAACGCAGAGAATATCTCTATCGTAACTATCAATAAAAATAGTGTAAAATATGAATTAGGAAGAATCCAATGTTAGTGCTTGCAAGAAAATCAAATGAATCAATTGTCATTGGCGATAATATTACTATCAAGGTTGTCTCTGTGGAAAATGGCGTAGTCAAGCTAGGTATTGATGCTCCGCGTGAGGTTTCTATCATGAGAAGTGAGCTTATACAAAAAGTGACAGCATCAAACAGAGCGGCGGTACAAAAAGACGGCATTGATAAAGATAAGCTAAATTCATTAAGTAAGTTGCTAGGGAAATTATAGAGATGAAAAGATATAAGGCGTATGCCAAAGTAAATATTTTTTTAAAAATTACAGGCAAACGAGAGAATTATCATGAAATGGTCTCGCGTTTTATGTATGTTGATGACCTATATGATGAGCTCTCTTTTATCTCCAAAGAGAGTATTGATGGAAAAACAAATGAGTTTAAAATCATTGGTGATTTCTCTTGCGATACAAAACAAAACACTATTTACAAAGCTTATGTGGCACTCAAAAATGCAACAAATTCGGAAGCCTTGGAAAAGTTGATGCAGACGCATGCTCTACAGGTTACAAAAAACATTCCGGCTTTTGCCGGTCTTGGCGGTGGCAGTAGTGATGCAGCGACATATTTGAAAATGTGTAATGAAGTACTGCATCTTGGACTTAGCCTCAATGAACTAGCATCTATTGGTCTTGAAGTGGGTGCAGATGTACCTTTTTTTATCTACGGCTATACAAGTGCAAATGTCAGTGGTATAGGAGGGATAGTAGAGTTTTTTGAAGAGAAACCGCTTCGTTTTGATATCTTTACACCAAAAATAGAGGTATCTACGCCAAAGGTTTATCAAGCATACAGAGAAAATTTTTATGAGCCTATAGATGGCTTTGAAGCACAGAGATTAAAAGAGATGAGTTCGCGTGAGGTTTTGGAACATATGAGTGCCAAAGAGTCCAATGATCTTTTTGCACCGGCACTGCAAGAGTATAAAGAGCTTAAAAAATATTATAGACAGGGTTACTTTTTTAGTGGCAGTGGGAGCAGTTTTTTTAAGCTAAAAGATAAAGAAGTAGAAAATGGGTGAGACAATAGCAAAAAACAAAAAAGCCTACCATGACTATTTTATAGAAGATAGATATGAGGCGGGAGTTATACTTAGCGGTAGTGAGGTTAAAGGTATTCGTGCACATAGAGTGAACCTTAAAGATAGTTTTATCCGTTTTGTAAAAGATGAGGCTTATCTCTTTAACACACATATCGGACGACTCGACACAACTCACCATTTTTATGGACACGAAGAGCGAGCTGCAAGGAAGTTGCTTTTGCATAAAAAAGAGTTGGCAAAGTTACAAAAAGCAGTCGATCGTGATGGCTACACGGTAGTGCCTCTGCAACTTTACTTTAACAATAGAAATATCGCAAAGCTCCAAATTGCTCTAGCAAAAGGAAAACACCTTCACGATAAAAGAAATGATCTTAAAGAGCGTGATCAAAAACGAGATATAGCAAGGGCTATGAAGGATTATTGATTTTAAGATAATCAATAAAAGATCGGCAATAATTTATTAAAGGCATAAAACTAATGACATTTTTTCAACTTTTGATGCTTGGAGCATCGGCATTTTTCGCATATAAAATTTATCGGCATATACAGACACTGCAAGATCCACAAGAAGATGTTTCTTCAACTTTTGATGCTTATTTGTTGATAGATAAAGCAGATGAGGCAATGCAAAAGGGTGACTTACAAAAAGGACTTGCTATCTACTCGGAAGTAAATATAAAAGCACCGAAAAATCCAGAAACACTCTTTAAAATTGGTTATATCTTAACAGAACAAGATAGAGACGATGAAGCGATGGAGTACTATAAAGAGGCACTAGATTTAGACCCTAACAATAGCTACATCCATCAGGCAACAGCATCACTCTATAGAAAAATTGGCGAGTTTGCAAGTGCAAAAAATCATCAAGATACCCTCTTGAGTATTGATGATAAAAATCCGATCATATATTATAACTACGGAAACTTGCTTGTTGATATGAAACATCTTGACAAAGCAAAAGAGATGTATAAAAAAGCACTAGAGTTAGATGCTGATTTTACAGAGGCAAAAGAGGAGTTAGCCAAACTTGAGGAAGCAAAATAGTGAAGATTTTAGAGATATATGAACTTTTAAATGAACTTTCTCCTTTTGGGCTACAAGAGCCATGGGATAATTCAGGACTTTTGGTAGGAGATTTTAATGAAGATATCACAACAGTGACACTTAGCATAGATGTGGATGAAGAGTTGATTGATTCGCTTGAGGAAAAAACACTGCTTATAACACACCATCCTCTTATCTTTGGGGGTTTAAAGCAGTTAGAATTTTCAAAATATCCTGCAAATCTGCTCTATAAAATGATACGAAAAAATATCTCCAATATTGCGATGCATACCAATTTTGACCAGACACATCTCAATGATTATGTAGCAACAGAGATCTTAGGATATGAGATAGTGCAAAAAGATGGTTTTGTTGCTTATCTCGATATCAATGAAGAGTTTGATAATTTTGCTAAAAAAGTTGCATCTGCATTTACTCTGCCTCACGCAAAGTGTGTCAAAGCAAGAGATTTTGTAAAAAGAGCGGCACTTACCACAGGAAGTGGTTGCTCACTAATGCGAAGTTTGGATGCTGATTGTTTTTTAACCGGAGATATAAAATATCATGACGCAATGGAGGCAAAGAGTATAAATCTCTCTTTAATTGACATCGGACATTATGAAAGTGAGCGATTTTTTGCCCAAATTTTACAAAAGCATTTGAAAAATTTAGGTTTAAAAGTTATAATTGCGTCATCAGAAAATCCATTTACATATATTTAAGTATATTTTAGTTGTGATGGATAACAGTAAAACCCCAAAAGGACTCCAATGAATAAGCACTTAAAGCAACTAATGGATCTCTCTGTTGTAGATAAAGAGATAGATGCGTTTGAGCCTCAAATCGAAGAAGCAAACTCAAAATATGAAGCAGCACTTGCAAAAAACAAGAGTATTAAGTCAGATATTGAAAATTTAACGAATGAAATTAAAGAAGAAGAAGTAAAAAAAACAAAAAATGAATTGCATCTTGCAGAACTTTCCGTTAAACTTGAAGAGAATGCAAAAAAATCATTAGAAATAAAAACTGAACGCGAGATGAAATCACTTCAGCTTGAGGAAGAGATTGCAAAAGAGCAAATCACTTTTGCAAATGAAGAGATTGAGAGACTTGAGAAGATCATCGACGCAAAAAAAGAGCAGATCGCAGTAGCACAGGCTTCACTAGAAGAGTTTAGTGCTTCTTTGGAGAGCATAAAAGCCGATGTTGATGTAAAACTTGAGACAATCAGCAAAGAGCGTCAAGAGGTTTTCAAGAAAAAAGAGAAACTTTTAGCAGATATCAACCAAAAAGGTCTTGTTTTTTATCAAAAAATTCGTAGATGGGCAAAAAATACAACAGTAATACCTGTAGAAGATCATGCTTGTATGGGTTGTCATATGCTTATCGGCGATAAAGTATATTCAGAAGTAATTAAAGGTGAAGATATTACAACATGCCCACATTGCGGACGCATTCTTTATGTGAAAGCTGATGAAGAGTAGAGGCTTGAGCCTCTTTAGCCTTTTTTACTTTCTTCTAAGTATAGTGCTCTTTATCATAGCGCTACCGCTTCTGATACTACTTGCTTTTAAAAAAAAGTATAGAGAATCAATTCCCGCAAGATTTTTTCTTTTTAGAAACCCTCCTTTTAAGAGCTGTGATGCTTTATGGTTTCATGTCTGTTCACTTGGTGAAGCAAGAGCGCTTGAACCGATTGTAAAAGAGCTAGATGGTGTAAAAACCCTTATTTCAACAGTTACGCATACAGGGCATAAGGAGGCAAAAAAATATGATGCCGAGGTACATTATCTCCCTTATGAGATATATCTCCCTTTTTGGATTAAGAGAGAGAGAGTGCTTGTTATCATGGAGGCTGAGTTTTGGTATATGCTTTTTCAGGTGGCATTTACCAAAGGAGCAAAGATCATACTTTTAAATGCCCGTATTTCAGATAAGAGTGTCGATAAATATATGAAGTTTGCATGGCTATATAAAAGATTGCTTAGTTGTGTAGATATCGTTTATGCACAAAGTGAAGTCGATAAGAACAGGTTTTTAGCATTGGGTGCCAAACATATTGAAGTTATCGGCAATATTAAACTTGCAGGTGAGATTAAAAAAACAAAAAGTTATACAAAACCAAAAGGCAGTGAGCTTATTGTTGCAGGCAGTACACATCCTGATGAAGAAGTAGCAGTGTTAAATGCTTTTGTGGAGTATAAAAAAACCAACTTTCACGCAAAACTTATCATCGTGCCACGACACCCTGAGCGTTTTGGAACTGTTTATGAGCTTATGCAAAGGTTTGCTAAAGAAAAAGATATGGCACTTGAGAGGTTCTCACAGACAACAGCACTTAAGAGTGATATGATTTTAGTTGATATGATGGGAGAGTTAAACAATATCTATGCCATCAGTGACATAGCAGTTTTAGGCGGTGCATTTCGAGATGATGTCGGTGGGCATAATCCTCTTGAGCCTGCTTTTTTTGGGTGTAAAATTATTACAGGAAATCACTTTTTTCACCAAAAAGAGCTCTTTAGGTATGTGCATCATGTACAGTATGCTAAAATAGATGAAATTAAAGAGGCATTGCAAAATGCAAAAGAGCTCCCGCCTTCAATGATAGAAGAGCAGATAAACCTAGAGTCGGTGGTTCAAAAAATTCGTGGTTATATGGATTAAAGGAGTATAAAATAATGGCAACAGAAAAAGCATATAAACTATTGGCAATTCAAGAGCGTATCTCAAACACTCAGGCAAAATCTATGATAGACAGAGGGCTTGTCTATGTAGGAAATAAAAAAGTGATGATAGCCCGAGGGGAGATCGATGAGCGAACAGTTTTTCGTGTAGAAAAAGTTGAAAAAGCAAAACTTATCTTTGAAAACAGTGATATTATTGTTATTGATAAGCCTGCTTATGTCAATTCAGATGAGATTGAGCGTCAGTTTAAAGGGGCACGCCTGCTACATAGACTTGACCGTGAGACAAGCGGTGTTTTAATGCTTGTAAAAAATGAAGAGTTCAGGGAGCGTGCTATTAAAGAGTTCGCACAAGATAAGGTCTATAAAGAGTATATTGCATGGGTTGAGGGTATTATGACCGAGCCAATTGAAGTTGATAAGCCAATCCTCACGCAGAAAAAAAATAATCGTGCCACATCAAATGTCTCTCCAAAAGGAAAGCCGGCAAAAAGTGAATTTTTTCCAGATATTGTCAGTGCTAAAAAGACAAAAGTAAAAGTTATTATTCATCATGGCCGTACACACCAGATCCGTGTTCACGCAAGATATATAGAACATTCGATAATCGGTGATGAGCAGTATGGCGGGCGTCGTGCAAAACGCGTGATGTTGCATGCTCATAAAGTAAGATTGCTTGGAATGGAATTTGTCGCACCGGAGCCAAAATCTTTTAAAACTTTTGAATAAAAAGTTTGCGTGAGGATGAAAAAGAGTGAATTACAAATATAACGGTGAGGTAATCAGTTTAGAAAAATTAACACGCCTCTATGGGGCGGTTGTTATTGATATGCAGGGTGAAGTAGCAGAGATGAGTATAGAGTGGTATGAACTTTACGGGGATAGAGTAAAGCTTTTAAGGTATATTCTTGTTTTTGATTATACGCCACCGGGTGAAAATGTGCGAGATAAGAAAGTTTTAGAATTTGCAACACAAGAAGAGCTTATAGCAACAATGCAAGAGGTAGCACAATTTTTTCAAAAATGATCTCACCCGATACAAAAAAAGTTCTCTCTTTAGCTTTTCCGGCAGCACTAAAACATCTTGTAGATATTCTGCAGATTCTTATCGATATGTTGATGGTAGGAACTCTCAGTGTTGCAGCTTTGGCCGCTGTTGGTATAAGTATGCAGTTTATGATGATAGTCAATGTTTTGATGACGCTTTTTGTAGTCGGTGGAAATGCACTCATTTCGCGTTTTATCGGACAAAGACGAAAAAAGAGAGCTTCGGCATTGCTTTTCTCACTTGTTTTGCTTGCTATATCTTTGGGTATAGTTGTCGCTGTTAGTGGTTATTTCGGAGCCTATTATTTTTATGCATGGATGGGTGCAACTCCTGAAGTTGTTCAGGAGGGTGGAAGTTATTTCCGTATCATCTCTTTAGGCATTATCGTTATCTTTTTAGATACGCTCCTCTATAATGCACTCTCAGCCGCAGGCGATACAAAAAGTTCGCTCTATATCAAGCTAGTTTCATCGGGAATCAATGCTTTTTTAAATTATGTTTTTATCTTTGGGCATTTTGGATTTGAAGCCATGGGCATTGAGGGTGCTGCAATTGCAACTGTGATCGCTTACAGTTTTAACAGCCTTGCCTATTATCTGCTGATTAAAAAGAGAGCAAATTCCAAACTTGATTTTCTGCCACTCATTCGTTTTAAAGATATAGAGCGAGTATTGAAAGTCGGTTATGTTGCGGCTATTGACAGAGGAGTCTCAAGCCTTAGTTTTATTTTTTTTGTCTCTATTATTACTGCCTATGGAACGGCCGAACTTGCCGGTTATCAAGTAGGGCTTCGGATAGAGGGCATTGCTTTTATGCCGGGCTTTGGTTTTGCCATAGCGGCTATGGCATTAGTTGGTCAAAATATAGGGGCTAAAAATTTGGATAAAGCCTACAATATGGGAATTATTAGCGGGCGTATTGCTTATATATTTATGGGAAGTGTCGGGTTTGTTATGGTACTTTTTCCAGAATATCTAATATACTTCTTTACAAAAGATGCGTTTACGGTTGCAGTGGCTTCTAAGTATCTCATCCTAGTGGGTCTTTCTCAGATCCCACTTGCCGTTATGTTTGTCTATTCTGCATCTCTGCGTGGGGCAGGGGCAACAAAAATAACGCTCAAAGTCAATCTTATATCACTTTGGATATTTCGACTTATCCCATCTTATATAATATATAAAATGGGATATGGAATTATTGCAATCTTTATAATAATGAATTTGGAGACTTTGATAAAAGGAGTTATCTATCGGCATATCTACTCCAAACGAAATTGGTTGCATACTAAGGTATAAGAGGATAAAATTTGATTATGAATTATAATGACTATAAAGAAGCGGTAGAGAGACTTAATCTTTGGGCATATCACTACTATGTTTTGGATGATCCGATTATGACGGATGAGGAGTATGATAAGCTTTATCATAAGGTAGCAGCTTATGAAGAGGTAGATCCAAATGCAATTTTAAAAGAGTCTCCAACACAAAGAATCGGAGATGAGGTGAGTGATGGGTTTGTAAAAGCCAAACATCTCTCACGCATGTGGTCACTAGAGGATATTTTTGATGCCCAAGGATTGGAAAAGTGGCTTGAGAAGAGTTACAGATTGGACCCTGATATAACATTTTACTGTGAACCAAAGTATGATGGAGCAAGCCTAAATCTTATCTATGAAAATGGGGAGTTGCGTGAGGGAGTTACTCGCGGTGATGGAGTAGAGGGTGAGCTTATTACACAAAATGTAAAGACTATTCGCTCTATTCCGATTACTATTGAGCATCAAGGATTAATTGAAATACGCGGTGAAGTTGTTATCTTTAAAGATGAGTTTGAAAAGATAAATCAAGAGCGTCTTAAACGAGACGAAACACCTTTTGCAAACCCTCGTAATGCAGCAGCAGGAAGTCTTCGACAGCTAGATCCAAAGATAACAGCTTCACGCAACTTGGTTTTTCTTCCTTATGGTATTGGCGTAAATGATCTAAAGCAAAAACTGCTCAGTGAGCGTATGGAATATATCTACAATCTTGGATTTCGCAGACCGCCGCTTCGTGCTCTCACGCAGGGGTATGATGCGATAGAGGTTATCTATAAACAGATGAAAGAGGAGCGTGAGAGCTACCCTATGATGCTTGACGGTATGGTTGTAAAAGTTAATGAAATTGCAGCACAAACCAATATGGGCTACACGGTAAAGGTACCTCGCTGGGCAGTTGCCTATAAATTTCCTGCTGTTGAGAAGATAACGACACTTAAAGATATTATACTTCAAGTTGGTCGAACAGGAGTTGTTACCCCTGTAGCTATTGTGGAGCCTACCGATATTGAGGGAGTGGTTGTTGAGCGTGCAACCTTGCATAACTTTGATGAGATAGAGCGTATGGATATTCGCATTGGTGATAAGGTTATTATTTTACGAAGCGGAGATGTGATTCCAAAAATTGTCAAAGTTCTCACGCAGGAGCGTAATGGGAATGAGGTGAAATTTAAGAGATCAAAAGAGTGCCCTGTATGTGGTAGTGAGTTGCTACAAGAAGAGGTGCTTATGAAGTGTCAAAACTTAGAGTGTAAAGCGCGTGTAGTGAACTCTATTATCTATTTTGCTTCCAAGCAGTGTCTTGATATTGACGGACTTGGAATTAAAATTGTTGAACAGCTTTTTAATGCAAGACTCATACAAAGTGTAGTAGATCTCTTTAGCTTGACAATGGAAGAGATCTTAACACTAGAAGGCTTCAAAGAGAAAAAAGCTCAAAACCTTTTAAGGGCTATAAAGGGTGTAGAGGGTGTTGAGTTGTGGCGTTTTATCAATGCTTTGGGTATTGAACATATCGGTGAAGTAGCTTCAAAGATGACAGCAGAGACTTTTGGACTTGAGTATAAAGAGGTAGATAAAGAGGCTCTTATAGCTATTGACGGCATTGGTGATGAGATGGCGGAGAGTTATTTAGAGTTTATGCAGGTAAATCTTGAAACTGTTACAAAACTTGAAGCTATCTTGCAACCTGTTGCACTAGGGCAAAGAGAAGAAGTAGATGATAATCCTTTTAAAACCAAAACGATTGTACTTACCGGAACGATGAGTAAACCACGACCAAAAATAAAAGAGATGTTAGAGTCTTTGGGTGCAAAAGTAAGTGGGAGCGTTAGTAAAAAGACAGACTATATCATTTATGGTGAAGATGCAGGAAGTAAGTATGACAAGGCAGTAAGTCTTGGGGTTACAACACTTACGGAAGATGAGATGTATGGGATGCTTGCGTGAGAAAAATTATAGATTTTATTTTAGATTTGGAATCAGAATATGCGTCTTGATAACTACCTTGTAGAAAAAGGAGTGTGTGAAAGTCGCAACAAAGCACAGCAAATTATTAAAGAAGCTCTTGTAAGTGTTGATGGTAAAGTAGTAAAAAAGCCATCATTTAAGATAGAAGAAGAGAGTAGAGTAGAAATTGCAGAGCATAAGAGCTATATCTCACGCGCAGCATATAAACTACTCTATTTTTTAGATGAGATTGAACTTGATGTCACAAACAAAAGAGTCTTGGATGTCGGCTCCTCTACAGGCGGATTTACACAGGTGCTTTTAGAGTATGGAGCGGGTGAGGTGAGTTGTGTTGATGTTGGACACAATCAACTGCATCACTCTTTGCGTGAGGATAGTCGCGTGAGAGTCTATGAGGGGTGTGACATTCGCAAGTTTGAGAGTGCTAAGCCATACAAGTTGATAGTAAGTGATGTATCTTTTATATCATTACTCTGTATTTTAGATGATCTCCAAAGGCTTGCAAGCCAAGATATTATCTTGCTCTTTAAGCCACAGTTTGAAGTAGGGCGTGAGGCAAAGCGTGATAAAAATGGTGTGGTCTTAGATAAAAAAGCTGTAAGTAATGCTATGATACGCTTTGAAGATGCATGTAGGTTACAATCATGGGAGCTTATAAAAAAAGCTCCGGCAAAACTTACCGGAAAGGATGGAAATCTTGAGTACTGCTATTACTTTAGAAAATAGTAGATCTATTGCAATCGGTGGATTTGACGGTATGCATATCGGTCATCAAGCACTCTTTAATGAACTCGATACCGATGGTGTTATTGTTGTGATTGAGGCAGGTTATGCAAATTTAACACCCCAGAGGTACAGAGAGCATTACGATGATCATAAGATAGAGTATCTCAAACTTGAAAATATCCGTCATTTAGAGAGTGAGGGTTTTATTGAACTGCTTCAAGAGAAGTTTCCAAAACTTCAAAAAATAGTGGTGGGGTATGATTTTCATTTTGGAAAAGATAGAAAATACTCTTTTGATGATTTAAAAAAACTTTTTGATGGAGAAGTGGTTGTGGTTGATGAAGTAAAATATAATGATGATTCGGTACATTCGCATAAGATTCGTGCAAAACTGCAAATCGGTGATATAAAAGGTGCCAATGAGTTTCTAGGACATAACTATAGCATTACGGGTGAGCAAATTAAGGGGCAGGGTATAGGCTCACGCAAGCTTGTGGCAACCATTAATCTCAAAATAGAGGATTTTTTACTGCCAAAAGAGGGAGTTTATGTAACATTAACACGCATTGATGATGCAAAACATTTTCACCCCTCTGTGAGCTTTATAGGAGATCGATTGAGTACTGACAGAAGCTTTGCGGTTGAGAGTCATATATTGGACGGTGAAGTTATATGCGAAAAAAAAGCAGAGATAATCTTTGTGGACTTCATACGAAACAATGAGAAATTTGACTCTATTGAGAAACTCAAAGAGGCAATCAAAAAAGATATAACACAAGCAAATAAAGTACTACAATGCCCCTAAAACCCAACTTTAGTGCTTTGGCAGTGCAGAGACTAATTTTTGGTTTTTTTGAGAACTGATTTAATTA
>JANEIH010000071.1 GCA_024513425.1 Sulfurimonas sp. | reverse complement strand
GTATGCGGATCTAAATAGCCCTAGCTTCAACCCTCAACAGCAAGCTACGGCAACTAATGACTATAAAGCTTATGGTTCACTCTTTCAATGGGGAAGAGAAGCAGATGGGCATGAGTTAATCAATTGGGAAAGTGATACCAAGGGAGCTGGAAAATATGGTACAACATCTACAAAGTCCGATAATCCATCCAATCCACTCTTTATTACGTCAGACGACAATGACTGGAGAGTAATCTTATCTAATACCCTATGGGAAAGTGAATCAAGCCCAAACAATGTCTGTCCGGTAGGATACAGAGTACCGTTAGATTCAAATGGGAGAAAAGATACTGAGAATGATTTTAGTGTCGAGGCAGACACTTGGAGTTCACAAGATAGCACAGGTGCTCTATCGAGTATCTTAAGATTGTCCGATTCCGGCATACGCAGGGCGAGCGACGGAAAACTTCTATGGACGGCACAATTTGCTGACTATTGGATTGGTACGCATGATGTTAAAAACAACAACAAAGGCAATAGTCTGAGCATGTACTTTGGTAGTTCAAATAATGTGTTTGACACCAGCAAGCGAGTGCGTGGGCTTCCTGTCCGTTGTATAAAAAATTAACACAATAAAGATGTAAACTTATTTGAGATGCTATAACGGCGAGGGAGTATAAAACCCTTGTCAGGCATCATCTATTGCATCTGTTATGTTGTGAATTTTATATCTCTTATGATTTTTGCAAGTAAATATAAGGTAAATTTGTTTTTAACTCTTGTAAGCTGATACAGGTTTTTAAATAGATTATATATCTCAATTAATAATATCTGCTTTGATTTTCACTTCTAGATCAAGAAGTGAAAGTTTCAATCCAAAATGCTCTATCTTTACATAATCTTTATATGTTATAAGAAGCGATGTTGCACCATCCTTGGCTATTATCTCCTTTAGCTCCTCTTTTGAAAAGCTATAATGATCGGGGAAGTAGTGTTTTGCCACAATATTATCTGGCAAATATCTGTCTAGTCGTTGTGGTCTTGCTATGGCAGTCACAAGTGACATCTTTGCTGTCGCATCAACAAGAGTAACCTCACGGAAGAAATCAACATCTTCACGCAGAACCTCTACCTCTTTACCATTCCATAAACGCTCACGATACGGTCCGCTTGGCAGACAAAGATGACTTTTTGTTGCAACATCAATAATAATATCTCTCTTTTTAATATCATGTTTTGAATAGGCATCATCAAGAAAAACAATATCACAACCTAGCTCTTTTGCTTTTATGATGGTCGGCTTTCTATCTTCGCCGACAATGACCGTTGCGTGAGGCAACTTTTTTGCATATATCATCGCTTCGTCGCCACTTATTGTAACATCACACAGTATCTCGGTTTTATCTTTGACAATAACCAAACCTCGTGATGCTCTTCCATATCCACGCAAAATAATAGCAGGATTCTTCTCTTTCTTTGCTAAAGCAGTTACAAGAGGAGTTTTTCCACTGCCACCGACTGTCAAGTTACCGATACTGATGATTTTAATGCCAAAATCCTGAGGTGTTTTAAGTTTATATCGTAAATACATAACAAAACAATAGAACCACGAGAGTG
Organism: Sulfurimonas sp.; assembly: GCA_024513425.1. Classification (GTDB taxonomy): domain Bacteria; phylum Campylobacterota; class Campylobacteria; order Campylobacterales; family Sulfurimonadaceae; genus Sulfurimonas. The sequence goes on along the minus strand of JANEIH010000071.1, from coordinate 2,288 downwards.
GTAAAAGGAGATATGAGAGAAATTTTTGTGGCAATGAAGGATTGTAGAAATACTTCTCAATCCATAAAACTACTGCTTTTTTCAAAGATATACTATACTCTCGTTTTTGCTATCTTTTTAATAGTAGAAATCACTTTTTCTACATCCTTAACACTCATATTTACATAGATTGGCAAAGAGAGTATCTGCTGAAATAAACGAAGTGCAACTGGAAAATCATTGACACGCAGTGCATATTTTGATTTATAGTATGTTAAAAGATGCAGAGGAATATAGTGCAATCCTGTACCTATTCCCTCCTCACGCAGAGCAGTTGCAAAAGAGTCACGATTTTTATCTATTTTGATAATATATAAAGAGAAAGGGTGCTCTTTGTTGGTCATCTGTGGAACAGCAACATGCTCTACACCGTCAAGACCTTCTGAATAGATCTCTGCAATCTCTTTTTGGCGTTTGATGTTTTCATCTTGTTCTGCAATCTGTGCACGAATATAAGCAGCATTGAGCTCACTCAAAAGGTAATCATTTCCGATATCTACAATATCATAGATATATTCGAGTGCATTCTCATCACGCACCATTGCATGATTTGCAAGCAATCTTGCACGCTCAATTATCTCATCATCTTCTGTTACCAAGATACCGCCGTTACAGATATTTTTCTTTAGGTACGGAGAGAAGTTAAAACATACTATATCTGCTCCCGTTGAGCCAATCCTCTTGCCTTTATAAGTTGCACCAAGAGCATCACTCGCATCTTCAACAATCTTTACACTATAGCTTCTGCCCATGGCATAGAGACGCTCCAAATCCACGGTCACGCCACCAAGATGTGTTATTATGACAGCCTTGAGCTTTTTTGAGCTATTCGCATCAAGATAAGCTTCAAGTTTATCAAGATCAATATTGTATGTATCTTCTTCAATATCAATAAATGCAGGTTCTGCATCAAAGTGGCGTACAACCTCAGGAATACTCGGATGTGCATTTACCGAACAAACCACTTTATCGCCCCGCTTTAAATCAAGCGCTAGCATCGCTAAATGCAGTGCCGCTGTTCCATGTGAAGTTGCTAGTGCATATGAAGCTCCGATATAAGCTGCAAATTCAGCCTCAAGCTCTTCTACTTGCTTAATACCTTCACCGTCAAGTGCATCACTCACATTAGAGTGTGCCTTGCGTGAGCTTTCATATCTGCTAAATGGTATTGCTGTTGTTTTGTTCATACTTTTTTCCTTTTTATAAGGTTATATCGCGTGGATAGTTAAAATCATGCCCCAATGTTCGTGATGTAAGCTTTGCAATCACTGGCATCTTTCGCTTAAAATGGTTACGAAAAATTCTTTGTATAATCATATCCAACATCTTTGCATCAACCCCTTTTGCTATGACATCCTCGCGTGAGAGTCTCTCATCTACATAAAGCTTTAGCGCTTTGTCAAGTTGAGCATAAGTGTAACCCAAATCTACTTCATCACTCTGACCACTCCATAAATCTGCCGACGGTGGCTTTTTGATGATAACCTCTGTTACCTCCAAATATCTTGCCAATTCAAAAACTTCACTCTTATAGAGATCTCCTATGGGATTGACGGCTGATGCCAAATCACCATAGAGTGTTCCATACCCAAGCATAAGCTCACTCTTATTGCTTGTGCCCAACACAAGTGCATTTTCACCTGCCGAGATATCAAAAAGTGTTGCCATCCGCATTCGTGCTGAAAAGTTTCCTTTGCGAAGATTGTCTAACTTGGGATGCATCGCTTCATAGGCTTCTAGCATCGGTGCGATGGAACAGGTAATATTTCTTAAACCAAAATCATCACACAGAATATCGGCATCATCTAAAGAGCTTTGTGAAGAGTATTGCGATGGCATCTTTACACACAGCAACTCATCTCCAAAGGCTTTTTGTGCCAAAACTGCAACAACTGCAGAATCAAGCCCGCCACTTAAACCGACTACAACTTTTTGAATTCCTGTTTTTTTTACTTCATTTTCTAAAAAACATACAAGATAGTCAGTTATCTGAGAATATTTACTCATTTTTTCTACAAAAACCTTTAAAATTATATATAATAAGGTAAATTATATCGAAGTTTTGTAACAAAACCACTAAGTATAATCAACATCAATTCATCATCAACAATTCAAATATTTGACAATTAATAACTCAACTTTCGCACATAAATTGATAACGTCAAAATTTTTCTGTAAATTCCTCCTCAACTTCACAATCGTGTTCCAAATCTTCCCACGAAACATACTTTCTGTCCATCCATTTAGCA
>JANEIH010000091.1 GCA_024513425.1 Sulfurimonas sp. | reverse complement strand
TGTCATTCAAACAACACTCAAAATCGTGGTTCAAGAAGAGGAATAAAGAGATACTTTTGTAAAGACTGCAAGACTTCTTTTAGCTCAAGAAGAAGACCAGAAAAACTAGAAAAGATTATCTGGAATGTCCCCTAAAAACTAGACAATTATCAATCCAATAAAAACCTAATTTTTTAAAGACTCCAAATTATACCTTTTTTCAAACTCATTTGGTGATAAATAATCCAAATAACTGTGTCGTCTTTTTGGATTGTAGAACATCTCAATATACTCAAAGATTTTAGATGCTGCAACGGCTCGTGTATGAAATATCTGTTTTCTGACAAGCTCCTTTTTAAGTGTCTTAAAAAAACTCTCTGCAACAGCATTGTCATAACAGTTTCCCCTACGGCTCATACTGAGTGTGATGTTATACTTTTTTGCTAATTTTTTATAATCATAAGAACTGTATTGGCTTCCTTGATCTGAGTGGAGAATAACGCTATCCTCCTTTTTCAAGCGGGATGTCGCCATCTGTAAAGCACTGATTATAAGTGGAGTTGTTTGACGACTTCCTGTTTCCCAACCTATCACTTTTCTGCTGTAGAGATCAATAACGGTTGCAAGATAGAGCCATCCCTCATGCGTTCTAATATATGTGATATCACTGACCCGGCTTTCATTTGGTTTACTTGCAATAAAACATTGTTACAAATAGTTTGGGTGTGCTTTGTGCAGGGCACCCACTTTACTTTTTGGTTTGCGACTGACAGTTCCGGCACCATAGAGTTTCGCTGCACTCATTAATCTGGCAACTCTTTTGCGGTTGACGAGGATGCCAAGGTCTTTGAGGTCTTTTTGGATATTTCTATGCCCGTAAACTCCACCTGACTCTTTGTAGAGCTCTTTTATCTTCATAAGAAGTTTTTGGTTCTCTTGTTCACGATTTGAAATAGGTTGCTCTAGCCACTGGTAATAACCACTTCGGTGCACTTTCATAACTTTACAAAGCAGTACAACTGAATACTCACAGCTATACTCTTTAATAAAAGCATATTTTAGTCTGTGTGGCTTGCAAAGTACACCGCGGCCTTTTTTAGTATATCCCTCTCTTGCGTTACTCTTTTTAGCTCTTTTTGCAGGCGTTTTATCTCTGCGTCTGCTGATTGTTGTATATTATATTTGATCTGAGCTTCTGGAGATTCATATCTTTTTATCCATGAACTCAAAGATGTTGGATGCACTCCCAATCGTTCTGCCGTATCTGTTATGGTGTACCCATTTTCCAAAACCTGTTTGACTGCCTCCATCTTAAACTCATCACTGTATCTTCTTCTTGCCATCTTTTAATCCTATAATTTTTTAAATAATACGACTGTATTATTGTAGCTAAATTATTGAATTAGTTTCTGTCTAGTTTTTAGGGGACATTCCATAAATGACTATATTAACAAAGAACTTCAAAATAAATCTCAAACACAAACTAAACATGAGAATAATATACAACTAACCAAAGAAGATATAAAAGAATTAACACCCAATGAAAAAATATATA
>JANEIH010000090.1 GCA_024513425.1 Sulfurimonas sp. | reverse complement strand
AGCTAGTTGAAAAAACTCATAATGGATTTACGAAAAGTTTGAAGTTAAAAATAGTCGATGATTATCTTGTTAGCTATAGGAAAAAATGATTATTTAGGAGCCCAGAATTTTTCATTAAGTCATATTTTATTAAATTTTATAGATTCTCTTTGACTTGCTTTAGGAGTTTATCTCTTATGAGTATGTAGGTCTCTTTAAAAGCATCAAAATCTTTTCCATCTGGATCTTCAAAGCCAACATGAATTTTCTTTACCGGTTTTTGAAAAACAGGACATCTCTCTTTTGCATGGTCACATACAGTTACAACAAGGTCAAAATCCTCATCAATGACACTATTGAGATGTTTTGAGTAGTAGCTATCATCCCACAGATCATGCAACTCTAAAACTTTTTTAGCATTTGGATTGACCCTGCCACTTGGTGCAACACCACAACTTTGAGCTTCTACACCATCTAGTTCTTTATTGATGAGTGCTTCACCGATAATACTTCGGCAACTGTTTCCTGTGCACATGATGAGTACTCTCTTTTTAGAAGTCGTCATCGTTGTCAAACTCCTCTAACTCTTTTTGATACTTTGCCTCTTCTATTTTTTGAAGCTCCTCTTTGCTCATCAACATTACTTTTATCTTTTTGGTAAGTGCTGTTCTGTCTTTTAGTTTATTCATATAGAGATAAGAGCCCCAAAATATGGCAATGATGGTCACAATTAAGATAAGCTTTTGTATAGGATCAAACTTCTGTACACTCTCTTTTATCTGCATCTCACAGACACCGCCGGGACAATATGTCGGTTTTGCTTTTTTAATCAAATGAAAGATTTTACATCCAAGGCAGATTGAAAAAGCAGATTCAGAAAAGAGCAGTGCCATACAGATAAGACAGACAAGCACTTTAATAGGGTTTGGCTGAAAGTCGATAACAAGATAGTAAAACATCGGCCATGCCATTACCATACCCAAAAGCCATGCAAAACGCTTTTGCTCAGCTCCTACATATTCAGGTGTTTGATTTTGTACGAAAAATCTTCCAAGTAAAAGGCTTGGAGCATAGCGTGGTTGAATCACGCGAATAGTAAAGTCAAGTGCGAAAAAACTGACAAAATACTCTGAAAAAATAGCAGTACCAAGCATCACGCCATTGGTCAACCCTAAAAAAGCTCCGACAAACAAAATCCCTGCAGCAGCACGCGCTTCACGCTCATTAAGAACACGAACATCATAACCATGAACTTTTTCTCCATAAGAAAAAAATTCTCTAAATTTACTCATCTTAATTTAGCATCTTTGATTTTTCTAGTGCTATTTGAATCTCTTCGACCGAGATATCACCTTCAAGCAAGAGTTCAACATTCCCATTACTTCCTTCTGCTTGCATATCTTTTATCTTTGCTTTTGTATCATCACTCATACATTCACACCCTCCTGTTGTGCAGTTTTGTACCATTGATGCAATATTTTGTTTTGCAACAGATTCCAAAAAGTTAATCTTCACACCATTTTGTGTTTTACTTACATTTTTTTGCATATTTACTCCT
>JANEIH010000018.1 GCA_024513425.1 Sulfurimonas sp. | reverse complement strand
TGTCAACAACAAGGGTTATGATGCTAAACAAGTGTTACTTGGGGTAGCATAGTGGTGGGAATAAAAAGAAATTTGGATTTGGTCTTGACAAATGGGGACACTATAAAAAATCCACTTTTGTCTTCAACATGGGCTAAAATTATAAAGTAACTTCTTTGGTATTTATTTAACTTCTCTATTGTTGTTATCAGATTATCATTACTTCTATTATTTTCATTTTTAAAATTTGTTTGTCCTGAAAAAGACTCTCCAATAAATTGTTTTATGAAATTATTTTCTTTTTCCAACCATTCATGAGGATTAAATACCACTAAAATATGTATCCCGTTTGCTCCATCATTTACTGATAGCTCAATACCTGGCAGAATAAATATATCTTCTTTTTTAGCTCGTTTTTTAAGAGCTTTATATTCATCAAGATTAAATTTATTATGATTTGTAATAACTCCAACATCAACAGAACTATTTTTTAATCCATCTACATAGGAGCTAATATATTTATCTTCCTTACCATCATATATAAACTCTTTATCGCTTTTAGTATGTAAATGACAAAATATTTAAGTTTTTGTATCTCCTTTTAATATTGATTAAAAATTAACTTATTTTAACTGGCTCCAATTATCTCCGATATTTAGTGATGCTTTGAGTGGAATATTAAGCTTATAAATATTCTGCATAATATCTCTAAATTTATCTCCTAGAACATCTGCATCATTAGCATCTACTTCAAAAATCAGTTCATCATGAATCTGTAGCAGCATCGTTGCCGATAGATTTTCTTCTAAAATAACTTGATGGATTTTATTCATACTTAGTTTAATCAAATCAGCCGCACTTCCTTGGAAAACGGTATTTACAGATTCTCTCTCATAGGCAGTCTTAAACATTGGTGTGGCACGCTCGTAGTCAAAGTATCTACGACGCATTAAGAGCGTCTCGACATAACCCTTCTCTTTTGAAAAATCAACTATAGAGCGGAAGTATTGCTTGACTGTCGGGAATGATTCAAAATACTTCTCAATGATTGCTTTTGCCTCTTTAGTAGTTATTCCTAGAGTATCAGAAAGTTTCTTTTGTCCCATTCCATAAAGCAAACCAAAGTTTACCGTCTTAGCAATATCTCTTTTTGCTTTTGCCTCCTCTTGACCAAAAAGAATGATGGCAGTCTGCAGGTGAATATCTTTGTTGTGCATAAAGGCATCTACTAAAACCGGATCTTTTGAGAAGTGTGCCAAAAGACGCAGTTCAATTTGTGAATAGTCAATGCCGATGAGTTTTTTTCCTTTACCCGCCACAAAAGCCTTGCGTATCTTTGCACCGAGAGGTGTTCGTGTAGGAATATTTTGCAGATTTGGGCTTTTAGAGCTAAGTCTTCCTGTTGCGGTACCTGTTTGCACAAAAGAGGTATGAATGCGATGCTCTTCATCTTCATATGCCAATCTCAAAAGTGGTTCAATATAGGTCGAGTAGAGCTTATAGACCTCACGATACTCTAAAAGCTTAGGGATAATTTTATGCTTATCTTTGAGGGAGCATAGCACTTTTTCATCTGTTGAGTAACCTGTCTTTGTCTTTTTCCCGACCGGCAGACCAAGCGTCTCAAAGAGTATAGTTCCCAACTGCTTGGTTGAGTTGATATTGAACTCTGTCTCGGCTAATGTGTAGATGCTTTTTGTTAAACTCTCCAATGTTGCTTTTACCTCAACCAAAAAGTTCTCTAGAAATTTTACATCAACTTCTATGCCACGCTTCTCCATACAAAGCAAAGCAGCAATAAAGGGAATCTCAACCTCTTTAGTTTCTTCTATGAGATGAAGTGCGTCTTGTAGCTCTAATTTATGCAAGAAGAGCTTATAGAGCTTGTAGGTGATAAGCGCATCTTCAGAAGCATATAGTGAGGCATTCTCAAGATCAACAGAAGAAAAATTTTCACCTTTTTTGACCATATCTTTAAAGGCTATCATCCTATGGTTTAAAAGTACTTTTGCAAGCTTATCAAGTGAAAGTGCACTCTCTGGATTGATAAGCCAAGCTAAAATTATACTATCAGACTCTATTGGCAGGCTCTCAACACCTAAAAAATTTGTTACAAAATGTAGATCAAACTTAATGTTATGACCGACTACTCTGTGTTTAGATATCTTACGTATAGCTTCTTTTACATCATCTCTGCCGATTTGATCCGGTACGCCAAGATAGAAGTGTCCAAAAGGCACATAATAGGCCTCTTTTTCATTTGTGCAGAAACTAAAACCGACAAGCTTATCTTTTTTGTAATCTAATCCTGTTGTCTCTGTATCAAAAGCTATTAGAGTATCTTTATCAAGTCCATCTAGTATCTTAAAAAGCTCATCTCTATCTGTAAGCAATTTTGCAGTAAATTTGCTGTTGTTACTCTCTTGTTTTCTATCGTCATCTACTTTTTTCAAAGCTACTGTTTTTTGCTCTTCACTCACCATTTTTTTTGCGTGCAGTGTTCGAAGAATTGCATTTTGTTCATATCGTACAAGTTCATCATAAATATTTATAAAAGGATTCTCAATATCCATCTTATAAGTTTCAAAATCAACCTCATCACAAAAAAAGACATCAGAGTGCAGAGTGACAAGTTTTTTTGACATATAAGCAGCCTCACGCGACTCTATAAGCTTCTTCTGCGTAGCACCTTTTATCTCATCAATATGTTCATAGATGTTATCAAGATCTTCATACTCTTTTAAAAGTTTTTCAGCCCCTACTTTTCCTATTCCCTTCACGCCGGGAACATTATCGGCACTGTCGCCAAGAATAGACTGATAATCTATAAACTGCTTTGGTGTTACGCCATACTTCTCATAGCAAGCTCGCTCATCCATCACTTTTTTCTTGATGGCATCAACAAGTATTACACTATCATCATCTATAAGCTGACAAAGATCTTTATCGTGAGAAACAATGCGTACTTTATAACCTTTTTTCTTAGCACATTTGACGAGTGTAGCAATGATATCATCCGCTTCATAGTTAGTTTTACCAAGCGTCTTGTAGCCCATCTTATTAATCCACTCCATAGCAACAGAAAGCTGTTGCGTGAGCTCTGGTGGTGGTGCTTGACGATTTGCTTTGTAGTTCTCATCTATCTTATTGCGAAATGTCTCTCCTTTGGAATCAACCGCAAAGATGATATAGTCACTGTCATGGTCACGCGAAAGTGTGGAGATAAAGTTTGTAAATCCTGTTAAAAGTCCTGTTGGAAAACCATCTTTTGTCTTGAGATGCTGTGGTAGCGCATAGAAGCTTCGAAAGAAAAATCCAAAAGTATCTATTATTGTGACGGTTTTTGAACTCTTCATGCTATTGACCTTTGATTTTTTATTTATTATATCATACCGGCATTAAACTAGAGTGCTCTTTTTAATGACACTGTAGGATTGTACGCAACGGATTTGTTAAATAATCATAGCCGTTATATAGTGTAAAAAGACCATATAAAATTACCGCAACCGAAGAGAGACTCATCATCATATCTCTAAAGCTTGTTGCCGATGCAAGAGATGAGAGAAATCCAAGGGAGAACATAGCAGGCATTGTACTTATTCCAAAGATAAACATCACTAAAGCACCATAAAAAGGGCTTGCCGTACTTGCTGCAGTGATGGCAAAGAAGTAAACAAAACCACAAGGAAGCAAACCATTGAGCATCCCTAGTATAAAAAAACTAGCATTTGATTTTGAGTGCAGTATTTTTTGGAAAGATTGTTTATAGAAACTTGAAGAGGAGATAGAGTGCTCTATTACTGTTAAAAACTTTATTTTTCCCATCAAGGAAAACCCTGCAAGGATCATCACAACCCCTGCTATAATTAAAAGTATCCCATTTGCACTGTTTGAAAATGTTGCCACTCCGCCAATAGCACCAAAGATGGCACCAAGAAGCGTATAGGTAAGTACACGACCGAAATTATAAAGCAGATGTGTCACTGTTTTTGAGACTTTTGAGCTCTCAGGCTCTATTTTAATCGTAGAGTATGCCAACACAATGCCGCCACACATTCCAATGCAGTGTCCAAAAGACCCTAAAAAAGCAATAGAGACAATAGCTAAAAAGTTGATCGTATTCATCTATTTCCCTAAAAGCTGTTTACGAATTTTAGGGTCTTTCATAGTCTCTCCACGCAATACTTTTAATCGCATACTCTCAAAGTCAATCATCTGCTCACCCTTCTTCTCATAAGCTCCAAAACCATAGCCCATAGGTGTCAGCTCATTCACGCTATAGTACGCTTTTCGTCCATCGATCCATCTCTGTGTATCACGGCTCATAACCCAGATAGTTGCATCTTTTGCAAATGGTTTGTCTTTGAGCCACTCTACAAAATCTCCATGATCATGAAAAAACCAAGTTTTACCATCAGATCCAACAACTTGAGAAGCATAAGTCAGTTCGGTAATTACCATACCGCAAAAGCTGTCTTGATACCTATTTATCTTCATCTCCAAAGGAACTTTTTTTAGGTTTCCCTCTTTAACAACTACCATTTTTTGTCTATTGCCAAGTGATAAAAAGAGTGTAATTATAAGAATAACAATAATGATTATTATAAATAGCGGTGCGAATTTTTTCATGTGCGTATTATACTCCCTTTGGGTTAATTTCGTCTCTTTTTGCCTTTTCCAAGGTCATCATAATGCAAAAACCTCTCTAAATCTTTTTTAAAATCACTCTCCAAAGCATCCCATATAAGTTTCTTTTGTATATATCGTTGCGGATCTTCTTTTTTTGATTTTTTCAGATCACGAATAAGATAATGGTAGCGTACCAAATCTTTTGTATAGTTACCAATTAAAGTCCACTCTTTAATGATTTGATAACTTCTCTCTTCATGGTCTGTAAAGCTCCACTCATTAAACTCTCTATCCTCTTCATCTTTTTTAAAAGCGACAAAAGGCTTACCGATATCATGCAATAGTGCAGCAGGCAACATCTTAAAATCACCATATTTAAGCGTATAATATGCAACACGCAAGATATGCCATAAAACTCCATGCTGATGCCATTTGTTTTGCGTAAAAAAGAGTGAGTCTAAAAATGGCTTGGAAAATATTTTGTTATCTACTTCACTCACAAACCCTCCTTTGCCACAGGATGATATACAGATACCGTATCTTTTAGATCCTGCTTTTGTATGTGTGTATAGACCTGTGTTGTCAGTAGTGATGCATGTCCGAGTAGCTCCTGTACTACTCGCAAATCCGCACCGCCTCGAATAAGCGAAGTGGCATAAGAGTGACGCAGTATGTGAGGAGATACTCCAAGATACTTCTGCGTGATTTTATAAGCAGATATACGACTTAGTTTACCGCCTTTGTAGTTATACCATAAGCAATCTTTCTCAAACGGAGCCTCACGCAAGTATATATCAATTGTCTCACGCGCTACGACTGCCAATGGTACTATTCGCTCTTTTTCTCCTTTTGCATGACGAATATGCAACCATTCTCCTTCAATATCGTTGCGTGAGAGCTCTAATGCTTCACTGATTCTCGTTCCACTTGCATACAAAAAGAGAATAAGTGCATAATCACGCAAACCTATCCAGCTACTTCTGTCAATAAGCTCTAGACCTTTTTGAATCGATTCGTAAGAGAGAAACTTTGGCAGGAGCTTGGGAGTTTTTGCAAGACGAAGTTTTGCATGCTTTTCTACAAACTGTGACTTGTAGCAAAAATCGAAAAAAGCATTAATTGAAGAGAGTTTGCGATTGAGTGTTCTTTTGTTTTTATAACTCTCTAACACAGAGAGAAGTGTCACTGTATCGAGCTTGATAAGTGGTTTTTTGAGCTGCTTCTCAAAAAAAAGCAAATCACCCCTATAGGCTTCAATACTCTTTTTTGAAAGTGCCTTTGTAACTGTTATATACTCTATAAAAGCCTCTAGCTCATTGGACATTATTCTACGAAGATTTTCTCATCATCTACATAAAAAACATTATCACCGACAAAAACAAAACCATCATCAAGATCAACTTTATGCACAGTATAATGAAAGCTTTTTTTATTCACAACTATCATATAGCCCTCTTTTTCAAGGATATAGAGCTTATCATTATGATTTATCATTCCAAGAAAGTGCGCAAAAGGGAGCTTTATTTTTGAATCTACCTGCAAATCAGGAGTGAGTGAAAGTATCTCTCCTTGTTTTGTTGTAATATAGATAAGTTTTCCGTCAAAAACGATATTGCGAATCTCATACTTGTGATGCAACTCTTTTTGTGCCATTGCAAGGAGTCTGTACGAAGTCGCTGTCATAATTTTATTGTTTACTATATTAAAATAAATGACATTGTTAAAATAATCTTCCGAAGAGACTATAGTCGTTCTTAAACGCTTTTTTAACTTTGCATTGACAACAATTACTTTTCCGTCCAAAGTAGAAAAAAGTACTAAATCATTTAAAAAGAGAGGGGGTGCAATACGCATATCATTAGCAATAGCTCTACCCCCCTGCTCTCTAAAGAGTATCTCTTTTGTTTGTGTATCATAAAGAGCTATATCATCATTTGCAAAGAGAACAGCCAAGATATTTCCGGAAACACTTGCACCTGCAATAGTCTTTTTTAGGGCAATGTTTCTCTTTGTGCCATCTTTTGTGGAAGTGAGTGTTATATTTCCATCAATGGATGCACTGATGACTCTATTTTCACTCAGTGAAATAACTCTTTGATTTTTAGGAATTGTTACATTAAGTTCACCATTTTCTGAGAGAACTTTTCTATTTTCCAGCAGTGCTATATTTGCAGAAGTATCGACAATACTCTCATTCATTGCAACTGTTTTCTCCCAATCATTAGAGAGATTTTTCGGTTTATAGACCTCTTTTGTACTACATGCACTCAATAAAAGCACAAGAGATGACAGTAAAAATATATTCTGCTTCAAAATCTATTTTACTCCGTAGTGCATTAGTGCATTTGCTACCTGAGTCATAGGAGAGTTTACGCCAATCATACTGAGTTTGTTATGTGCTTTGTCAATTTTACCCTCTTGCATTAAAAGAATAGCACTCATAACCATCGCCAAATCTTTATAGATAGCATTTTGTTTTTCCGAATATGCCTCTAGTGCCGCTAAATCCTCTTTATACTCCGCTGCTTCATATTGCACCGTATCATTAATTATCAAAGTTTTTGAGTTTTTAAGTTTTTCCAGTTCAGCTACACTCTTTTGAGCTATTGCCTGAGAATAGAGCCACACATCATGCAATTGAGGTGAAAATGATTTAAGCCTTGCAAGTGTTAGTTCATCTTTAGGATTTTTTTGCAACTCCGCCAAAGCCTTATTTGCAGACTCAATTCTGTTTTTTTCACTCACTTTATATGTAAAATTTGCAGCAACAATTAAAACAATTGCAGCAACAGTGCCGATCATAGGCTTTTTATATTTTTTTACAAATCTCTCTGTAATCACCGCTTTTTCAAAAAACTTCTCTTCTGAATTTAGCTCATCTTTTACCATCTCTATATTTTCTTTTAAACTCAAAACTTTTCCCTTGCTTATATATTAGAATTTCATAATATTATCGCATAGTTTGTTAAAGTTTCATCAAACAAATAAGGTTTCTATGTTAAAATCCGAAAATTAAATCATACACGGAGAAATTATGCAGGTAGATGACGAACTATTAAGCAGATTGGAAAAATTATCATTTTTAAAAATAAGCGAAGATAAACGCAAAGAGATCATTAGAGAACTCTCTGAGATTGTCGGCTTTGTAGACAACCTCGGTGAATTAGATACCAAAGGTATTGATGCAACATTTGCGATGAGCGATACAGCTACTCCCTTGCGTGAGGATACACCGAATTGTAATCCAAAAATCCATAAAGAGATTCTCAAGCATGCGTTAAAAAGTGCAGATGACTTCTTTGTAGTGCCAAAAATCATCGAGTAGCAATGAGAAAAGATATATTTAAAATTTCAAATAAACAGGAACTTTTATGAGTGAAGAAATTACAACATCGTCTGAAGATTCTAACAAAAGATTAGACATCAAAAAATTACTTAAAAGTGTTTTAGTGTTCAAATCTTCAGACTTACATCTTGTTGTTGGAAGTGAGCCACAAATCAGAATAGATAAAGAGCTGCGTGCTTTAAATCTTCCAGTCTTAACGAAAAATGATGTTAAAGAGATAGCCTACTCTCTTATTAAAGATAAGCAGAAAAAAGAGTTTGAAGAGCATAATGAACTTGATTTCTCTTTTGAGTTAAAAGATATTGGGCGTTTTCGTGCTAACTACTACCGTACCATCCATGGAATCGGTTGTGCTTTTCGTATGATTCCGATTGATATTCCTACTCTTGATGAGTATGGAAACCCTCCAATCTTTAAAGAGCTTATAAAAAAAGAAAAAGGGCTTATTTTAGTTACCGGTCCGACAGGTTCGGGTAAATCAACAACGCTAGCTTCCATGCTGCATGAAATCAATATGACAGAGCATCGTCATATTATTACGATTGAGGATCCGATAGAGTTTGTGCATAAAAACATCAAGTCACTCTTTTCACAACGCAATATAGGAAGCAATACAGAATCATTTGCAACAGCATTAAAATATTCACTCCGTCAAGACCCTGATATTATTCTCATCGGAGAGATGCGTGATGCTGAGACAATCAGTGCTGCTATAACTGCCGCTGAAACCGGTCACTTGGTTTTTGGAACACTTCATACCAACTCAGCTCCTAGTACCATTAACCGCATTATCGATGTTTTTGATGGTGAAGAGCAGGCTCAGATTCGTGCGCAGTTGGCATCTTCTTTAGTTGCTGTAATTTCTCAGACGCTGATTCCTCATATTAAAAGCGGTAAAGTAGTAACGCAAGAGATTTTGATCACAAACCCTGCAATTCAAAATCAAATTCGTGAAGATAAAGTACACCAAATCTACTCACAAATGCAACTCAACCAACAAGAGACATTTATGACTACACAAACACAACAGCTAGTTGAACTCCTTCAAAAAAGAGTTATTACAAAAGAAAATGCTATCAAAAACTCGAATCGTCCAGAAGAGTTAATAAAAATAATAGAAGGGCTCTAAAAGCCTTTCTGCTAAAATAATCTACCTGATGTATCTGTTTTGACTAAATTATTGTTTACGAAAACGTATCATTTTAAAACGCTCACCCAAAAAATTTGGCATGATAAGAATTTTTGCTTTTTCTAACTCTTGTTTATAGATCTCCTCATCTGCATTTTTTTGAAGTATCTCTAAAAGTTCTAAAAGTCCCATATCAACAAGAGCCACCATCTGCGCTTTAAACTCCACAAAATCAACTCCAGCTTCAACATAAGCATCTTTTACATGTTCAAAGGTTACATCATAGGTAATATCACTCTTTTTAAAAAACTCTCTTCTTGGAATGTAATCTTCATCATCTTCGGGGAGAAAAAAAGGAAGTACTTTATGTTTTACATAGACACGCAGTGAAAAATCTGATCGAGCCTGCATCTCACCATAATCAAAACTCATAAATTCAAACTGCTCTGCAGCTCCTTCCATCTCACACGCAAACTCTTCATAACCAACGGCTATCTCACCTCTATCTTTATGGTACCTTTTCGCTTTTTGCTCTACTCTATCATCTTTTTGATCAAATATCACTTTATGATTCTCAACTCGTGCCACATCGCCCTTAAAGTAGAGTTCACAAGGAAATGCGTCAAATATCTCATTTGCAATAAAAAAAGCATTCTTGACATAGATCTCACGCAGAGATTTATAGTGTGTAAGTTTTACAACATCGCCGAAACTCTCCGCAAAATACTCTCGTTGCTGTCTCTGTAGATCATCAAAACGCTCAACAATAGCAAAGCTAAAAGAGGAGAGCAGTGCCGGCCTTAGCGTATAAAGAAACTCACATATATCAGCCAAAAAGTAACCATGATGCGCACCAATTTCACAAATTGTTGCATCAGGAAGTAAAAACCCCTCATCCACCAAAGTAATGATATGCTTGGCAATGGTACCGCCAAAAAACTTGCTTGTACTTACTGCTGTATAGAAGTCACCCTCTTTCCCTATATTTTTATAAGTCGCATAGTAACCATCTTCACCATAGAGCCACTCTGCCATATAGTCACTAAATTTCATCTACTCTTCACCATTTGCATACATCTCATAGAGCGTTAACAACTCCAACTGCTTGTCCATCTCATATATCTCTGTATCTATATTTTGTATCTCTAAAGAGTTTTTGAGTATATCGACATCATACTCTGTCTTGTGCCCTGCAGTAAAAAGCTCTTCCGTATCACGCAGTAACTTACTATAGAGTTTTTTATTCTCTTTGGAGAGTGCTATTTTTTTGTCAATGTTTTCAATATTATGCATAACCTGTTTAAAAAGAGCCTGCAACTCTCTTTGTTTATCTGCTTTAAGAAGCTGTGCTTTGAGATAATCTACGCGCGCTGATTCAATATCATGAAATGTATTGATATCCAAAGGAAGAGTTGCTCGAAAACCATAATTATAATAATTTAACTCATTTGAATTGTCAAAGAGACTGCCACCAAAATAAAACTTCTCTCCACTGCTTTTACTCCAGTTATATCCAGCTGTAATACTTATACGAGGTAGATATTTTGCGACACGCATATCTTTGGCATATCTGTTTTTTTGAATCTCAGCATCTCTTTGTTTGAGTATGATATTGTGCTTGATAAACTGCTCTGGTGTCAAATATTTAAGATGTGGGATTACTGCTGTTTTATAGTCCAAATCACTCAAGGCATAAAACTGTGTCACAAGTTTTTCTTTTGCCGTCTCTATATCATAAAGTGTCTGGATAACTCCATTTCTTTGAATGATTGCATTGTCCAAAAAACCAGAATCCAGCTGTCCGCCAAGATATTGTTCTTTTTTCTGTGCTAAATTTATTTCGGAATTTTTGATTAAAAATTTCTGTTTTTTTACTTTTAAAGCGGTCTGCTTTATCTGCATAAGCAGTGCTACGGCATCTTTTATCATCTTTCGTTTTGCAACATCAATGCTATAGTCTGAATAACGCCTGCTTGCATTAGCAAATTTGATACCGTAATAGATACCGCCACTTTGAAAAATCGGCTGATCTATCTTAATAGCAGCACTCTCGTTTTGTTGCTCTTTTTCATAGGGTTTTGAGCGTGAAAATGAGTAGTTTATATTGAGCGGTGCTATCCATGAATCGTGCAGCTTTGAGCTCTCTGCCGCACTCTTTTCATAATCATATCCAAATGTATCTTGCTTATATTTTGAGATATAAGCATCTAAACTTGCATTGTTCTCATTGGCAAAAAGACTAGAGCCTAGAAACAGCAATACAAAGAGCTTCAAAGCCTTCATTAATTTCCTCTTTTGTAATTGTAAGTGGCGGTAAAAAACGAAGTGTGTTTCTCCCTGCCTTAAGCACCATCACTCCATTTTCTCTTGCACCATCGATAATATTTGACAAAGTCTCGGCATCTTTTACACGGAGTCCACACATCATACCAAAGCCGACTTTTTGAGTAAAAATATCTTGGTGTTTTTTGTAAAATGTTTCAAGAGCTTGATTGAAAATCAAAGATCTACTCTCCAAATCACCGCTCTTTTTTAGCTCACTCAAGATATCGACTACTTCACAGACTGCACGAGATGAGAGATAGTTCCCTCCAAAAGTTGAACCGTGATCACCTGCTGAGAGTACATTTTTAAGTGTTGTCATTACTATACCGACGGGAACTCCTCCACCAACGCCTTTTGCCAAAGTGATGATTTCAGGTTCAATACCGTAAGCTTGAGAAGCTGTAAATTCACCTACACGATAACATCCTGTCTGCACTTCATCAACGATAAGCGGAATCTCTTTTTCTTTAAGCAGTTTTGCCAAAGCCTGTACTTTTTCTCTATCTTGCGGTTCAACACCGCCCTCACCTTGAATTAGCTCTATCATCACTCCGGCAGTATGATCATCAAGAAGACTCTCTATCTCATCAATGCCATCGGCATAAACAAAACCATCAGGAAATGGTCCAAAGTAGTTATGCATAGACTCTTGACCTGTTGCTTTTACGGTTGTGATTGTGCGTCCATGAAATGAGTGGTTGAGTGTGATGATCTTATAACGCTTTATCTCTCCATCACGCTCACCGTGCTTGCGTGCTATCTTAATAGCTCCCTCATTTGCTTCTGCACCGGAGTTTCCAAAGAAGCACTGCATATCATAGCCACTTGCCTCTACAACTCTCTGTGCCGCTTTAGCCTGTGGTAAATTATAGTAAAGATTTGAGATGTGTGTTATTTGTGAGATCTGCTCACGCAAGGCCTCTGTAACTCTTCTGTTGGCATGTCCGACAGAAACTACACCGATGCCTGAAGTAAAATCTATATATTTTTTTCCATTTATATCAAAAAGTGTTGCATTCTCACCCTTTACAAACGCAACATCTGCTTTTGCATATGTTGGTAATATATATTTTTCATCTAACTCTTTTATATTCATAAAAATCCTTTAGTTCTCAATTCTAACAAAATTCTCTTGAAAGATTGCACTTTTGCCTTCATAGCAGTGTTTTGAAGTTGTTAAATTATTGACTCCCTTGGTTCCGCTGTAGATAAGAACACAATCCTCACGCAAGTCATCATTTAGCTTTACCGGTAACTCCACTTCACCTGTATTAGAGATAAGTTTTACCAACTCACTCTCTTTATATCCCAAAGCACTGTGAAGATAGACATGCTCTTCTCTATAAAATTGAGAATTGAGTGATTTTGGTGATTTGACAGTGATAAGATAGAACTCATCCTCTTTGACCTTTTGCGGTACTTCAAACTCTTCTAAAAAAACAAATTGGTCATCATCTGTATCAAAGCCCTTTTGATAAGGCACCGCTTCACGCTTTTCTACTTCAAAAGAGCCGTCAATCTTCGCTACGGCATAATTTTTAAAGCCTTCAAGATACTCTGCCTCACTCTCTAATGCAACATCATACTCTTTGGCTAAAAATACCGCTAAATCATACTCGGATATCCCAATATCACTCTTTTGCTGTTGATGCATTAACATCATACCGTTATGTGAATAAGATGTTCTGATATCATCTTTTTCTAAAAATGTTTTAGCGGGAATAACTAGATCTGCGATCGCACTTGTCTCATTCTCATACAAACCAAAATAGACAACACTCTCAACATCTTCAATACTCTCTCGCACTCTGTTTGAGTCTGGCATCTGAGAGAGTGGATTTGCACCTTGGATGAAAACTGTTTTAAACTTATCAAAAGGTGTATCTACCTTAGAGACTTTTTTTGCTCTACTAAGATCAAACGGTATCTCTATAGCCTCTTTTGAATCACCTAGATAGGCAACACCGCACCCCTCTTTTCCAAAAAGACCAAGACCTACGGCAAAAGCATCGATGGCACGCATAACATCTGCACCGTCACGATACTTCTGCACACCGACACCACAAACAATAGCTGTCTTTTTACCGACAACAAGATGTAAAAAATCACCAATCTGTCCAAGTGTCATACCGATATCTTGAAGTATCGCTTTTATACGAATCGTCTGCGTGAGCTCATAATAATCTTCATGCT
The DNA here is from genome assembly GCA_024513425.1 of Sulfurimonas sp. Taxonomy (GTDB): domain Bacteria; phylum Campylobacterota; class Campylobacteria; order Campylobacterales; family Sulfurimonadaceae; genus Sulfurimonas. Next base: position 8,984 of record JANEIH010000018.1, on the reverse strand, counting down.
CACTTGTAAACTCTTTTAAAAATGTATCGTCACACGAATCTTCAATGTATAAAAAACGATACAAAAGCATCGCAAGAAAGATGTCAGTATGCGGTTTAATCTGAATATACAGATCTGCCATCTTTGCAATCTTTGTCTCTACAGGATCAATAACAATCACTCTCTTGTCTTTAATGAGCGGTAAAAGATGTGAAGATGTTACATGAGGGTTTCTTCCCCAAAAAACAATAACTTCAGACTTTGCAATCTCAGAGAGTGGCATATTTTTATTGCTTCCTCTTCCTTTGATAATTCCCGCTTCTCCTGCTCCGTCGCAAAGCGATCCTTCTGTAATATATGCTCCTATTTGAGCAAAAACATACTCTGTTACACCTTGCATTAATGCGAAGTTTCCGCTGTTACGATAACAGAGCGTTTCACTCTTTTGGCTACTGTTGAGTATCTCCTTGAGTTTAACAAGAGCCTCATTTATACTAATCTCTTGACCTTTATAACGAGCTTTTTCTACTCTTGTATGGGCATCATAATGATTAATATGGGGACATAAAAAACCGTTTGTATGTCCATCTTTAAAAGCTTTTAGTTTACCATTATCATAGATAATACCGCAGGCATCATAACAATCCAATGGACAGGCCGAAATACTACTTATCATCTTTCTGTCTCTTAAACTCGACTTTTACCAATTGAGAGAAAGCTTTTGGTGCATTTATGGCAATTTGTACTTTATACTTTGATATATTGATGCCGTCTGCAATCTTTAAGAGTCGTAAAATTTTATAACTACTCTTTTTACCGTCAATATAGATAGTTTTATCTTCAATGTTGTGCAACTCATCCATATCTACATAGATTGTCAGTAGTGCTTTTGAAATATCTGCTACTCTTGCTAATGGAGTACCGATATTGACAACCTGCCCCTCTTCAACATCAATAGAATAGAGTAAATAACCCTCTTGTATAGCTTTTTTATCTCGTATGTTTTTTTGTAACTGCATCTCACGCAACTCTAGATCAGCTATGGAGTTTTTCAGTGAGTTTACCTCTTTTTGTGTTGTGATAAATGAGTTCTCGCTTACAGTCAAATCATAAAATTCTCTATCTTTATCAATACGGGATTTTATTTTTAATGCTTCTGTTTTTTTAAAATTTGCTCTTTTTCTTTTAAGCACTTCTTGCAAATTTTTCAATATCTTTTGATTTAGTTTTAGTGTATCTTTTAAACTTATGAGTTTTTTTCTAACATCTGTCAGTTCTGCTGTGTCAATCTCAGAATCTATAAGAATAAAAGGCTTTTTAGAGAGCTTTTTACCCAACATATTTTCATCAATAAAAGTCACTGCTCCAATAACATTCGATGTAATTTTTTTAAACTTATAAGGTTGTACTTTTGAGTAATAGACCTCACTGAGTAGAAGTTGCGAAGTTAAAAATAGATAAAATAGTATTCTCATTTAATTGTGCTTTCTTTTTAATTTTAACAGTTGCTATTTTAGCATTTCATAGCTAACATTCAAACATATTTCATTTTATTGAAATTTATAGAAATGATTGTAAGGTTTAGTGGTTAATAACCCATCAACAATATGCAAAAAACCCTAAAAGAGATACTCTTAGGGTACAAAAATATTGCAGGAGATAGGGTGATTTAAATTTGAGCTATTGAAAGAGTGAAATTAACACTCCGGCTGCTACGGCTGAACCGATTACACCCGCAACATTTGGTCCCATCGCATGCATAAGAAGCATATTTGTTCTATCAAACTCCATACCAACTTTATTTGATACACGAGCTGCCATAGGAACCGCAGATACGCCTGCTGAACCTATAAGTGGGTTAATTTTATGACCTGGGAAAAGATTCATAATCTTAGCCATAAGTACACCTGCTGCAGTACCAACGGAGAATGCGATGATACCAAGAACCATAATAAACATAGTCTCAGGTACCAAAAACTGATCTGCTGCTAACTTAGAACCAACACCAAGACCCAAGAAGATCGTTGTAATGTTGATAAGTGCATTTTGAAGTGTATCATTCAGACGCTCAACTACACCTGACTCTTTTAAGAAGTTACCAAACATAAACGCACCGATAAGCGGTGTAGATTCCGGTAAAACCAAAATCGCAAGGAGAAGTACTAAAATAGGGAAAATTAGTTTCTCTAAACGAGATACATGACGCAGTGTACTCATTTTGATTTTTCTCTCAGCTTCACTTGTTAATGCTTTCATAATTGGAGGCTGAATAATTGGTACCATCGCCATATATGAGTATGATGCAACTGCAATTGCCCCAAGAAGTTCAGGTGCAAGTTTTGTTGCAATAAAGATAGATGTCGGACCATCTGCTCCACCGATAATTGAAATTGCAGATGCTTGTTGCAGTGTAAAATCAACAAGATTAGCTTGAGAGAGTACAACTGCACCGACAAGCGTACCAAAGATACCAAATTGTGCAGCACCACCAAGAAGCGCTGTTTTAGGGTTAGACAACAGCGGACCAAAATCTGTCATTGCACCAACACCCATAAAGATGATAATAGGGAACATTTCATTCGAGAGACCCATATGATAGATGACTCCCAAAAAGCCATGCTCTCCTGCGATACCAGCTATCGGAATATTGGCTAAAAGCCCACCAAAAGCAATAGGCAGGAGCAGAAGTGGTTCAAAATCTTTAGCAATTGCAAGCCAAAAAAGTAAAAATGTTACAAGAATCATAATTACACGGCCTAAACCTTTATGAAAATTACTCATCTTCTGACCAGATGCACTCATCTCATCCTCACGCGGATTTACAAGTGCTACAATACCTGTTGATTGCAAGAATCCTGTTATCATCTCTGAAAAAGGTTTAGATTGATAATTCTCTTCTTTATGCATTGATGATACTTGCTGTTCTGCTGTTGCGTGTTCTGATGCAACAGCATTTGCGGAAAATAGAGATACAAAAAGCATCAATGATGCAAATAGTTTAATTACAATATTTTTCATCTGCTTATCCTAAGAGTGCTACGACTTGACCTTCTACAACTTTATCATTTGCAGCTACATTAATAGATTTGATTACTCCACCTTTTGGTGCAACAACATCTATCTCCATCTTCATAGACTCAAGAATCATGATTACATCACCCTCATTAACGCTCTGACCAAGATTTGCCACGATTTTCCAAACATTACCCGGAAGTAATGCTTTGATATCGACACCTTCACCTGATGTTGCCGCCGGAGTCACTGCTGCTGGATCTACGCTTTCGCCATTTACCGCAGTTACTTGGATATCTGCATTACCTTCTGCTACTTGAACACTAAATTTTTGACCATCTACTACTACTGTATAATTTCCACTACCCATATTTAAACTTCCTTCTTCACAATCTTTTTTCATTTCTGAAATTTTACGCACATTTAATTCGCCTTCACCTTTTAGGAATGCGATACCTTTCTCCTGACAAGCCGCTGCGATAAAGATATTTTCTTCAGTGATCTCAATATCTTCATCTTTAAGTCTGTTGATCCAGCTCTCTAAAGATTTTGCAGGATCAGCATCAGCTAGATCTAAGGCTTTTTCAGTTGTCGGCTCAAGCTTCAACTGCTCTGAAGCAATTTTGACTATCTCCGGATCTGGCTCAACTGGAGTTTTACCAAAGTATCCGAGAATCATTTTTCCATAACCTGGAGCGATCGCCTTCCAAGGACCTTGCATAACATTGTTGAGTGCCTGCTGGAAATAGAACTGTGAAACTGGTGTTACTGATGTGCCATATCCACCTTTTTCTACAACCTCCTGCATTGCAGCAATTACTTCTGGGAATTTTTCCATAATACCATTGTCACGCATCATTTGCGTATTTGCAGTAAGTGCGCCACCCGGCATTGGAGAGAATGGAATAATAGAAGAGACCATAGTCGCCTCTGGTGGCATAAAGTAATCTTCAAGACATGCTTGAAGCTCTTTTTCATATGTAAGTATCTTTCCAATCTCTAAGCCGCCAAGGTCATAGTTCATTCCCTTGGTTGCATGAAGCATAGTTAAGATATCTGGCTGACTTGTCCCACCACTTACAGGACTTGCTGCCATATCAATACCATCAACACCAGCTTCAAGTGCAGCCATATACGCAGCTACGGAAACACCGGCAGTTTCATGTGTATGGAGACGGATATCTGTATCATTACCTAAAAGTTTTCTGGCCATCTGAATCGTTTCAAAAACTTTTTGAGGATTTGAAGTACCACTTGCATCTTTGAAACAGATACTGTCATATGGAAGTCCACTATCTAAGATATCACGAAGTGTTTTTTCATAAAACTCAACCGTATGTGCACCATGGCATCCCGGTGGGAGATCCATCATTGTAACAACAGCCTCATGTTTAAGACCATGATATGTAATTCTCTCAGCTGAGTATTTTAAGTTTTCTATATCATTTAAAGCATCAAAGTTACGAATAGTTGTTGTGCCATGTTTCTTAAACATTTTTGCATGCAGGTCGATAAGCTCTTTGCTACCGGTATCAAGCATTACTGTATTTACACCACGAGCAAGTGTTTGAAGGTTTGCATCTGCTCCAACGATCTTACGGAACTTGTCCATCATCTCAAACGCATCTTCTCTTAGGTAAAAGTAGAGCGATTGGAATCTCGCTCCTCCACCAAACTCAAAGTGAGTAATACCAGCCATTTTAGCCGCTTCTACTGCCGGAAAAAATTCATCCATTAATACACGACCGCCAAAAACCGACTGGAAACCATCTCTAAAAGTTGTATCCATTACATCTATATATTTCTTAGCCATTATAATCCTTAACTTTGTCTATGGTGTGCGATTGCTGCTGTGATCGCTGCAATTATTTTCTTATTGTCTTTTTGTGTATCTGTTTGTTGCGTATCTGCACTCGACTGTGGCTCAGGGAAAAATTTATGTATTGCATATGACATTAAATTCATAAATAATATCATTATTATCAGAAATGCAAACACTGTTCCCATTCCTAAAAACATAAATTTAACTCCCTCTATTACGAGGTTAGTCTCCATAAAATTACCTTTATTCATAATTTGCACAAGTAGTATAGTACAAAGATGTTTAAAGAAAGTTTTTCTTTTGCTTAATTTTTTCAATATTGGAATTCTGTTACTTTTTTGATATCTAATCTTCGATTGATATCTTTTTAGATAAAATATTTTTAAGAGAAATAATTTTTCAAGGATTTAACAGTTATGATAGCAGGAATGTATGAACAAGATTTTATAGCATATATGATATTTGGAATGATTTGCAACTTTGTTATGTCAATAATGTTTGGGGTCTATCTAAGCAAAAATATCGGTATGCAGGAGATGATAGAGTCTAAAGGAGATAAAGAACAGTCTCTATTTGTCAGTTTGAGTCTTTTTATTCCTTATGCAAAAATGTTTATCACTCTCTACAGAGTAGCTATTTTGCAATTCTTCTTTTTAAATAAAGGCTACACGCATAAAGAGTTTTGGATATATATGACAAGTGAGCAGGAGAAAAGTTCTTAAAAAAGAGTCTGCGTGAGAGATAAAATCTTTAAAAAAGTTTAGAGAGTTAAAGAGAGATGGGTGCTACAACTGCACCCATTTGAAAAATTATATTGCTTTTGTAATTATACGGTTGAGTCGCATTGCAAACTCTGCTGTATCATTAAGTTCTCTTCCATCAAAGAGTTTTGCCTGATCAAAAAGAACATGTGCGGCATCTTCAATGAGATTCTGGTCACTTGACTCTTTGAGTTTTACAATAAGCTCGTGTTTCGGATTGATTTGCAAAATCGGTGCCGGCTCTTCTGCATCACTAGCTTGACCCATCTGCTTCATCATTTGAGCCATCATAAATGCCGGATCATCTTTATCAACTTTAAGTGCCACAGGAGAGTCTGTTAGCTCAGTTGTAACCTCGACCTTTTTAATAGCATCGCCAAGGGTAGTTTTGAACTCTTTTGCAAATCCTTCAAACTCTTTTACAAGCTCCTCTTTAGCTTTTTTCTCTTCTTCATTCTCTTCAAATTTTGCATCAGCTACCGGAATCAATTTATACTCTTTATATTCCGTTATCATTGGGAAAATGACTGTATCTACCTCTTCATTGAGCAGGAGTACATCAATGCCACGCGCTTTAAACTTCTCTAAAACAGGAGAGTGTTTAAGCATAGCAACAGATGCTTTGTTTGCAAGATAGTAGATCTCTTTTTTCTGACCCGAGTCACCCTCTTTGACTTCGTCATTCACCTTATCTTCATCTACATTTTTTACAAACTCGGTAATTGTTATCATTTCATCAGAGTTAAGCGTATGGAATTTAAGTAGCTCTAAAATCTTCTCACGGTTTGCAAAGTCATTATAGAGCCCCTCTTTGAGTACATTTCCAAACTCTTCATAGAAAGTATCATATTTCTCCGGCTCTTTTTTCATCATTTTTCCAAGTTCAGAGAGTACTTTTTTTACTGATGCATTTCTGATTTTTGCCATTACTGGATTTGACTGTAGTATTTCACGCGAGACATTCAGAGGTAAATCTTTAGAGTCAATCACGCCACGCAAGAAACGCAGATATGTCGGCATAAGCTCTTTGTCATCATCAGTGATAAATACACGATTGATATAGAGCTTCACACCCGGTTGATAATCAACTCTATATATATCCATCGGTGCCTTACTTGGAATATAAAAGAGTGTTGCATACTCTATAGCACCCTCAGCCTTATGGTGCATCCATTTGAGCGACTTTTCGCTTGAGTGTGCCAATGTTTCATAAAATGAGATATAATCTTCATCTTTTAACTCACTCTTAGGAAGTGTCCAGAGTGCATTTGCAGAATTGATCTGTGCATTTTCGATCTCTGTTTTACTTGGTTCAATCTCTTTGCCATCATCATCTGTTTTTGCGGGAATAAACTTCTCTTTGTCCATAAAAATTGGGAATGGGATGTGATTTGAATACTTTTTCACAATCGCTTCAATGCGATACTCTTCTAAGAACTCCTTCTCATCATCTTTGAGATAGAGTGTAATCTCTGTGCCATGACCCTCTTTTGTAGTCTCTTCAATCTCAAACTCGCCACTACCGTTACTTACCCATTTATAAGCTTTCTCTTCATTCGCTTTTTTTGTAACAACCTCTACTTTGTCGGCGATCATAAATGCAGAGTAAAATCCAACACCAAATTGACCGATAAGATGAGAGTCAACTTTTTGATCTCCCGTAAGATTCTCTAAAAATGCTTTTGTACCAGACTTAGCAATCGTTCCGAGGTTGTTCATAAGATCCTCTTCATTCATCCCGATTCCGGTATCTGCGACTATTAAGAGTTTCGCATCTTTGTCGCGTTTAATATCAATGCGTGGATCAAACTTTACCTCTTTATATTTCTCATCTGTTAAAACTAACATATTGAGCTTATCGAGTGCATCTGATGCATTTGAGATAAGCTCACGCAGGAATATCTCCTTATTTGAGTAGAGTGAATGTATCATTAATTGTAAAATCTGATTTGCTTCTGTTTGAAATTGATGTTTTGCCATTTTATTTTCCTTTTAATTTTTTAGAGAATTTTAGCAAAAAAAGTTAATAGTTGCAAGTTTTATCAAGAAAGTTTAGTGAATTTGACTAAAGTTACTTTAGTTTTTTGTATCTGCACATACTTGTAAAAAATATAGTGCAAATTCTAACTTTTATCTGAAATATAATTTAATCCCTCACGCAACGAACCGATCGCCAAGAAGCTCGACTGCTACAATATAAGTTCCGGTACTCATTGAAATACAAATACTTAGAACAAGAACCATTAATAGAAGATGACCACACATAACCCCAAGAGCCTACACTGCCCATAGATCCGGAAGCTTGCTTACGATAACCACTAGCACTTGGTAGTTTCAAAAAGTTATTTAAAAAAGCATCATCTCTATTTTTTAAAATGCCAAGACCTTTTAACATTACTTCTGTCATATAGTAAAAAAATAGGTCATATCAAAATTATTTTTATCATCCAAATCACTTCTTTCTACATCTATAAATGCCTTATAGTAATCTTTTGCTTTTTTTCTATAGATAATTTCAGAAAGAGATATATAGTAAAACATATCGTATCCAAAATATTTTAGAAGATAGGTGAACAATATACGAACAGTTCTTCCGTTTCCATCTATAAAGGGATGGATATAAGCAAATAAAAAATGAAATGCTATTGCTCTATATATATTATCTATTGGCTTTTTCAAATCATCTGGTTCTAAAAATTCCAAGAGCTCATCTAACATCTTATTTATTGTGTCAATATTGGCAGGTGGAGTAAAAATAACCTTTTGTTCAGCATCTACTATCTCATTTGCTTCATCTCTATATACTCCGGAGTCTGTTTCGAACTCAAGTGTTTTATCAGTTGTAATTTTATGTAAATTTTTTATCAAATCGTGATTAATGAGTTGATTTTTTTCTCTTAGTTCCATAAGTGCTTGAAAATTATTAAGCACCATCATTTCATCTTTGTTTTTTGGTTCTTCATGGCCTTTTGCTAATGTTTTTGCTCTTTTCATTGTGCTATGGGCACCTTCTATCGTAGAAGAGTAATAGCCTTCAAAAATTAATGTTTCTTTTAATAGTTCAAATGAAAACTTTTTTCTAATAAAATATTCAGTGCTTTTGAAAAAGTCTTTTATCTCATCAATTCTATTTTGTAACTCTTGTGTTTCAACAAAGTAAAAGTTTTTATCCTCAAATTTAAAAATTGAATTTCTCTGTTTTTTCCGATATTCTTTAATTGTATGTATTATTTTGTCAAAGTCACAACCTGATTCTAACACCAAAGATTTTCTATATTCAATTTCATTTAAAGTTAAATATTGTTTTATAGTTAAATACTTCGCCCACTCTTTTTCAGTTGTCGGATATTTTTTTCGTTCATATCATTCTCCTAAACTTTGAAGTGGTCTCTATTGTTGAAGTTGTAGTT
>JANEIH010000082.1 GCA_024513425.1 Sulfurimonas sp. | reverse complement strand
CCCAATCGGTACCTTTATGGATATAGAACCTATGACCTGCCAATGAAAATGGAATTCCTCCAGCTGTATATTTAGTTCCTGTCGATTCAATATTGACTTTTATATAATAAGTTGTTGCCATTTTATTTCCTTAATTTTAATGTTTTGAACTAGCTGTATTTATGTCAAATGATGTGTGCACACCTTTTGGGAGTTCTATATCTTCTAAAACTTCAACTTTCACATGATAGTTTCTTAGTCTTTGTAAATCTGCTATCATTATAACTCTCAAATTAGTTCCCCCTCCACACAACGGAAGTGACACTATTTCCTCTATTGTTCCTTTAGTATAATACTTTTCTTTTCGGTTGACCCAATCACTAGAATTCAAAATCACTTCTATATCATCACTAGCCAAACCAAGGGGTATCAGAGTGATTTTTACCTTAAAGTAAGGTGTGCTATCTTCAGGATGACCATTCCAAATATACCTTCTGACTTTCTCTTCTTCATCAGTTGCAAAACGTGCATCTGGTGTGTGAACACCAATATCAAACTGAATAAGTGAACCCCAAATATTCCAAGGAGCTTGAAAATCAGTTTCATATACTGTTCCTTTTTTTGAAAAATCAACCGGAACAGATAGATAATGAAAATTGCGAACTTTATTTTACACTATCAAAAGAATCTTCCACTTGGTGTACTGGTATCAATGGAGTCAGTTAAACTTTTAAAATGGATTCCTTTAGAGTTTAAATCACCTACAAGTGTAATAAGATTTTTGACACTTCTGCCAAGTCTATCTAATTTCCATACAACAAGAGTATCACCCTCTCGCAAGATTTCTAAAGCTTTATCCAGACCAGGTCTATTTGCCCTAGTACCGCTAACTTCATCTTCATAAATCTTTTCACATCCACTTTTTTCAAGTGTCTCTTTTTGCAAAGAGAGGTTTTGATCAGATGTTGATACTCGAGCATAACCTATAAACATTCTATTTTCCTATACGAAGTTTTTACAAAGTGATGCAATTACTAGAGCATACTCATCATTTGTAAGTTCTGCTATCTTTTCACCAATTCTCTGTTTAGAGAGTGTTCGTACTTGATTGATTAAAATATCAGAGTCCTGTTTGAGATTATCACGCTTGAGTAGTCTCATACGATATGGCTCCATATCTTCAACTAAATCAGTTGATAGGGGCATAAGTATGACTGTATCTAATATTTCATTTTCATCATCACTTGATATAATCACTGCAGGTCTGATTTTTCCAACTTCATGACCTTTTTTAGGATTTAGATTTACTGTAACAATATCACCTCTCTTAAAGTCCATCATCTACTCCAAGTTCTGCAAATTCTAAATCTTGATGTGCTTTTAGTCGTTTTAGTTTTGCAAGTTTCTCATCTTTATCTATTTTTTCTATAATAGGTAAAATATAGTTTTCATATTTTGCAGAGATATAATATCCAAGTGTAATATGTTTACGTTTATCTACAATTTCACCTATGTCCATAGCTTTGATAAGAGATGGTTTCGTTTGAATATCTGTTACTCCATAACTTAGCATTTTATATCCTTTAGTTTTAATCTATATATATTATAACTAATATATAATATAGTATTTATTAAACTATGTAATTAATATTGAAATATTCTTAAAACTCATTCATATTATAGTATATTAAGAATTAATAAAGCCCTATTTCTTTCAAATGGAATTTTTGACACAAATATTCTCAAAAACCTTCGTTTATAAGAAAAATATTAGGAGGGGAAATGTCACGAATACAAATATTAAACCAACAAGAGCTAAAGGAGTTTGAACGAGTCCCTCATTTAAAGTATAATGAAAAAGCTTATAGCTTCTCCTTGCCAAAATTATTATTGGATATAGCATTATCCTTTCAGAATGATTCATATTTTTTGGCATTTACACTTTTGTTTGGATATTTCAAAATAACACATAAATTTAGTGATGATATATTTTATAACGAAAATAATATTGATTTTATTATATCAACTAAACAATCCTGTTAAGACTGTACCACCGCGGAAAACATTGTATCGATATAAACAAATAATACGAGATTATTTTCAAATCAATGAATACACAGATGAGATAACATCCACCCTTCAAAAAGAAGCAAATAACCTCGCCAACAACTTCATTCATCGCAAAAAAATATTTTACACTCTTGTAAATCTCTCAAAAAAACTCAACATTGAAGTACCAAGCTACACAGAACTCACACGAATCATTCAAGTTGCACTCAACACTCAAAAAAAGGATATTTTGGAAAAGCTAGAACCACTACAAGATGATGAAAGACTAAAAATACTTGATGAGTTCCTTGAGAAGGAAAAAGATTCAAAAAATAGATTCATCTCAACAGTCCAAACTGCGAAGAACTCATCATTTAGGGCACAAAAAGATTTTAGTTTTGAACTTGAACCAAAGAAAAACCAGGTAATGCAATCATTAGAAGATGCAAATATAT
>JANEIH010000017.1 GCA_024513425.1 Sulfurimonas sp. | reverse complement strand
CACTATAACTTTTTCTCTTTTTACTCATTTTTGAATCCCTATACTTTCTATTTCTATTTTAACATTTTGAAATTAAAATCTGAAATTTACTGGTTCAATTTTTGGGGTTCATTATACTGTTCTCAGTGCTTATACGCAAAAAGAGTTAGGTTTTATGTGCGAAAGTTGAGTACATTTATCTACCCTCATTTGATATATAAGGGTAATTATTATACAATAACATAAATTATAATAGCTTGTTTAAGTCCTTGTATCGGTTTTTGAGAGATATTAAACAAAATATAAAGGTAGAGTTATGGAGTGTGAATTTCCGACAATAGATTTAAATATAGATGAGATTAAAGAGATATTTATGCATAGGTTGTTTAATTGTTACATTTAGAAAAAATCCAAGAAGCCAAAAAACGAATCGAAAGGATTGTAGCTCAAACACCTTTTGCTTATGCTCCTTATCTTTCAGAGATAACAGGTGTAAATATCTATCTAAAAAAAGAGAACCTGCAAGTTACCGGTGCGTTTAAGATCCGTGGAGCATACAATAAAATCGCCTCTCTCACGCAAGAAGAACGCAAATATGGTGTAGTGGCTGCAAGTGCAGGTAATCATGCACAGGGAGTTGCGCTCTCAGCAAATCTTTTTAATATCAAAGCTGTTATCATTATGCCGGAGTCCACACCGCTTACTAAAGTAAATGGCGTGAAGCATTATGGTGCCGAGGTTATTCTTGCCGGCAGTAATTATGATGAAGCGTATATGTATGCGTTGCAATATAGTAAGGAGAACAATCTTACTTTTGTACACCCTTTTGAAGATGAAGATGTTATTGCAGGACAGGGAACAATCGGACTTGAGATACTAGAGAGATGCCAAGAGCTTGATGCTGTTGTTGTACCTATTGGTGGCGGTGGATTGATTGCGGGTATATCTACTGCAATTAAAGAGATAAACCCAGATGTCAAAGTAATAGGTGTAAGTGCTAGTGGCGCACCTGCTTTTAAAATGTCATATGAAAATAAAAAACCGATTGATTCAACAAGCGTAAGGACAATTGCTGATGGAATTGCCGTACGCGATACATCACCTATAACGCTTGAGTATGCACTTAAAAATGTCGATAAAGTACTCAGTGTCGATGATGAAGAGATAGCAAGTGCTATCTTGTATCTTTTAGAGAAACAAAAACTTGTCGTTGAGGGTGCCGGTGCTGTTGGCGTGGCAGCTCTATTGCATCATAAACTCGATGAGCTCAAGGGAAAAAATGTAGCCGTAGTACTCAGTGGTGGAAATATGGATGTAACACTGCTCTCTGTTATCATTGAAAAGGGTCTTTTGAAATCACATCGTAAGATGAAAGTTACAGTAACACTTGTTGATAAACCCGGATCATTGATGCGTTTTACGGAGATACTTCAAGGGCTCAATGCAAATATTGTTCATATTGCTTATGATAGAACATCTACATCACTTGATTATGGTGATGCAAATGTAACGGTACATATGGAGACAAAAGGCAAAGAGCATCAAGATGAGATTCACGCAGCTCTCAAAAAAGAGGGTTATTTAAGGGATTGAGTCTATTATGGAGATAGTACAGAGCAAGAGTGTTGCAAAACCGATTATATTGATGAAATTTCTTGATGAGAATACTCTTTTAGTTGTTGATGCAGAGACAACCGTGCGCTATTTTAATAAAGAAAATCTTGAGTTGCAAAACGGCTTTAAAGTCGGAATTGCCTATAAACGCTACAAAGCCTCTGTAGTTGCTTTTTCGGGCAATGGAAACTACCTTGCTTTTTTATCCTCAAATCTCAAAGAATCAAGACTCTTTAGCACGCAAACAAAGAAGGTGGTAGCAAAAGTGGATCGTCACCATGGTGAAGTCTCTTGTGTCGCTATTGATCCGCACTCTTGCTATATGTTTTCATGTGGAGATGATGGAAAAAGTTTCGCTTTTGACATAGAGAGCAGTAGGCTTGTTTTTACACTGCCTCTTCACGCAGGTGCTGTTAATGATATAGCATTTTCAGATAACGGAAACTGGGTTGCAACTGCTGGTTTTGACAAAAAAATCTCTCTCTTTTCTCTTGTAACTATGACACCAAAAAATAAGTTAAAATCACACTCTGCACCTGTGACGCATTTGAAGTTTTTCCACGGAAATAAACTGATAAGCATTGATGAAAAATTATCTGCAATTATCTGGAATGTTCATAGTGGAGAAGTATTAGAGTATCTGCAGGGGATTCATGACGAAGTGACAGCCTTGGTTGTTGATAAAGAAGAGAGATTTCTATTTTTAGGAACACAGCTTGGCTATATTATTGTTTTTGATCTCAAAACCTATAAGCTTATTTCTCCAAAGTATATCAAGACAACTTCACCGATAATAAGCTTGGCATTTGATGAGCATAACAACCTTCTGTTCGTAGGGATGGCAGATGGTTTTATAATCTACTATGATATTTTCGAGAGGGTCGATACTTTAAAAAAATTATTTCAAGAAAAAGAGTTTCAGTCGATTCAAAAAGTTATTGATGCCAATCCTCTTTTGCTCTATACGCCTATATATTCACTGATTACAAAATTTTTGGAAAACTCTCTACAAGAGGCAAAAATTGCACTACAAAAAGATGATAAAGCAAAAGCGATGCTTATTTTTGAGCAGTTTAAACATATGCCAAGCAAAAATAAAATTATTCAAAGGCTCATTCGAGATTATGCGGACTTTCCAAGGTTTGTCCAATTTATAAAAGAAGGCAAGTTTGCTCTTGCTTACGGACTTGCAAACCGATTTCCCCTCTATAAGGAGTCTGCAATATATAAAGTGCTTGAAAAGCGTTGGAAAAAAGTATTTTTTCAAGCACAAAAATATGTACTTGATCCAAAGACGGTATCGCTTGCAAAAGAGATATTGGCACCATATCGAGGTATAAGCGAAAAAACAAAATTGATTCAAGAGGTACTTAGTAAGGCTGAAATATACAAGCGTTTTTGTAATGAGATTTCAAAAAAAGAGTTTACAATCTGTTTGGAACTTGCAAAACAGAACCCTTTTTTACAAGAGTTGCCAGAGTATGAGAGCTTAATGAAGTATGCCGATAGTCTCTATATAAAGTCACAAAAGTTTATGCAAGAAGGGGAGATTCATTCTGCTATTAAGATACTGCGTACACTACAGGATTTTGAAGGCTTTAAAGATGAAGCACGCAGTTTTATGATAGATCTTGAATCAAAAGCAAAGTTTTATAATGCCGTACGCGACGATGATATGGAGAGAGCGTATGATATGATGGCAGTTTCTGAAGATTTGATGCTGACAAAAGATGGTATAAAACTGCAACAGATGTGGAATAGAGATCTCCATGCGGCAAATACAGCCGCTGCACTTGGTGATATTAACGGAGTAAAAACAGTGCTTCAGAAATATATGAAAACAAGTTCAAAGTATGCAACACTTGCGACTATTTTTGCTTTTACATATATGGTACAGCTTGAAGATGCCTTACAGCGTGGAGTAGAACGCTCAAAAATAGAAAACAGTATCAAAAACTATATAGTGAACTTTGGTGTCTCAGAACAGATAAAGGCATTTTTCAATCTTTTTCAAGATATGCACCCTGAGACTAAATTGAACCTTAAATTTTTAAAAAAAGGTTCGCTTACAATGTGGCGACCATCAATGATAGTTGATTCTATTTTAGATTAGAGTTTCTAGGATCGATGGAGAATCTTTACTCATATTTTAGATAAGCTTGAAGAGATTTCAGGTATAATGGTTTTTATAAAAAGCCTTTGTTTATTCTTGTAATGTTTTTATTTTTCGGTAGATAATTATAATACTTATGAGAGATGAAGGACTTTTTATAGATTTGATTTAGCTTAAATTGTAGGTTGTTTTTGGATCTGCAGGTGGATCTGTAATGAGAAAATTTTTAATATAAACAATTAGAGGAGACTTTTTATGCAAATTAGTGGCGCACAGATGGTCATTGAAGCATTTATTGCAGAAGGTGTAGAGACAGTTTTTGGTTACCCAGGTGGAGCAATAATGAATGTCTATGATGAGATATATAAACAAAACAAATTTCAACACATTTTAAATCGTCACGAACAAGCAGCCGTTCACGCAGCAGAAGGCTATGCAAAAGTAAGTGGCAAAGTAGGTGTTGCTATGATTACATCCGGTCCCGGTTTTACAAATGCAGTTACCGGTTTGGCAGATGCCTATATGGATTCTATTCCTTTAGTTGTTATTTCTGGTCAGGTACCTATGAGTCTTATTGGTACAGATGCATTTCAAGAGATTGATGCAGTAGGAATTTCACGCTCTTGTACAAAACATAATTATCTTGTAACTGATGCAACAGACCTTCCACGCATACTTAAAGAGGCGTTTTATATTGCGTCTTCCGGACGCCCAGGTCCTGTTCATGTTGATATCCCTAAAGATGTGACCGCACAGATCGCAGAGTTTAATTATGATATTGATCTCAATCTTGAGACATATAAACCGCATATCAAAGGAAATCCTCGCCAGATTAAAAAAGCGATGGAGGCAATCGCTAAAGCGAAGCGACCTCTTTTTTATCTAGGTGGCGGTATTATCAATGCAAATGCGGCATATGATGTAAGAGATTTGGTTCATAAAACCGGCATTCCTGCTGTTGAGACATTTATGGCACGCGGAACGCTTGCATATGATGATGATCTGCTCATTGGAATGCTTGGAATGCATGGGTCTTATGCCGCAAATATGGCAATGAGCGAAACAGATATAATTATTGCTCTTGGTGCACGCTTTGATGATCGTGTAACAGGAAAGCTTTCTGAATTTGCAAAGAATGCAGAAGTTATTCATATAGATATTGATCCTGCTTCTATCTCTAAGCTTGTTAATGCGGACTTTCCAATCGTTGGAGATGTTAAAAATGTTGTTTTAGAGATGCTTGAGCAAGTTGATAAAATCGATGTTGAGAGATATGAGTCATGGAGAGAAACTGTCAAGAACTTTGATGCATTGCATCCGCTTGCATATCACGAGGATAGCAAGAGGCTTAAACCGCAGTGGGTAATTGAGAGAGTTGGTAAACTTCTTGGCGATGATGCAAATATCTCTACAGATGTTGGACAGCACCAGATGTGGACAGCACAGTTCTATCCATTTAGCAGACCGCGTCAATTTATAAGTTCAGGTGGACTTGGTACTATGGGATTTGGTTTTCCTGCAGCACTTGGTGTGCGTGCGGCTTCTCCAGATAAGATAAGTATAAACTTTACAGGTGATGGCTCAATACTAATGAACTCTCAGGAGTTGATGACAGCAGTTGAGAAAAAATTGCCGGTTATTAACATTATCTTAAATAACAACTTCCTTGGAATGGTGCGACAGTGGCAGACACTCTTTTATGACAAGCGTCACTCTGAGACAGATTTAAGCGTGCAGCCAGACTTTGTAAAACTCTCAGAAGCATTCGGTGGAATAGGGTATAGAGTCAGCACAAAAGAGGAGTTTGATGCAGCACTAAATGATGCCGTAGAGAAGGGCATTGTTGCTTTTATTGAAGTTTTAGTTGAGAGATTTGAAAATGTTATGCCGATGGTTCCAGCAGGTGGAAGCCTTTTTAATATGATGCTATTAGAAAAAGAGGAGAGTAAATAATGGGTGAGAATGCAAGAAGAGTAATCTCAGTTATCGTAGTAAATGAAGCAAGCGTTTTGTCTCGTGTTACGGACCTTTTTTCTGGTCGTGGCTACAACATTACATCACTTACAGTCGCACCGATTCCAGATTCAAAATACTCTCGTTTGACGATTATAACATCAGGATCTGTTCGTGTAATGGAGCAAATTACAAAGCAACTGCATAAGCTCATATCGGTTCTTCGTGTTTATGAGCATGAAGATATGGTTGAAAAAGAGATAGCTATGGTGAAGTTCCCAATTACGGAGAACTTAAGTGATATTAACGCAATTTCTGAAGCATATAATGGAAAAATCGTTAATGTCGGTGAGAATATTGTCATCGTAATGGTTACCGATGAACCAAAAAGAGTTGATCATTATCTCAATGCTATAAAACGCTACAATCCAAAAGAGATTGTACGAAGTGGTGCTGTAGCACTCGAGAGATAGCATTGTGAAACTAAGTGAAATTGCAGAGATAGTCGGCGCAGAGTTTCATGGTGATGATAGAGATATCATCTCCTTAAATACCCTCAAAGATGCAAATGAGAGTGAGCTCTCATTTGTAGCAAATCCTAAATATATCAAAGAGATTCCAACATCTAAAGCGGGTGCTATTTTAGTAACAGAAGCTACAAAAGAGTATATTCCTATGGATTCAGTAGCACTTGTTGTTGAAGATGCATATTGGCAGATGGCAACACTTTCAAAATATTTCGCACCCTCTTTAGAGGAGAGTGATACTTCTAAAACTCTTGTTGGAGAGGGTAGTAGCATTGCTCCAACAGCTACACTTGCACCTGGTGCAAAGATAGGAAAAAACACAACTATTATGGCAGGTGTCTATATCGGCTCAAATGCTGAAGTAGGTGACAATACCACTCTCTATCCAAATGTTGTCATTTACCGTGACTGTAAGATTGGAAATAATTGTATCATTCATGCCGGAACAGTGGTTGGAAGTGATGGTTTTGGTTTTGCCTCTAACAGACTCGGAGAGCATAAAAAGATATATCATATAGGTAATGTTGTTATTGAAGATGATGTGGAAATTGGTTCAAACGCATCAATAGACAGAGCGGTATTTAGCTCTACACTTATAGAAAAAGGTGCGCGTCTAGACAATTTGATTCATATAGCACATAATTGTGTCTTTGGAAAAGGGAGTGTTGCAGCTGCACAATCAGGTTTTGCAGGTTCAACAATTATTGGACAAAACAGTGTGTTTGGTGCACAGTCAGGTGCAGCAGGACACTTAGAGATCGCACCTTTTAATACTTTTGCGGCACGCAGTGGTGTGACAAAAAGTATAAAAGAGAGCGGAGGAACATTTGCAGGCTTCCCATTTATGGAACACAAAGCATGGCTTAAAATTCAGGGAAAACTTGCTAGACTTATCAAATAAAATATAAGGAGTTTTTATGAGTAAAACAATTGCGCTTAATGGAACACAAAATGGTGTTATCTCTGTAGAAAAACTAGAGAATCCATATGGAGAGGGAAGTGATGCAGTAGCAAGTATTGGAATCTCTTTAAATGGAGATGCTACTAATCTAGAGTGGAAAGTACATATTCCACTTGAAAACTTAGATGAAGTGATAAAAGCACTTCAAGAGCTAAAGTAGGTTGAAAAACCTACTCTGTTTTAAGCTCTTGGACAAATGCATCAATTCTTTTGATTCCTTCACGAATCGTTGCTATATCTATTGCAAATGAAAATCTAAAATAACCTTCACTGCCAAAACCAACGCCTGGAACAACTGCTACACCTTTATTTTTAAGAAGTTCTTGTGAGAATGTAAGCGAATCGTTGCTAACCTCTTTGATATTCACAAAAAGATAAAAAGCACCATCGGGTTTAAGTACACTAAGACCATCTATTTCATTGAAAAGTTTTACAGCTTCATCACGACGCTTCATAAACTCTTTTTTCATCATAGCAATATCACTATCTGCACTGCCGTCAAGTCCGGAAATCGCAGCATACTGCGTGATGGAGTTGATATTTGATGTACTTTGAGACTGAAGCTTTTTTGTTGCTTTGATAAGTTCTGTGTCATATGCAGCCATATAGCCAAATCGCCATCCTGTCATAGCAACAGATTTAGAGAGACCGTTAATCGTAATTGTACGCTTAAACATATCTTCACTGATGGATGCAGTAGAAACAAATTCGCCATCATATGTAAGCTTTTCATACATCTCATCACTTGCAATAAGAATATTTGTCTCATTAAGCACTTCACCAATCGCCGTGAGCTCTTCTTTAGAGTAGAGTGCTCCTGTTGGGTTTGAGGGTGTTGTTAAGATAAGCATCTTTGTTTTTGGAGTGATGGCACTTTTAAGCTGCTCTGGAGTGATTTTGAATCCACTTGAGTCATCTGTTGCTATTGTTACGGGTTTAGCGCCACAATACTTTACAAGTTCAGGGTAAGTAACCCAGTATGGTGCAGGGATAATAACCTCATCCCCATCTTCAAGGGTCGCAGAAAAAAGATTAAAGAGCGAGTGTTTTGCACCATTGTTTACGATAATTTGGTTTGGTGCATACTCTAAATTGTTATCATATTTGAGTTTTTTAGCAATAGCCTCTTTGAGAGTTAAAATACCATCTACCGCGGTATATTTTGTAAAACCACTGTTAATGGCAGCAATAGCTGCATCTTTAATAATCTGTGGTGTGTCAAAATCAGGTTCACCGGCAGAAAAACTGAGAATATCTTCTCCTTTAGCTTTTAACTCTTGTGCAAGCGTAGATATTGCAATAGTAATCGATTCAGATAGTGTATTGATGCGTTTTGTAAGCATAAAAACCCTTTAGGTGAAATATTGAAGAGATTATACTAAAAATATAGTGTAGTTAAGTTAAGAAGAGGTAAAACTTTTTAATTTTTCATTGATTTGATGAAAGATTCGTAGATATACTCAAGTTCTAAGTCTTGTTCAAGAACCTCTCCATTATCTTTTACAAGTATATGTTCCAAGATAGCAACTCTTTTTAGAAGATACTCAAACATCTCTTTGTTGATATCCGGAAGCATATTGTGCATAAACGGATCTTTACATCTTCCTTTTTCAATTACATGAGCAGGAATACCAATGGCTGTTGAACAATTAGGTACAGATTTGACAACAACAGAGTTTGCACCGATTTTTGCATGTTCGCCAATCTCAATATTTCCAAGAACTTTTGCACCTGCACCGATAACAGCACCTTGTTTGATAGTTGGGTGTCTTTTGCCCTGTGTCAGCGAAACACCGCCAAGTGTTACACCTTGATAGATAATAACATCATTTTCAATAACGGCAGTTTCACCAATGACAACACCGGTTCCATGATCGATAAAGACGCGTTTTCCGATCTCAGCAGCAGGGTGGATATCTATGTTTGTTAAAATCTGCGTGATTCCCATAAGAATTCTAGCTAAACGCTTAAAGTTTGCATTGTAGAGTTTATGTGAAACTCTATGCCACGCTACAGCCCACACGCCAGGGTAGTTAAACAGGAAATCCAATCTTGAGTTTAAAGCTGGATCATTCTTGTATGCATTTGAAAAATCTTCTTTAATCTCTGTAAAAAGCCCCATAAAATTCCTTAGTTTGTAGTTCTTAGATATCCATTTTGATAGATAAATGTTTCTAAACTTGTAAGTGTATCACTTTTTTCTTTTTCTGTGATAAATCTACTTGCCGTTAGGTCACTTTTAATGTTTTTTAAGATTTCTTCTTCGTTATAACCAATAGATGTTAGAATATTTAGTATGCTTTTTGACTCTACACAATTTTCTATGGTATATCCAGTGTCATTTATGACAATAGTATATTCATTGGGATGGGTAAAAAGATTATGTTGCATACCTAAAGTCTCTTGATAGGCACCAAGGTTGAAAAAAGCCAAAAAATACTCCTCTTCATTAAGATTGATATCGTGTAGGTAGAGGGGTTTATTTGGGTTGAAGCCAATCTCTCCATCACTGTCGCAGGTAATATCCCATAAAGAGGCTGCTCGAAGAGGGTCAGCATTGAGATGATGAATGGGCATAACAGGAAAATGTTGCTCAAGTCCCCAGTAATCCGGTAGGCTTTGAAAAATCGATGCATTGATAAGATAACGCTCCTGTAGATTGATTTGAAGCTGTTTGAGTTCATCTGTTTTGTATGATGCTGTAAGATAGAGTGATTTTTTAATGATATTATGCACCAAAATTTCAGCATTTGATCGGTCTTGCAGGTCAATATAGCCTAGGTCAAAAAGTGTTAAAAGAGATTCTATATGATCGAGTGCATCATGGAGGTACTCGATGCAGTTTTTATTGTTTAGTAGTCGATTGAGCTCACGCAACTCTTCAATAAGCGGAGGATTTTTCTCTTTAAATTTTAAAAGCTTTTCATGATAGTCTTGTGTAAAAAGCTCTAAGACGGGAGCGATAAGTACTGCGTGAGAAGCAACAATAAATCTACCCGATTCAGTAAAAATATTTGGATGTTCAACCCCTTTTGCGTCCATTATTTCTCCAAGAAGAAAAACAACTGAGCTTGAGAACTCTTCGATGGAGTAGTTATGACTCTTTGCGTGAGAGTATTGGTCATACTCAATGGCAAGTCCGCCACCGATATTAATATTTTGAAGTGTATCTGCTCCCATCTTTTTTAACTCGGCATAGAAGTTTCCAGCCTCACGCAACGCTCTTTTAATAGGAGCGATATCAACCATTTGTGAGCCGATATGAAAATGAATCATACTTAAATTATCAAGTAGATTTGCAACTTTTAAAAGTGTTATCGCTTCTAAAATTTCTGTTGAAGTGAGTCCAAATTTTGCATCCATCCCACCACTTTTTGCCCAGACACCGCTTCCCGTAGAGTGTAGCCTCATGCGAATACCTATATGCGGTACTTTTAGATTTGACTTTTGAGCTACTTCTATAATGGTCTCTAACTCTCCAAGCCCTTCAATAGTCAAGGTGATATTATGCCCGCTTTGTGCTGCAATAAAGCCAAGCATAATCATCTCTTTGTCTTTAAAACCGTTTACTGTGATATTTGCGCCTTTTGGTGTCTTTGCCATAGCAAGAATAAGTTCAGCTTTACTACCGGCTTCAAGACCGTAGTTGTACTCTTTGCCCTCATTGACAACAGCATGGACTGCGTGAGGAAACTGATTTACTTTTAGCGGAAAAACAGCATTGAAACTACCTTGATAGTTGTTCTCTTTTATAGCACTGTCAAAGTGGGAATAGAGACTGCGTATCTGTTTTTTTATCAAGTGTGGAAATCGAAGCAGCAGAGGACCACGCGTACCTTCTTCTCTGATCGATTTTGTTATTTCAAGAAGTGAGGGCATTGATTTATAATTGAGTCGAACTTCACCTTCTTCGATAATAAAGTTTTTGTTTGCCCATATATCTAAACCAAAATTCTTCAAAATTTTTACCTATCAATATAAATCTTCTATATTTAAAACTTGCTCTGTTTTGTTCTCTAGGTCTTTTACCCAAATTGTGCTATTTTCAAGTTCATTTGAGCCTATTACACAGCAGTATCTAGCATTGACTTTATCTGCAGATTTAAGATGGTTTTTAAGATTTCTTGCACGATAATCACAGCTCGCTTTATCTGTTTTTCTTTTTTTCTGCGTGAGTGAAATGATAAACTCAACGGCTTCACTATCCATAGCACCAAAAAAATAGCCCTCACGCAACTCTTTAGGCATGGAAATAAGCTCTAGCAGACGCTCAATTCCCATAGCAAAACCAACAGCAGGAGTAGGGCGTCCATCTAAAAACTCTACAAGGCGATCATAGCGTCCGCCACCGGCAATTGCACTCTGACTTCCAATGTCATCACTGACAAATTCAAAGGCACTCTTTGAGTAGTAATCAAGCCCACGCACGAGATTTGTATCTATCTCATATGCTATGTTGTTTGCATCTAAAATAGTTTTGAGTTTGTTAAAATCACTTTCACAGTTTTCACAGAGTGAGTTTATGAGTTTTGGAGCAGTCTCATATAGAGATTGACACTTTTCATTTTTACAATCAAGTACGCGAATAGGGTTCGTTCTCTCTCTTCTTTGACAATCTTCACAGATATTACCTGCAACACTCTCTATAAAATTGACTAGATTTTCACGATAAGGGGGCATACACTCTTTACACCCAAGAGAGTTAATTTGTAAGCGGTATCCAATGCCAAGTTCAGCTAAAATATCTGCAACCATCATAATCATAACGGCATCTTCATAGACGCTCTCAACCCCAAAACTCTCTACTCCAAACTGGTGAAATTCACGCAGACGACCTTTTTGCGGTCGCTCATAACGAAACATAGATCCATGATAGAAAAAGCGGTGCGTTCCACCCGAACGATCAAGTTTATTTTGAATAAAAGCACGCACCACACCCGCAGTACCCTCTGGGCGAAGAGAGACATCATTATCGCCTTTGTCCTTGAACCGATACATCTCTTTACCGACAATATCACTTGACTCTCCGACTGAACGCTTAAAGAGAGTAGTCTCTTCTAAAAGAGGGGTTTGAATGTGATGAAATCCATATCTAAGAGCTACTTTTGTAGCAGTGTTTATAAAATATGTAAATCTCTGAGACTCCTCTTTATTGAGAATATCATTCATCCCTCTGAGTGATTTAATCATCTGTTTCCTTTGAGTATTACAATGTAATCTTAATAGCTTAACTTTTACACATCACAATATATTGCGTAGACTTATGGTGCAAAATTTAAGTTAGCAATACAATAATATCATCTTTTTACTTGTGGAGAGTTTAGGAGTTGATATTATTTAATATCTCTTTTGTTACAGCCTCTATCTTTTTTGTAGCATCAATCTCTATAAGTTCGATATCAAGGAGTTTTGCAGCTTCTGCAATAGCATCTTGAATAGCTAAAAGATACTCACTGCCACGCAGTTCAATTCCATCAAGCTCTTTTTGTGAGAGTCGATACTCTAACTCCTCTTTTGTCAGTTTGAGTAAAAATACTTTTTGTGGATAGATACCATCTGTTGCAAATCTATTGAGATCTCTTAGAGCAGTTTTACTAATTTCACCTTGCGTGAGAGCATAAGCAACACCGCTTACCGCTGAACGATCGGAGATAATCATCTTGTCAAGATTTGGTTTTATGACCTCTCTTATGTGTTCGGCACGGTCTGCCAAAAAAAGTAAAAACTCTGCTTTTTTGCTTTGAGCTTCTGCACTGAGAACCAAAGAGCGGATCTGGACTCCAATGGTAGTTCCTCCTGGCTCTTTTGTGATAACAGCATCAGGGTAGGCATTTTGAAGTGCTGCTATTTGTGTGCTTTTGCCGGCGGTATCAATGCCTTCTATTGCGATGTACATAAATTTATACTCCCTATGATTTTCTGCACCTCACGCGGTAAAAGATGTTCTGTTTTACCATTGAACTTTAAGAGGTTTCTTACTACCGAAGAGCTGATAAAAGCATGATTGAGCTTTGACATCAAATATACCGTCTCAATACTTTCATCAAGAGAGTTGTTTAGATAGTCCAATTGTAGCTCATACTCAAAATCACTTACAGCCCGAAGTCCCCGTATAAGTACACCCGCGTCATACTCATGTGCAAGTTCAACTGTAAGATTGTCAAATCCGACAACATGAACGCCATCCATCTCTTTGACGGCTATATTTGCCATATAAATACGCTCTTGAAGTGTAAACATTGGTTTTTTATCTTTTGACTTTGCAATAGCGACAATAACCTCATCAAAAAGATTGCGAGCACGCTCAATAATGTCAAAATGACCATTTGTAATAGGGTCAAATGTACCTGGATAGAGGGCAATTTTATGATCGCTCATTTAATTCCACCTTTTATATAAATCATTTTCAATATCAAGCAAGTCAAACCATTTTCCTATGATGAAGTTTTCCATCTCAGAAAGTTTTTGCTGCTCTGAATAGTAGGCCATAACAGGAGGTGCTATGATGACACCCAAAGATGCCAGCTTATGCATATTTTCTAAAGCTATGGCCGAAAATGGCATCTCGCGTGGAGCAACTATAAGCTTTTTATGCTCCTTTAGCATAACCGCAGCCGCACGAGTAAGTAGATTATCTGCTATACCACAGGCAATTTTTGCCAAAGTATTCATAGAACAGGGTGCAATAAGCATCGCTTCTACACCAAAAGACCCAGATGCAATAGAAGCGGAAATATCTTCATTTTTGTGTGTTATAACATCTTGCATCTCTTTTTGTAACACTACTTTTGAGTGCTCAGACATTATAAAGTGCTTCTCAATCTCTTTTGGTAGTAGAGAGAGAGCCTTTAACCCAAGATTTATCCCGCTTGCACCACTTGTTGCAATAATTATTTTTCTTTTTTTCATCTTGCTTCTGCTCTATTTTTACCTATGACTCTCACATGGATTTTTTTCTTGCTTTGATTTATTACAGTGATATTATCTCCATATCGACCGCTCTGTAGTGCCTTTGCGTTGAAAGTGATATGGATACCTTCATCCTGAAGATCAACATTGACATATGAGCCTCTTTTGATTAAAAAAAGTCCGACTACATCTCTTTGCGTTAACGGTGAGAGCTTTTTAAGTCTGTGTTTTGCTTCATAGCGTGCTCTTGGTAGTTCCATAAGAGGCATAGCTTTAAATTTTTCTAGTATTATACTCTTTTTTTTACAATTTAACCTCGATAACTCTTCGCCTTTTTTGATCCTCTTTTTTGTTTCGTAAAGATTTAATTTTGCGTATATATTGTAGTTAAAAAAGATTTTTTTATTCTCCGGCGTTTCAATATATAAGACGCCCTTGCGTGAGAGATAGGCATTTCTTGAGAAGCAGACTCTATACTCTTTTGGTAGGTGTGTCATATATTTATCTTGAAGCAGATCTACTCTTTTTATCTTTATATCTTTATACTTTTCTTGGTAGTACTCAATAAGACTATTTTTTATCTTATCTATATCTATGGGGCTTTTTTGAGTGAATTGCACATAGGTATATCTTGCCAAAAAGTTTGTGTAACCATACTTTTTAAGTAATTTTAGAAGTTCTTTACTTTTTACTCGTTTAGAGTGCCTTGATGGAGATATATGAAATAAAAGCACATCTTCTTCTAAACCGCCTACAATATCCGAGAGCATTATATCTTTACCCGTTACGCTATATCTATGTTGTAGCTCTTGATTTGCTTGCAGTGTTGAAAACAGTAGTGAAAAAATAAAAAGTACTTTTGTAAAAATCTGCATATTTTAACCCTTGTTTAGATGAATTTTAGCACGAGAATACTTAATTTTATACTACAATAATATCTCTTTATTGAAAAAGGATTAACAGAGAATGAATAAAAAACTTTTTTTACCTCTTTTTGTTTACGCATCTTTGCATGCTATGAGTCTAGATGAGACAATTCAAAAAGCACTACAACATAATAACTCTCTCAAGAAAATATCACTAGAGGTTGAGCAGTCAAAAGCCAACAGAGCATCTAAAAAAACGCAGAACTTTGGTCGTATTGATCTGATTGCCAATTATGATCACTATAGCAATGCACGAACGCTTGCGCCACTTACACCTATGGATATTGTTAGTGGAGTGGATGGTGCGTATAAAATTCCGGCGACAAATGATTTAATGGCTGTAGGAGTTGCCTATAATATAGTTCTTTTTAATGGTTTTGCACAACAGAACTCTTATAAAATATCAAATATTTTATATAAAAATTCTATTATAAAATCAAAGCTTGGATATGAAGAGTTGATATATAATGTAAGAACACTCTATCTCTCTTTGCTTGCATTAGATGAACAACTTCAGGCATAAAAGTCTTATACGAAAACACAGTTTCAACTCTATAAAAAGATTGCAGCGGCTTATAAATTAGGAAGTAGATCAAAGCTAGATAGATTAAAAATAGAGAACTCCTATGAAGCAAGTCGTTTCAATGAGGATAAAATTTATGCAAATATCAAGATATTGCGAGCTACACTTACGACACTTATCGGTGGAGAAGAGTTTGTAGATGAAGAACCCCTCGATATAAATATTGAATATAAAAAAGATGTTACGTCAACTAACATAGAGAACCTTAATAGATACAGACTCTATCGGCTCAAAAGTGATATAGCAACAAAAAAGATAGAGAGTGCTTATGCAAGTTACTATCCAAAAATTGATTTTAGTTCTTACTATGGATACAGTATGGGACCTAATGTAACAACAAACACCTCTCCCTTGTCCAATGCGACATATATCAATAGTGGTGACTTTAACAATAGCAGAAGCAATGCTTGAGAGTATTAAAATCAGAACAAGACCTGTTCTTATGACCGCATTTGCAACATCTGCGGGTATGCTCCCTGTTGCAATGGGTTCGGCTATTGGACTTGAGCGTCTCGCACCACTTGGGACTGTTGCAATAGGCGGTCTAATTGTTGGAACATTTTTAACACTGCTCTTTATTCCATTGATATTTATTTGGAGTGTTAGAGAAAATGATGCAAAAGATATGGAATCTGTAAAGTAGAAATTATTCCATCTTCTAGAGATGGAATAAAAAAGAAGTATTAGACGAAATCAACTTTCGCTAAGTGGTGATTGAGTCCAAGTTCAGCTGGAGTACAGCCAAGTGCAAGCCCTACCATTTGTTGCATATGAAGCACAGGAAGCTCAACTTCACGACCTATTGCTTCACTTGCATGTGCGGTTTGCGTATCAAGTTTAAGGTGGCAGAGTGGACATGGTGTTACCATCCAGTCTGCGTTTTCATCCATTGCGCCTGCAATCGCATTGCCGGTAAGAACTGCAGCAGTATGAGGGGCTTGAAGCTCAACATGGAAACCACAACATTTGCTCTTCTCTTTATAGTCAACATTTTGACCACCACACGCAATGATCAGATCATCAAGTGAAGTAGGGCGATATGCTGACTCTGGAGTTTTATGTGTCTTATTTTGTAACTCTGAGGGACGAATATTGTGACACCCATAAAAAGGAGCAATATTAAACTGGCTTAGTGGTGCCACAACCATCTCTTTGATTTTATCAAGACCGATATCATCAATGATGGCATATAGGAAATGAGTAATCTCGGAAGTACCTTTATACTCCAATCCAACTTCCGCAAGTTTCTCATTTACTTTTGCTTTGAGTTTTGGGTTTTCATCTAGACGATGTTTTGTCATTGCAGTATTAAGTTGACAAGTGTTACAGATAGTCACCATGGTAAGCCCGTGTTTCTCGGCATAAGCAATGTTTCTTGCATTTAAAACAAGCGATAAAAAGTCATCATAATCCTGCAAGTGAGAAGCACCACAACAAGAAGCTTCTGTTAACTCTATAAGTTCAATTCCTAGTTTTTCAGCCACAGCCATTGTTGAGATCATCTGCTCCGGAGTACTCTGTTTTGCTGTACATCCTGTAAAAAGTGCGTATCTTAATTTTTCCATTCTTTAACTCCTAGAACTTTGCTGTAGATGAAGATTTAACAAGTTTTTTAATCTCATCCATATTATCTGATGTTGGAATATTCCATGGCATTGCAATTTTGCCTTTTTTAAGCATTTTGAGTGCAACCGGAATATGTTTTATGGTAGCTAGACCTTCAGAGTAGAGTACCAAACCACCTTCATCAAGATGACCACGCTTTTCAATCGATTTTTTAAATCCGACTGCGTGACGCACTGCAACATTATCTTCTGCAATTCCTTTTTGGAAAGCCATTTGATGTAGTTTTGTGATCTTTGAGATAGGATTGATCTCTTTAGGACAAACTTCAGCACATTCAAAACATTTTACACAATCCCAAACACCCTGTTTCTCTGCATTTGCATCTAAAAGTCTTGAGTTGGCATTATCACGAACATCTGATTCAAATCTATATGCTGCTGCAAAAGCCGCCGGTCCCATAAAATCTTCATTTATCTCAACGACAGGACAAGCATAGTGGCAAGCGCCACACTGAATACATAAATCTGCTTCATCAAGTGCTTCTGCATCTTCAGGTGAAACAAGATTCTCCATCTCTGGCTCCTCATCAATATCTGCGACAAGATAAGGTGTTACAGCTTCGTGTTTCCCCCAGAAGTCACCTTTATCAATGATCATATCTTTTACAGCGCGTTTGATGCTGAGTGGTTCAATGACAAGTTCATCTCCAAAGAGTGCAACCATATCGTTCATACTCTCTTTACAAGCGAGTGTACTTCTGCCGTTTACTTTGATGGCACAAGCACCACAGATACCGTGACGGCAAGATCTTCTGTATGAAAAACTTCCATCATGATCCCACTTTATTCTATTTAATATATCAAGTACAACCTCTTCAGAAGTCACCTCCATATCGTAGTTTTCATAATATGGTAAATAATCTTCATCAGCATTGAAACGGAATACTTTGAAGTTTACTTTTTGTGTAGTTATTTTATGTTCTGTACTCATAAGTTATCCTTAGTAATTTCTTGCTTTGAGTTCATGTTTGCCAAGAACAACATCCATATAGTCAAGTTTAATATTGCCATCTTCATTCATATATGCCATAGTATGTTTTAGGAAATTTTCATCATCACGCTCTTGAAAATCCTCTCTATAGTGTGCACCACGGCTCTCTTCTCTTGCAATAGCACTCTGGACAATAAAAAGAGAGTAGTCAAGCATATGACCAAACTCAATAGCCTCTTGAAGCTCTGTATTGAATACTTTTGATTTGTCTTTAATACGAATGTTTTTAAAACGCTCACGCAACTCTTTTACTTTATCTACTGCGATTTGAAGTGTCTCTTTTGTTCTAAAAGCACCGGCATTGTTTGTCATACACTGCTGGAGCTCATCACGAAGTGCCGGAACACCTTCATT
The DNA here is from genome assembly GCA_024513425.1 of Sulfurimonas sp. Classification (GTDB taxonomy): domain Bacteria; phylum Campylobacterota; class Campylobacteria; order Campylobacterales; family Sulfurimonadaceae; genus Sulfurimonas. Next base: position 4,516 of record JANEIH010000017.1, on the reverse strand, counting down.
CCCTTTGTTGTTTAAAATAGATGCCACTTCATCAAGTGTACGCTGAGCATCTTCTTGAGAGGCTAGACGCAGTTCAATGTTGTCGATGTCGTTAACCATTGTCTTGCCGACAAAACGACCAAAAAGAAGTGCTTCAAGAATTGAGTTTGCCCCAAGACGATTTGCACCGTGAACAGAGACACAAGAACACTCGCCAGCAGCATAGAAACCTTCAATAAACTCTTTATTGTTAAGACGCACATGCCCATCAATGTCAACCGGAATACCACCCATTGAGTAGTGCGCAGTAGCAGAGATAAGAATAGGTTCTTTAATCATATCAAGACCAAGAAAAGTCATAGCAAGCTCACGAAGCTCAGGAAGTCTCTCCATGATTAAATCTTTTCCTAGGTGTGTAACATCGAGATAGACTGCATCTTTTCTTGGCCCTACACCGCGTCCTTCACGAATCTCATTAAGAATTGCACGCGCAACAACATCACGAGAAGCCAGTTCTAGTGCATTTGGAGCATATTTTTCCATAAAACGCTCACCTTTAGAGTTGAAAAGTCTTCCACCCTCACCACGAGCTGCTTCAGAGATTAAAACACCATTGCCTGAGAGTCCAGATGGGTGAAACTGCACAAACTCCATATCTTCCAATGGAAGACCGTGACGCGCTACAATAGAGAGACCGTCTCCTGTATTTGCGTGAGCATTTGAGTTGATTTTATACGCACGAGCATAACCGCCTGTTGCAAACATGACAGCTTTTGCATTGAAAATCGCCATTTGCATATTACGGATATTAAATGCTACAACTCCGGAAACTTTTCCATCTTTATAGATGATATCTGCAGCATACCACTCATCCCAAAATTTGACACCAACACGATCTGCTTGCTCATAAACAGTTTGAAGTAGCGTCAATCCTGTTCTATCTTTTGCATAACATGCACGAGGAGAAGATTGACCACCAAATGGGCGTTGTGCGATTTTTCCATTTTTCTGTCTGCTAAAAGCAGCACCCATTTTTTCAGCCCAGCGAATTGTTTCAGGAGCTTTTTGGCACATAAATTCAACAGCATCTTGATCTGCTAGGTAGTCAGAACCTTTTACCGTGTCAAATTCATGAAGCTCAACACTATCTTCATCGCTAAATGCTGCATTGACACCACCTTGTGCTGCACCTGAGTGACTTCTAAGTGGATGTAACTTTGTAACAACAGCGACTTTTTTTCCTGCGTTTTGCAACTCTCTAGCCGCCGCACATCCTGCAAGACCCGCACCAACAATAATTGTGTCGTAAGTATAAATAGGAATACTCATTAACTTTCCTTCGATTAAAGAACTAAAATAGTTTTAATTATATCGCAGTAAGTCTTAGTGTAGGTTAAAATTTGCTTTATATTGAAGAAGTTTCATAAATATTTTTCCTAAAAATGTTATAATAACTTATCATATTATCATCAGTTGCAATTAATCATAGCTTAAGAGAAAGAAGAGTTTTTGAATTTAGAAAATTATTTTATATCACTACTTAACAATAGATATATCGGTGATGATGCTGCTTGCATTGGTGAGTTTATCTATTCAAAAGATGCTTTTTTTGAAGATGTTCACTTTAAAAAAGAGTGGATGAGTTATGAACAAATAGCAAAAAAAGCGATATTGGTCAATGTTTCAGATGCTGTTGCCATGAATGCAAAGCCTCTGTATGCACTTTTGAGTGTTGCCATGCCAAAAAGTATGTCAAAATATGATATGCAAGCACTTGCAAAGGGTTTTAAAGATGCTGCAAAATGTTGCAATATAGAAATTATCGGTGGCGATACGATAAGTAACGCAAAACTAGATATAACCGTGACGATTATCTCTAAGAGCAAAAAACCACTCCTTCGAAAAGGTGTGAGAGATAGCTACCTTTTTGCCTATACAGGGAAGCTTGGAGAGAGTGCAAAAGAGCTTAAAAAACTTTTCAATCTTGGAAAGATTCATAAAAAATCGAAGTTTGTAGATATACAACTGCGAGATACATTTATTGGAAGATCGGAACGGTTTTTAAAAGCCGGTATGGATATTTCTGACGGACTCTTGAGTGATCTGCAAAAGATTACGACACACAATAGTATCGGCGTGCGATTTCATACCAAATTTTCTAACTCAATAGGGTGTAGCGGTGAAGAGTATGAGATGCTTATAGCCTTTGATAAGCGTGACAGAAAAGCAGTAGTTCGGCGGGCTGTGCAGAGTCGAACGCCTTTAAATATTTTTGCAAGAGCCTCACGCAACAGATATAAAAACAGATGTAGGGCACACCATTTTAAAGAGTAGGAAAAAGAGTTATATGAATAGATTTTATTCGCTTGCCCATGCAAGTATAGATTTTCATTTTAAACAGTCCCCACGGGATTTTGTAGTAGAGGAGATACCCCTTTATGAATTTAGTGGAGAGGGGGAGCACCTTATCTTGTTTGCAAGAAAAAAGGGACTCTCTACAATAGAGATGATAGAGCGTATTGCTCGTTATCTTGGTATTAAAAACAAAGAGATAGGCTATGCGGGACTCAAAGATAAACATGCTATGACAAAACAGTATATCTCGTTGCATAGAAAATATGAAGAAGCGATGGAGGGTTTTAATTTTGACGGTATTAAAATTCTCTCAAAAACCTATCATAATAATAAAATCCGTATTGGGCACTTAAAAGCTAATCGTTTCTATATTAAACTCAAAAAGGTCAATCCTACAAGTGCGGCTAAAATTGATGAGATCTTGAAAAATATTGATAAGCAGGGAGTGCCAAACTTTTTTGGGTATCAGCGTTTTGGGAGTGACGGCAATAACCATATTTTTGGAGAGAAATTGGCAAAAGGTGAAGCGCGTGAGAGAAACCCTCGTGTAAAAAAGCTTCTCATTAATGCCTACCAATCACATCTGTTTAATCTCTGGCTCTCACGCAGACTTGAAATTAACTCACTTGTGAATAGTTTTGAAGCCAACGAATTGGAGTCATTGCTCAATATGCCAAAGGATGAAATAGAGAAGATGAAAGCACAATCTCATCCTTTTAAACTTATTAGCGGAGATATTATGGAGCATTATCCCCATGGTAGACTTTTTGATTATGAGGGCGCAGAGGATGACTTAAAGCGTTTTAATAAGCGTGATATAAGTGTTACAGGTCTGCTTCCCGGGAAAAAAGCTCGGCTTGCCACTATGGAAGCTAGGGCTGTAGAGAAAGATTATGATGATGATATTAATGCAGATGGAGCACGCCGTTATGCATGGGTTTATCCGTCAGATATAGAGGGACGCTTCAATCAAGTTGAAGCCCAGTATGAACTTAACTTTACGCTTCCAAAAGGTTCGTATGCAACAGTACTTATAGAAGAGATAGCAAAAAGAAAAATTAATTAAGGAGTTATAACAATAATGAAAAAGAGACATATTACATCGGCAATATCGCAAATATTTGGCAAGTTTGCATCTAAAGAGTTTCCAGCGTGGTTTCAAAATATAATCAATCAAAGCTATGTGCGTCTCATGGGTCTAGATATGGGTGAGTTTCATGCACCAGATAGATACAAATGTCTCAATGCACTCTTTACACGGCATCTGCGTGAGATGAGAAACTTCTCTTTTGAGGCAGAGGATTTTATATCTCCATGCGACTCACTAATCTCAGAGTGTGGAAAAGTTGTAGATGATTATGCACTGCAAATCAAAGGAATGCGTTATAAAACCGATGAGCTTTTAGGAGAGAACTTCACGCAGGAAGAAAAAGCAGAAATTTACGATGGAGATTTTATAAACTTCTATCTCTCTCCAAAAGATTATCATCGTTATCATATTCCGATAAATCTCAAAGTTTTAAAAGCTGTACATATTCCAGGGAGATTCTATCCTGTAAATTTTCCTTCACTTAAGAAGCGTTTGAATCTTTTTATAGAAAATGAAAGGGTTGTACTACAGTGTGAGACCATAAACGGTAAAAAATTCTATATGGTTTTGGTTGCGGCACTTAATGTCGGTGTGATGAGAGTAAGTTTTGAGCCTCGCATCCAAACTGATGCAGATACAATAGAGCAGCAGGTTTATGAGTTTGACAATCTCTACCTTGATAAAGGTGATGATTTTGGATGTTTTGAGATGGGTTCAACGATTGTCATACTCTCTGAAAAAGGGATGTTTGAAGAGATTTTTGCAAAAACAGGTGATCGGGTGAAGTTTGGTCAAACTATCGCAAAATTAAATATTTAAACATTCAACAAAGGGTGCAAAGTGAGAACTAAAAAAGTATTGGTAATGTGTACCGGAAACAGTTGTAGAAGCATTATAGGTGAAGCACTTATAAATGCAAAAGGTGCTTTTCCTAACGATAATAGCCTGCTTAAACTACTTTATGCAGGAATTATGAATGCTGAGAGAAAGTGGACTATGCCTATTAGAAATTGGAGTCTTACAATCTCTCAACTATCAATTCATTTCAAGGAGCGATTAGAAGATAAATTAAATTTGTGATATAGTGTTACT
>JANEIH010000070.1 GCA_024513425.1 Sulfurimonas sp. | reverse complement strand
AGGAGAAAAATTGTGATAAAACAACCAATATCTAAATTTTTTGACGAAAGAAAAGAGAATTGGATGAAGAAAAATAAGAAAGCTTCCATGTCTGATGATGAGGTTTCAGGACTTCAAGAGAGGTGCAATAAGACTTTTAGTCTTAATGAGTGGTTGCCAAATGCAAGTAAAAAAGCAGGACAGATGTCTATCTCTACACATCCATGTACTTTTTCTCACCCCAGTGCAAGAAGAAATAAAAATGGAGATGTAACCCCTATTATAGCAGATGTACCATTTACTAATGATGGATTGCTTCGTAGTGGAAATGTAGAGGTGCAGAGTGATGCTTTGGGTAATGCAGCAGCTTTAGATGTCTATAAATTTTTAAATTTAGTATTGAGCGATGGTAGAAAGCTTATAGAACATATAGAGTCAGAGAGTGATCTTGCAAAGTCGCTATTAAAAATTAAATCGACTAAGTATAAGCATCTGAGAGATGGTTTTTTAGAGATGGTTTCCTCTTCAAAGGATTTAGTGACAAGCGCTAAGATAAAGCAGGTCTATTTTCCTGTTAAAGATGACTATCATCAACTCTCTATTTTGAGTAATTCGGGGATTATCTATCATCTTAAAAAGCGTATTGATAATATGTGTTTTTCTGATGAAGTAAAAGAGATACGAGAGAAGAGAAAAAAAGGTGAATGTTCAGATAAGGGATATAGTGAAATTTATGATTTGACTACTATTGGCTATGGTGGAACAAAGCCTCGGAATATCTCTGTTTTAAACTCTCAAAATGGAGGAAAAGCTTATTTGCTTCGTTCTATGCCACCTATGCTACAAAAAAGAGAGCTACATTTTCCAAAAAGAAACTTTTTTCAAGACTCTTTGCATTGGTGGGAGGTCTCTGAAATCTTTGATGCACTCTACCGAGTTCATAGTATAGATTATAATAATGTCAATATTCGTAAAGGTCGTATCTATAGATATGAGCAGTTGATAGATAAGATAGTAGAGAAGATGTGGGCTGTTCGTTTAGTTTCAGAGGAGCAGTATTTTGATGAGAATTCTCAACTAAAGTCACATCAAAAAATATGGCTCTCTCATAAACATAAAGATACAGAAGAGCATGAAAAAGAGGATACTTGGCTTGACAAGCTAGAAAAAGAGATAACCGTTTGGATAGTAAAAAGCTATGAAAAACTAGTTAACAAACAAGGCTTTAAGTTGGGAACAGAGGAGCGAAAAGATATAGCTAAAGTGGTAAATGAACATAGGGAGGCGTTACGATGGTACGACAACTAATATTGCTACCTCACATAAAGGTACACAATGCCAATGCTCTCTCTAGCCCTTTTACTATAGGTTTTCCTGCTATGACTGCATGGTTAGGAGCTACTCATGCTTTGCAACGAAAGCTAAATAGTGATGGGTTTAAAGATTTAAAGTTTAAAGCCACTGCTGTATTGAGTCATCAGAGTTATCTACAGACTTTTAGAGGTGTGGGCGATTATGTAGACTCTATAGTAGGCACCGGTAATCCTTTGGACAAAGATGGGAAACGACCCTCATTTATAGAGGAGGCTAGAGTACATCTTGATGTAAGTTTGGTTGTTGAGCTAGAGGGTTTAGAGAAGATAGATGAAGAGAGATTTAAAGAGAGGGTTTATCATCATCTCTGTTCGCGTATGAAGATGGCAGGTGGAGATATTTTGTCATGTAAGAAACCATCTTTATCTAGACTAGATGAAGATGAACAAGAGGATATAGTTGGTTTTAGAAGACAACTAATGCCAAGTTATGCTATTGTAGAGCGAAAAGATTTAATGGTAGAGGCAATGGAAGGTGGAGCAGATGCGATAGATGCACTGCTTGAATACTTGTCACTTCATCACTCTTGTGAAGAGGAGGATAAAAAAGTAGTTTGGAAAAGTGAGCGAAAAACATCAGGTTGGTTAGTCCCTATAGCTATTGGTTTTCAGGGAATTTCAGAGCTAGGTGTGGCTAAAAATCAGCGTGACCCCAACACGCCTCACCGTTTTGCAGAATCGGTGGTGACACTTGGTGAGTTTAAGATGCCTTATAAGATAACATCAATAGATGAGATACTTTGGCAATATAGTTACGATAAAGAGAAGTCTCTTTATCTATGTACACAAAACAGATAACAAAAGGAATAAAAAATGGCAAAAGTAAAAAATAAAATAGCATCAGTTTTAGCATACGAGAAAAAATTAGTATCATCAGATGGATATATGTATGGGACAACTTGGGAGAATAGAGAGAATGCAACTCCTTTGAAGTTGGTAGAGAAGTCAGTACGAGGAACAATAAGTAACCGCTTAAAAGATACAATTAAAAAAGACTCTTTAAAGCTTAATGCAGAAGTGGAAAAGGCAAACTTGCAAAAAGTAGATTCTTGTGCGTTAGGTGAAGAGCAAGATACTTTAAAACTACACTTTACTCTTAAAGTATTAGGTGGGATCAAAGATCCATCTGCGTGTAATGATGCAACTTTTTTAGAGACTTATAAAGAGGCAGTGAGTAGATACATAGAGCAAGAGAAGTTTAGAGAACTAGGTAGAAGATATGCCCTAAACTTAGCCAATGCACGATTTTTATGGCGTAATCGAGTGGGTGCAGAACAGATGGAGGTTCAGGTTAAAGATTTAAAAAGTGAACAAGTATGGACTTTTAATGCCAAAGAGTTCAATATTCGCTCTATGGATAGCACTCATAAAGATGTAGTAGAGTTAGGTGAGAAAATAGCTCAAGCCTTAGCCAGTGATGATGACTTTTTAATGCTAGATGTAGTCTGCTGCTCACAGATAGGAAAAGCTCAAGAGGTCTACCCTAGTGAAGAGTTGGTACTAGATAAAGGACAAGGTAAAAAGAGTAAGATACTTTATGCTGTAGACAATGTAGCTTCTATGCACTCTCAAAAGTTAGGAAATGCACTAAGAAGCATAGATACATGGTATGATGAATATGTGAATGAAAATAGACCAATAGCTGTAGAGCCTTATGGTGCTGTAACCAATTTGGGTCGTGCGTTTAGATCACCAAAAGAGAAGCAAGACTTCTTTACTCTGTTTGATAAATTTGCTACAGGAGAAAAGCTAGATAGCAAAGAAGAAGAACATTATGTGATGGCTGTTTTGGTTCGTGGTGGTGTTTTTGGTGAGAGTGGAAAGTAGTCACTATGAACTATTATGTAGATATTAAACTTGAAGGTGACACCGAGATAACACTTGGTTTTATTTGGCAAAAAGTTTACACTCAAATGCACTTGGCCCTAGTAGAATTAAAAGATGAAAACAATACAGTAGATATAGGCTTCTCTTTTCCTCTCTATAATAATCACCCTTTTCCTCTTGGAGATGTGTTAAGGGTTTTTGCAAACTCAAAAGAGAGGTTAGATGAGTTAAACTTAACTAAATGGTTAAATAGGTTAGATGGTTATGTTTATGTAGGAGAGACTAAAGATATTCCTACTAATGTAAAAGAGTATGTTTGCTTTAGCAGAAAGCAGTTTAAGTCAGATGCAGAGGTGCGAAGACTATCTAAACGGTATGCTGAGAGAAATGGTGTTTCAGAAGAGGAAGCTTTAAATATGCTTAAACCAGCTGAAAAAAAGTATGCTAAATTAAAAGCAAAAAATAAATTGCCTTTTGTAAACATAAAGAGTTTATCTAATGGACACCCTATAAAGATTTTTATTGTAAAAAAAGAGGTTGAGGTTGAAGAGAAAGATGTATTTAGCACTTATGGCTTAAGTAATTTTTCCACCTTGCCTTGGTTTTAAAGAGAAAGACCAAAAAAATTAAACCTCTTTGAATATCCCCAAAAATAGGATTTTCCAATACTCATAAAAAATATTGGTAAAATTAGGTAAAATACCTTTTAGAGGCTATATATAGTTGTTTTAGAGTAATATTTTGTAGTAGACCGCCGTATAGGTGGCTTAGAAAATCAAAACACTAATCTTTTTCTTTTTCGTATTGTAGACCGCCGTATAGG
>JANEIH010000016.1 GCA_024513425.1 Sulfurimonas sp. | reverse complement strand
TAATTAAGTCGTACAATACATAAAAATTACCTTCAAAATTGAAAGTAAATTTTAACAATATGAGAATATAGAAACGAGCATAAATAGATTTTTACAATAATTTGGCTATAATCTTTTACAATTTTTTAAAAGGTTATGGATGAAACTTTTAGCTGGTCCTTGCGTTATTGAAAGTGAGGAAAATATTTTTAAAATTGCGAAGTCTTTGAAAAAGTATCAAGAAGATAGCATGATAGACCTCTATTTTAAAGCAAGTTTTGACAAAGCAAACCGAACATCTTTGGAGTCTTTTCGTGGACTTGGAATAGATGAAGGACTACGCATATTACAAAAAGTCAAAGATGATTTTGGCTATAAAATAGTAACAGATGTACATGAGTCTGCTCAGGTTGTACCTGTTGCAGAAGTTGTAGATATGTTGCAGATTCCTGCTTTTTTATGCCGTCAAACAGATCTGCTTGTAGCATGTGCCAAAACAGAGCGTGAGATAAACATCAAAAAAGGGCAATTCTTAGATGCTAATGCGATGCAATATCCACTCTTAAAAGTACTTCAAACGCGTGGTTGTTCCCAAGCGACATATAAAAACTCACAAAAACATGGGGTATATCTCTGCGAAAGAGGCAATACTTTTGGCTATGGCAACTTGGTTGTTGATATGCGAAATTTGGTACTGATGCGTGAGTTTGCACCGGTCATCTTTGATGCAACACATTCAGTGCAGCGTCCAACCGCAGAGAATGGTAAAACCGGAGGGGATAGTTCAATGGTTCAGTATCTCGCAAGTGCTGTTGCAGCTGTTGGAGCTGACGGCTTCTTCTTTGAAACACATTTTAACCCAAATATTGCACTCTCAGATGGTCCAAATATGATAAAACCTAATGAGCTCGATACTCTCATAGCAAAAATCAAAAAAATTCAAAAAATTAAATAAAGGAAGTAAAAATGAATCTAATCGAAGGTAGATTAAAAGTAGTAAATGGTAAAAAAATTGCTATAGTAAGTACAAGATGGAACCACTTCATTGTTGATAGACTTGTAGAGGGTGCAAAAGATGCATTTAAAAGGCATGGTGGAAAGCAAGATGATTTCACACATATTTTGGTTCCTGGTGCTTTTGAGCTTCCAATGGTAGTAGATAAACTTCTCTCTAGTGGAAAATACGATGCTATATGCGCACTTGGTGCAGTTATTCGTGGTGCAACACCACATTTTGACTATGTAAGCGCAGAAGCAACAAAAGGTATCGCTACAATGAGTCTAAAATACCAAAAACCAGTAAGTTTCGGACTGCTAACAACTGATACTACCGAGCAGGCAATTGAGCGTGCCGGAACAAAAGCAGGAAACAAAGGCTTTGAGGCAATGACGACAGTTATTGAGATGTTAGACCTTTACGAAGTTCTATAAAAATGCACTAGTGCATTAGACTTTCTACTGAAGAAAACCCTGTGTTAGTATTGGGCAACAGAGCCTCTTCTGATACTATACAAAATAGAGAAAGGGTTCTCTTTTATATAATAAAATTAAGGAGTTGTGATGGCAACAAGACATCATGCAAGAATGGCTGTAGTTTCTCTACTTTACGCATTTGACTTAGGAAACGGCAATACCTCAGAACATACAGCAGAGATTCTTGAAGAGAAAAAGATCCGTAACAAACAGCGTGATTTTGCGCTTGATCTTTATGAAGGTGTAATGAAGCACTTAAAAGAGATAGATAAAGCAATCATTGAGCATTTGAAAGATTGGGATTTTGAGCGTTTAGGTGCGATTGAGCGTGCAACTCTTCGTCTTGCTGCTTATGAAATCTTATTTGGTAATTTGGATTCTGCAGTTGTTATCAATGAAGCAGTGGAGATTACAAAATCTTTTGGAACAGAACAATCTCCGAAATTTATCAATGGTGTTTTAGATGCGATAGCAAAAGACAAAAAGGTAAAAATATGAAAAAAATTACTCTTCTTATAGTGCTTCTTACAACATATGTTTTTGGAGCAAATCAGTGTATTGTCTGTCATAAAGGTATCGAAGATATTCGTGATAGAAACTCTTCGATGATGCGTTCGATTTTGCAAATATCAGAGAAAGCCGGACATCCTGGAAATGACTGTATCGTCTGTCATGGCGGAAATCCAAAAAGCAAAAGCAAAAAATATGCACACAGAGAAACCGTAAAATATTTTAAAAATCATCCTGGGCCAAAAGAGTACTATCCCGCACCGGCAAGCTCTTGGATAAATCAAAATACATGCGGTATTTGCCACCCCAACCAGGTAGCAGCACAAATGAACTCTTTGATGATGACCGAACAGGGAAAAATCCAAGGAGCGATGTGGAGCTTTGGTGCTAAAGAGGGCTACACTCATATTAATGGAAACTACAAAACAAAAAATCCGGACGATCCACACAAACGGCTAGGTACAGATACTTACCGAGCCTATATGGAAAAGCTTGCAACAATGGAACCGCAAGGTTTTCCAATAGAGATGAAAGAACTTCCAGATGCACCTACGGTTGAAGAGGTACACAAAGACCCGTCACTTGCAGTTTATACCTATCTTCGTCAAGAGTGTCTGCGTTGCCATACAGGGAGTAAGGGTCGTTACAAACGAGGTGACTATAGGGGAATTGGGTGTGCATCATGTCATGTTCCTTATTCAAATGAAGGGTTTTATGAGGGCAATGACAAAAGCATCAAGAAAAAAGAGCGTGGTCATATGCTCTCACACCAGATTCAATCCTCACGCAAGGTAAAAGTTAAGATCCATAATGTAGAGTACAGTGGCGTACCCGTTGAGACCTGTTCAACATGCCATAACCGTGGAAAACGCATTGGAGTAAGCTATCAGGGGCTTATGGAGACAGAATATCAATCTACTTTTGATGCCAAGGGGCATGGACAGCCAAAGCTTCATACGAAACGCTACCTGCATATGAAAGAGGATGTACATTATAAAAAAGGAATGTTGTGTCAAGATTGTCATACATCAAATGACCTTCATGGTGACGGTTTTTTAGCGGGAGCAAACCTAGGAGCTGTTGAGATAGAGTGTCAAGATTGTCACGGCACTACAAAAAAATACCCTTGGGAATTGCCAATTGGATACTCTGATGAATTTTCTCAAAAAGAAAAAATCGGAAAACCAAGAGGTGTAACACAAACAGTTGCAAAATATCTCAAACAGGGGTATCTCCCTAAAGATAAAGGTGATGGCTATATCTTGACAGCACGCGGAAACCCACTTCCAAAAGCTGTTAAGAAAGGTAATAAAATCATAATGCATCTAGCTTCCGGTAAAGATATTGAGCTTAAACCGCTTAAGCTCTTAAAAAAAGAAGAGGCACTCTCAAAAAAGGCACTCGTTGCTATGGATGTCATTGGAGTACATACATCTGAGATGGAGTGCTACACCTGTCATGCAACATGGGCACCACAATGTTACGGATGTCATGTCAAAATTGACTACAGCGGAGGCAAAAAAAATCCAGACTATCTCAAAGCTTCCCACGATCATGATATCCATGGAACAACAGGCGGTATGCGAGATCTAAAGAGGTATCTTGTTCATGGAAAGGTAACCGAGACTCGATCTTATCTGCGTTGGGAAAATCCTGCTCTAGCACAAAATGGGGAGGGTCGCATAACTCCTGTCATTCCTGGATGTCAGACAACTATTACCGTAATTGGTAAAGATGGGAAAGCACTACTGCAAAACCATATCTTTAAAATTCCAAATGTAGAGGGTGCAGGCAAAGAGGGGCAAAATGCCATCGATATGGCTCCTGTTCAACCTCATACCATTCAAAAAGAGGCGCGTTCATGTGAGAGCTGTCATACTTCAGATAAGGCACTTGGACTTGGTGTCGGTGGTGGAAAACTAAATGCCGATCCAAGCAAAACAACGATTATGGACTTGATGAGTGCAGACGGTAAGATAGTGCCAAAACAAGTTGATGAGCAGATCCCGGCAATCCCTAATCTTACACATGATTACTCACAATTTGTTGATGAAAATGGAACACAATTAATGACAGTAGGACACCATTGGAAGCTTTCACATCCATTGCAAAAAAGTGAAAAAAACAAGCTTGACCGCCGTGGGGTATGCTTATCTTGCCACCAAGATATTCCAGAGGGCAACCTTGCTATATCAGCAATGACGCATATTGCACAGATGGCGGAGCTAGAAATTGACAACAAAGAACATCAAGGAATTTTAAATAAGATACTTAATCTTAGTGCATTGCTTCAAGTTATAGGTGGAGGATTTGTAATACTTCTGATTTTATATGTTATCTACAGAAAGTTCATAAAGCAAAAATCAATCACTCCAATGAGTAGAAGATGGAAATAGTAAAAAGAGAGTTAAATAAAGCAATTGGTGATATTGCAACAAAAGTGGAACAATGCAAAAGAGACTAAGTAAAAAAGAGGCGCTTGATCTAATTAGAAATGCAGATCTTAAAACTTTAGGAAAAATGGCAAGCGAGCGTAAACATGAGCTCCATCCAAAAAGAATCACTACTTTTGTCATAGATAGAAACATAAACTATACAAACATCTGCTGGGTTGATTGTAAGTTTTGTGCCTTTTATAGAGATGAGAAAGATAGTGATGCCTATGTGCTTACCTTTGATGAGATAGATGCGAAGATAGATGAACTCCTAGAGATTGGTGGAACACAGATACTTTTCCAAGGCGGTGTGCATCCAAAACTTAAAATTGAGTGGTATGAGGATTTAGTAGAGCATATTCATCAAAAATATCCGACAGTTACAATTCACGGCTTTAGTTCAATCGAGATAGATTTTATTGCCAAGGTCTCACGCATCTCTGTTGAAGAGGTATTAGAGCGTCTTAAGGTAAAAGGCTTAGCCTCCATTCCAGGTGCAGGTGCGGAGATACTCTCAAACAAAGTACGAGATATCATCGCTCCTAAAAAGATTGATGCAGATGTGTGGGTCGATATTCATAGAAAAGCTCATAAGCTTGACATAAAGAGTACAGCCACGATGATGTATGGAACAGTAGAGAGTGATGAGGATATCATCGAACATTTTGATATGATTCGCTCACTGCAAGATGAAACAGGCGGATTTAGAGCTTTTATCATGTGGAGTTTTCAAGGACAAAACACAGAGCTTTTACGCCTCATTCCAGATATGGAAAAACCATCATCAAACCGTTACTTAAGACTTTTGGCAGTAGCAAGACTCTATCTTGACAATGTAGTAAATATTCAAAGCTCATGGGTAACACAAGGACCCTACATTGGACAGATGGCACTGCATTTTGGTGCAAATGATTTGGGTTCAACTATGATGGAAGAGAATGTTGTAAGCTCTGCGGGTGCTGCATTTTCCATGGCAAAAGATGAGATGATTCATCTCATTAAAGATATAGGCGAGACCGCAGCAATTCGAAACACTGCCTATGAGACTTTAGAGGTATTTGAGTAGATGAAACAGATAGTATTAGCATTTTTATTGATAGGACAGATTGTAATGGCAGCAAAGATTAACAGCATTGAAATTAAAGGGGTAACGATTCCTCTGATTTTTGAAAAAGATAGACGCTTACCGATTGTAAATACACAGATAGTTTTTACAAATTCAGGAAGTATAACCGATAAAAAGATAGCAGGTCTTGCAAAGTTTTCTGCAAAGATGCTCAATGAAGGCTCACGCAAGATGGGTGCAAACGGTTTTGCCGAGATGCTTGAGTCTAAAGCTATTCACATCTCATCATCAACAGGGAGTGAAACTTTTGTTATTGATATAGACTCACTCAATGAGCAGTTTGAAGAGAGTATGAAGTACCTCAAGATGCTTTTAACAGAGCCAAACTTTACAAAACGCTCATTAGAGAAAGTAAAGACGATGACAATGGGTGCAATCTCACGCAAAGAGAATGATTATGATTATGTTGCTTCCAATGCACTTAAAAAACTGCTCTTTAATGAAACTCTCTTAACGCAGCCCTCAATAGGAACGCTAGAGAGTCTCAAAAGCATTGAGCTAAAAGATGTAGAGAGCTTTATAAAAGAGCATCTTGTTCTCTCGCGTGCTATTATAGTTGTTGGCGGGGATGTAGATATTGAGGCTGTCAAAAAGCAGATGAAAAAAGTGCTTAAGATTTTGCCAAAAGGCAAATCTGAGCCACTACCTCACTATAAAGCAAAGAGTGATGCAAAAACAGATATCTTGAAGCGTGCAACCGAACAGGCATATATCTACTTTGGTTCATCATACAATATGACCGTTGATGATGAAGATTACTACAAAGCAAGAGTAGCAACATTTATTTTGGGAGCAGGTGGTTTTGGAAGCAGGTTAATGGAGGAGATACGGGTGAAGCGTGGACTTGCATACTCTGCATACGCCCGTGTGCATGTGAGTAAGTCGGTGAGCTATTTTAATGGTTACCTCCAGACAAAGATAGAGTCGCAAAATGAAGCAAAAGAGACAGTAAAAGAGGTCATAGAAGATTTTGTTGCAAAGGGTGTAACAGCAGAAGAGTTAGAGCAGACAAAGAAGTTTGTACTTGGAAGTGAGCCACTGCGTGCAGAGACCATGAGTCAACGCCTTAACCATACTTTTATGGATTACTACAAAGGTTTCAAACCGGGACACTCACAAAAAGAGTTAGAGAAGATTAAAAATCTTAAACTTACAGATCTAAATAAATTTATAAAAGCTCACAAAGAGATACTAGAACTCTCTTTTGCTATTGTAACGAAGTAAAAAAGTTTATAACTCCAATAAACTTTTTTCTTTGAGTGATTTGCATAACCAAGATAACAAAAATTTACTATAAAAGCGATATACTTTCAAAAATTAATTTTAAAAATAAGCTTTGGTATGATACGAAAAATACTTAAAAAAACTTCCAGCCATAAAAAACTAAGAGATTTTATAAAAAAATATAAAATACCTGCGGGGTATCTCTCCACTAATAGAAAAATGATCTTACGCGGTATTCTGATTGGTCTTTTTATCGCATTTATTCCCATGCCTATGCAGATGGCGGCGGTTTTACTTTATGTCCCTTTTATTCGTTTTAATCTCCCCATAGCCTTGGCAATGTGCTGGCTCTCAAACCCAATAACTATGCCACCAATGTATTATATGGAATATCTTACAGGGTCTTTTTTTCTAAACATACAACCAGAACCAATCGAGATGACGCTAAAGTGGTTTAAAGACAATCTTGGTAATATTTTTATTCCTCTCTATTTTGGAACTGCTATCTACTCTATATTTGGTTCAATCAGTGTATATCTTGCTGTTAATTTTTTATGGAAAAAATCTGTTCAACAAGATAGAAAACGCCATAAAAAAGAGAGATAACTAACGCAAAAAACCAATCGCATCTATCTACGTGAGCTGTTACTACTTGTATCACTGCTCTTTTTTATTGCCCAAAGAAGCAGATAGACACCAAGCAATAAAAAAGGAATGCTTAAGAGCTGCCCGGTATTTAGCCCTATTCCCAAAGTATAATCTGCCTGCTTTGTTTTTACAAACTCAACCAAAAAACGCACACTAAATACCAGTACTAAAAAGAGACCGAAAATAAACCCATATTTAAGTTTTTGATAATACTTTTTATAGACAAATGTCAATATAAAAAAGATTATCAGATAGGAAAATGCCTCGTAAAGCTGCGTGGGATGACGAGGAAGATTATCCACTCGCGTAAAGACAATCGCCCAAGGAACATCTGTCGGTTTACCTACAATCTCAGAGTTCATAAAGTTCCCCATACGCACAAAAAATCCAAAAAGTGCCGTAGGAATAACAAGTCTGTCAATAAGCCACATAAACTCTATTTTATATTTTTTACTCCCAAGATACAGAGCTATTAGTACGCCAATACCTCCGCCATGTGAAGCCAAACCACCTTCCCAAACGGCAAAAATCTTCAGTGGATGCGAAAGATAGTAGGCTGGATCATAAAACAGGCAGTGCCCTAGTCTTGCACCTACAACAATCCCTATAATAGCGTAGATGAAAAGCATCTCTATTGTATTTTCATCTTTGCCCTCAAGACGGTAAACACGCTTCATAAACTCCAAGCCAGAGAGAATAGCCACGGCAAATAAAATCCCATACCAAAATACATGAACACTGCCAAAAGCAAAAGCTATCGGGTTAGCACTCCAAACAAAATAATCCATTACTTTTTAAGAGCCTCAGCAATAAGTTCTATCGGATTTTTAAATATAGCCTCAACTTTAGCGTAGTTCATTGAAGCATTGATCTGCATACGACATGCTGAACACTCGGCACTGACAATCTCTGCTTTTGTCTCTTTAATCATAGCCGCCTTTGGAACACCTGCAGCTTTTGCAAAGTGGTACTTTTCGGACTGCATTGTCACGCCACCAAAGCCACAGCAGACATCAGGATCACTCATCTCTACGATTTTATAATTCTGACGAATAAGATTGCGTGGCTCTTTGTAGATACCCTGCATCTTTTTTGCATGGCACGGATCATGGTATGTTACAATCTTCATGTTTTGTTTTTTCTTTGCAAGGATAGACTCAAGTTCAGTATGATGTTGCAGCCACTCTGTTGCCATAAAAACTTTTTTCATCACAACTCTTGCACGCTCTTTCCACTCTGGTTGGTCATGAAAGTAGTGTTCGTAGTCAATTTTAAGCATCGCACTGCATGTAGCTTCTGGAACCAAAATAGCTTCAACATCATCAGCGAACTTCTCAAAATATTCAATGTTAAATTTCGCATTATGATCAACTGTATCAAAATCACCTGTAAAGTATGCAGGCGCAGAACAGCATTTCTGGCTTTTTGCCAAAAAGACATCAATCTCTAAATGCTCCAATATCTCCAAAAGGGAATCGCCGATATTTCTATAGTTGTAATTCCCCAGACAACCGATAAAAATCGCCACTTTTCGCTTGCCGCCATTGTTGATATTTTCGGGGTGTGCATTTAAAAAAGAGGTTTTTCTCAGGCTTGGCAACAATCTATCTGCCTTTAGTATCGGAATATTAAAGCGTGAATTCATAGAGTCGATATCTGCTTTAATCTTAAACCCGCATGTCTGAAATACCCAACCGAGTTTAAAGACCAAATCATTAAGCCATCTATAACGCAACAATAAAAAGAAAGCTTTTTTATACCACGCAATACCGAACTTTTGAGCAATATCTGAACGCACCTGCTCTATAATCATATCAGTCGGGAGTGATTTAGGACAAACTTCAACACAATTTGTACATAAAAAACAGCTCTCAAAAATATCTTTAGCCATTTTGTCTAACTCTAAGTTTCCACGCTTATATGCACCTAGAAGATCAATAAATCCACGCGGGCTTGTTACCTCATCGGCATTGACATTATGAATAGTACACACAGGAATACATTTTCCACATTTAATACAATCATCGGCGATCTTATCGAAGCTAAAAATATCTTCTGGTTTTTTATCCATCACTATACCGTTTTTGAAAATGTTTTATCACTTTGTGCATACTTTTTCATATACGCATCAAAAGGCTGAGCAATATTACGAATAAGCAGTGTTCCCGTCACTGAACACTCAAGCTTATCATCACACACCACAAGAAGATCTTCTTTGACAAAAGGCTCTAAAGCCTGAAGCGCATCTGCAAAATATTGAGCAAAAACAACATCAAAGAGTGATTCAAATCTTTTGATATCAAGCTTGAAGTTACTCATAAGTTCCATAATAACATATTGGCGAATCATATCATCTTCATTAAGTACTACACCACGCTCAAACGGCAACTTTTCTGCATCAATAGCAGCTTCATAACTCGGCATATCTTTAAAGTTTTGTGCATAATACTCCACACCCTCACCAATAGAAGTAAGTCCAATACCTATCAAATCAGCTCCGCCTTTGGTTGTATAGCCTTGGAAATTTCTATGCAATTGACCTTTTTCTATCGCCTGAAAAAGTTCATCTTCAGGTTTTGCAAAGTGATCCATCCCAATCATTTTGTAGCCATTTTTTGTTAAAAAATCAATTGTGTACTGCATAATTTGTAATTTTTCATCAGGACGCGGCAAGGTTGTCTCATCTATTTTTCGCATCGTCTTTTTTAACCAAGGAACATGCGCATAGTTAAAGACTGCAAATCTGTCAGGATTAAGCGTAAGTGCCAAAGAGAGTGTCTCTTTAAAAGTCTCTAAAGTCTGATATGGCAGACCATAAATCAAATCTACATTAACTGATTGCATAGTGTACTTGCGTGCCAAATCCATCGCATCTTTTGTAATGTTATATGGTTGCACGCGATGAACTGCAACTTGTACTTTTTCATTAAAATCTTGAATACCAAAGCTCACGCGGTTAAATCCATGCTCACTCATAACACGCATCTGATCTTCATTGATATGGCGTGGATCAATCTCGCAAGATATCTCCGCAACCTCTGCAAAATTTGGAAAATAAGATTTAATCTCTTTAATAATCTCATCTAATTGTTCAGCAGAGAAAAATGTAGGTGTTCCCCCACCAAAGTGCATCTGAATAACCTCACGCGAACAGTCAAGATGTTGTGAGAGGATTTTGAGCTCACGCTTAAGATAATCAATATAGCGAAGCATTTTATCCTCTTTAGAGGTAAAGACAACATTGCAACCACAGAAGTAGCAGGCATTTTTACAAAATGGTAAATGAAAGTAGAGGCTCAACGGACGCGAACTATCTTGCATCTCTAACTTTTTGATGTAATCATCATAGTAAAAGTCATCTTTAAACTCCAAAGCAGTCGGATACGAAGTATAGCGTGGTCCCGGTTTTGAGTATTTTGTAAATTTTTTGAAATCTAGTTCCATAATTGTCTGTTCCCTTTTGTAATCTTACATCATCTTGCAAAATTATCTCTAAAAAGTGTTGAAGAATTGATAAAGTTTTCTTTTATATCTACTTTTTCAACTCTCCGGCTAATCTTTGATAGATCCTTGAACTTTTCAATAGCTCTTTATGCGTACCGCTTGCAACAATCTGCCCTTTTTGCAATACCAAAATCTTATCTGCATCTTCAATCGTTGAAAGGCGATGTGCAATTGTAATGGTAATCTTATCTTTCGTATAAACATCAAGTGCAGCTTGAATGCGTTTTTCACTCTCATTATCAAGAGCTGAAGTCGCTTCATCAAAAAGTAACAGTGAAGCATGTTTATAAATAGCACGCGCTATGGCAATTCTCTGGCGCTGTCCACCGGAGAGGTTAGTGGCTGCCTCATGCATCATCGTATAGATGCCATCTTCGAGTTGCATAACAAAGTCATACGCATCTGCAAGCTTGAGGGCCTCTATGATTTTTTCTTCATCTATCTCCTCCTCTCCATATGCAACATTAGCCGCAAGGGTATCTTGAAAGATGTAGATACGCTGGGTAACAAGGGCTATATGGTGTTTGAGTGATCTCTGCGTGAACTCTTTGATATTCGTGCCACTGATACAAACCGCCCCTTCATCAGGATCATAAAAACGAAGCAACATATTCATAAATGTTGATTTTCCACCACCACTATCGCCTACAAGAGCGATATGCTCACCCTGCTTAATCTTAAGACTCACTCCATCTAAAATATTGTAGTTTTCATATCGCAGTACTACATTTTTATACTCTATCTCTTTAATATCCTCACGCAACTCTTTTTTTCCATCCATAACAGAGTTTTCTTTATCGACAATCTCAAAGACACGCTCACTTGCAGCAATAGCATCTTGAATCTTAGAGTATGTTCCGCCAAGTTTACGAATTGGCTCAAAAACAAGCCCGACGGCCGTGATAAAAGCCGTAAATTCACCGACTGTCATCTTGCCGTCAAACACCTCTTTACCACCAACATAGACAACCATAGCAAGCCCTGATACTCCGATAATCTCCATAATAGGTGAGACTAATGCCCCTACATAAATTGCTTTCATATTTATCTTAAAAAAGTTCCAGTTCTCAATATCAAAACGCTTCATCTCAAACTTCTCAGTTGCATTGGCTTTTATAATTTCGGAGTTATTAAAGACCTCTGTCAAGCGTGAGACCAAATCAGCATTTTTTGACTGTGAACGGTGTGAGTATTTTTTAAGTTTTTTTGCAATCATCATTAGCGGATAGATAACAAACGGTACAACAACAAGTGTATAGAATGAGAGCGAAGGATTTAGATAAATAATATAGCCGACAAGTGCAATGACGGTTAAAAAATCTCGAAACATATCCGGAAGCATATTTGAGACAAAAAACTGAATACGGGCAATATCATTGGTTACACGCGAGATAAGCTCTCCACTTCTGTTTTGATATAAAAACCCCATATCAAGATGGATCATCTTATCTAAAAGTATTCCACGAAAATGCGTCACAATACTCTGTCCGATATACTCCATAAAGATTGTTTGAATATATTTTCCAACTGCTTTTGTAATATAGATAGCAATCAGACCAAAAGGAATGATATAGAGCATAGTTTTATCTTTTTTAATAAACATATCATCCATCATAGGCTTCATAATTTGTGCGGTTCCAACCGTTGAAACAAGAATCAGCAAGCCACCAAAAATAACTAATAAATAGTAAAATTTATACTCTTTTATATAAGGCCAAAACCTCTTTACAATCTCTCTCAAAGTCTCTCCAAAAAAATAATTATAGCATTTTACCCAAATCATTACATCTAAATACTTACAAAAAAACTGTATAATATTAAAAACAAGGCTTTGAACATGCAAAATGAATATTCTCAAACTTTTTTAAATCTATCAATGACGGCAAAAAAATAATGCGTACATTTTATTATGTCCACACAGGACACCGTATCGGTTTAGACAGGTTCCGTAGAGCTGCTGCAATATTAAGCACTCTACAGGATGAAGATATTACTTTACTTACATCTGATTATAGAATTGCACAGGTTGCGAGAGATTTTGGCATAGAGATGAGCGTTGGCATTGATACTGTTCGCAATATTCCACAGATATCATATAATGGCGATAAGTTGATCTTTGACTCTAGTGAAGCAAACCCAACTATGCTTGATGATATGCGAATCTATTTCTCAAAATTTATTCGCATCAGCGATGATATCAATGATATACAAGCCCAAGAAGAGTTTTTAATCTCACCTTATTTAGAGGGCAAGGGAGTTTGCAATGCAGTAGCAGTAAGTGATCTATTTTTTGGAAATTTTGAAAAAGATGTGGAACTGACCTATTT
Organism: Sulfurimonas sp.; assembly: GCA_024513425.1. Lineage (GTDB taxonomy): Bacteria > Campylobacterota > Campylobacteria > Campylobacterales > Sulfurimonadaceae > Sulfurimonas. The sequence goes on along the minus strand of JANEIH010000016.1, from coordinate 9,891 downwards.
TTTCGGCGATGATGATTATGGGAAAGATTTAGAGAGACATTTTGATTTCATCAAAGATCTCAATCCGCACTTACAATTAGGATTTTACTATTTTTTGGATTATGAAGATATGCTTAAAGAAAAATTTAAAAATAGTTTTGAGTTTGAAGAGTATGATACCATGATACAAAGAAGTAAAATTCTGCTCACTGCATCACCACAGGCAGTTTTAGACTCTCTCGCATCAGGCGGCAGACCGATTTATTTCCAAAGAGAAGATTATTCAAGAGATTTTGTGCCTTTTTTTGATACTTTAAATATTCCTATTCTTAATAATTATGATAAAAATCATTTATATATGATTTTAGAAACGATAAATAATAGAAAATATAAAAAAATAGAACATAATAGTAACAAAATTTCTCAATTTATAAAAGATAGCTTAAATTTATAAAGAATTAAAACTTATTTTGTATATAATAAGGCTTTAATGCTAAAAAAATTTCACAAACAGGTGAGTAAATATGAAAAACAGTAGCCGTAGAGGTTTTATGGGAAAAGCATTTGGTGCTATTACCGGCGTTGGTGCAGTGGCTTCATTATACGCGATGAAGAGATCTTGGGATCCTTTACCGAGTGTAAAAGCAGCTGGATTCACTACTCTTGATATGTCAACATATAAAGAGAATGAATTAGTAACAGAAAAATGGAGAGGGAAACCTATCTTTATTTTAAAACAAACTACAGAGATGGTTAAAAAAGCAAAAAGTAACCCTAGAGATATAGAGAGACTTGTTAAAGTAGGAGATGACTACTTTATGGTTTGCCTTGGTCTCTGTACACACCTTGGTTGTATTCCGGGGTATCATCCAGAAAAGAAAAATTTCTTATGTGCATGTCATGGCGGTATGTACGATTTCACAGGCGATGTAACAAAAGCTCCACCGCCACGCGGCCTTGATATTCCTCCATTTAAAATTGATGGAAACAAGTTGGTTTTAGGCGAAGAGGGATCTGAATATAAAAAGATGCTAGAAAATGGCACAACACTAAGAGCATAAGCGAAAGGAAGATAAATGGCACATTTTACAAAAGCTACAAGCCTGCACGACTGGTTAAACCAGCGTTTAGGTATCGATACTGTTCGCCGTGTTATGGCAACAGAGTATTGGATCCCTAAGAATATCAACTTCTTATGGGCCATGGGTATGATTCTTGCGATCACATTTGGTCTCTTGTTGGTTTCCGGAATCTTTTTATTGATGTACTATCAACCAAATGTTGCAACAGCATTTGATAGTGTAAACTATACAATTATGCAAGAAGTTGGGTATGGTTGGTTGTGGAGACATATTCATGGTGTTGCTGCATCAGTAGTTTTCTTAATCATCTACATTCATATGTTTACCGGTATCTATTATGGTTCCTATAAAAAAGGTCGTGAGATGATCTGGATCTCGGGTATGCTTCTTTTTGTTGCATTCTCAGCTGAGGCTTTTTCCGGATATATGCTTCCATGGGGACAGATGTCTTACTGGGCCGGTATGGTTATTACAAACCTTTTTTCTGGCGGTAGCTTACATGCTAATGGTTTAGTTGAGTGGATTCGTGGAGATTATGTTCCTGCTCAAGCATTCTTGAGCCGTTTCTTTATGTTGCATGTACTTCTTATTCCTTTGGCGATTTTAGGACTTATCGGCTTGCACTTTGGTGCGCTTCGTATTCCACATGTAAATAATCAAGATGGCGAAGAGATCGATTTTGAAGCAGAAGCTGCAAAATATAAAGCTGGCGATAAAGCAAACTCAAAAGTTATTGCATTTGCTAATGACTTTATGTCAAAAGATATGATGGTTGTCGGAATCTATTTGATTTTCTTCTTCTATCTCGTTTTTTATCATTATGATTTTGCAATGGATCCAGTTAATTTTGACCCTGCAAATGGTCTAAAGACTCCGGCACACATCTATCCTGAATGGTACTTTTTATGGTCTTATGAGATCTTGCGTCCATTCTCTACCGATGTTGGTTTGATTGCATTTGCATTTGCGCAGGTTATTTTCTTTGCACTTCCATTCTTGGATAGATCGCCAAATACAGTACCCGCATCACGCCGTGGTCTGTTTAAATTCTGGTTCTGGGCAATGTTGATTGATATGATCATTTTGACTGCTATGGGTAAAGTTCCGCCTCAAGGTCTCTTTAGCACTATCGGTTTCTATGCAGCACTTACATTTATTGGTCTATGGATACTACTTCCATTTATCACTAAATTTGAAAAAAAAGTTTAAGGAGTAAAAAATGAAAGAATTATCTATATTAGTGGTTGTAACTATTTTTACTCTTTTGACATACTTTTTGGTTGAGCCTTTTGCGCACTCTCAAATGCATAAGCATGTAGAAAGTGAAGCTTTTGTATACAAAGATCTTCCGGCATTAACAAAAAAGGGTGATGTTGCCCATGGTAAAGAGTTGGTAATGGGTGCCGGTGCCTGTATTAATTGTCACGGCATCAAAGTTGAAGGCATACAATCTCCGATGGATCCTATGATTGCAGTGCAGGCTTTTGGTGTTAATACACCGGATTTATCAAATGTAGGTGCTGTTTTTGATCCTAATTTCTTAGCAATGCACATTAAAAATCCTACTCATGCCTTAATGATTGAACATAGGTTTGATGAGAGTAAAGGTCAAATGCATCCAATGCCACCATTCTATGGTTCTGGTGGAGATTTAGATCAAGAGGTTGCTGATATGATTGCATATTTACAATCCATTGCTCCAAAAGCTGAAGAGTTGACCCCTAAAATGGCATTTGAGACTGCTTGCGGTAGATGTCATACAATTAACTATCCATACACAAAAGATGGCAAAGCGCATCCAGCTTGGACGCAAATTGGTGAGAAGCCGACATTTAAGAAAAAACAAGATGCATTGGCATTTGAGACAAAAGTTCTTGATTACCAAGATAAACTTAAAAAATATATGGGTGCATTACCGCCGGATTTAAGTATGTATATCCGTTCACGCGGTGAGCACTATATTAAAACATTTATTGAAAATCCTCAGAATTACCTAAAAGGTACTGCAATGCCACGCGTTGGTGTCAATGCTGAATGTGCTGAGAAAATCATTGAACATTTAAAAGATGTTGGTGACTCTAAGCGTCATATGCGTGAAGAGATTGGCAAAAATATAATGATCTACATCATCATCTTTGCAATCTTTGCAATCCTCTGGAAAAAAGAGGTATGGAGAGAGCTTCACTAAGCTTTCTTCCTTTTTTTATCTCCATACCTCTAGTATGGGGAGACTCTTTTATGTTACCCTTCTTAAAGTATAGCTTTGATATAATGACTCTATGAGATTTAGAGATATTAAAAAACAACAAAAAAACCCAAAAAAATTAAAAGAAGAAACAACCTTCAAATATGCATCCTATCTAGATAAAACAAAAGCACTTATTACCGATATGTTTATGATATATGCACCTATTTTATATCTAATTGCTTATGTTGTTATGGGTGGTAAAGATGCCTTTCAATCCTCACAAATAGCACCTCTCTTAGGAGTAACACTATATGGGATTATTTATGCGTTTTTACTTGCTAAATTTGGACAAACTCCGGGAAAAAAAGCGTATGAGATAAAAGTTGTTGATGATACTACATATGAAAATATTGGCTTTTTTAGAGCATTGTTGCGTTTCATTGCTTTTTTATTTTCAGCAACAATTCTCTTTGGTTTATTGATACCTTTTTATAGAAAAGATAAAAAAGCACTTCATGACATTATCTGCTCTACCGTAGAGATCCACATAGACAACAGGCATAGTATTTAATATTTCTACAGTGAGTAAAGCTAAATTCAACTACGCAGGCTATAATACATTTAATATAAAAAATAGGAAAACAAATGCTAATAGATAGCTATGATAGAGTTGTTGATTATCTCCGTATCTCAGTCACTGAAAGGTGTAACTTTAGATGTCAATACTGTATGCCTGAGAAACCTTTTTCTTGGGTTCCAAAAGAGAATCTACTCTCTTTTGAAGAGCTTTTTAAGTTTGTTAAAGTCTGTATAGATGAGGGGGTTCGTAAGGTACGCATTACAGGAGGAGAACCACTCTTGCGTGAGGATATAAGCAAATTCATTAAGATGATTTACGATTATGAGCCTTCTATTGACCTTACGATGACAACAAATGCTTTTTTACTTAAAGGTGTGGCACAAAAACTCAAAGATGCAGGATTGAAGCGTATCAATGTAAGTATAGATACATTAAAGCCGGAAATTGCACAAAAGATAGCACAAAAAGATGTTTTGGCAAATGTACTTGACGGTGTTGATGAAGCACTTCAAGTCGGTCTAAAAGTCAAAGTCAATATGGTACCTATGAAAAATATGAATGCTGATGAGATTGTAGATGTCTTAGAGTATGCAAAAGAGCGTGGTATGACGATTCGTTTTATAGAGTATATGGAAAATACCTATGCCAAAGCCGGTATCTCAGGAGTAAAAGCAGAAGAGGTTCTGAAGATTTTGTCTCAAAAGTACAATTTTACAGATGAAGGGTTTGAGAAAGCTTCACCATCAAGGTACTACAAAATGGATGATGGGTATCGCTTTGGAATTATTGAACCCTATGGTGATGATTTTTGTAAAGAGTGTAACCGTATCAGACTTACTGCCGAAGGGTATCTCATACCGTGTTTGTATTTTGATGAGGCGATGAGCATCGCAGAGTCTATAAAAAAAGGTGACATTGAGACGGCATCTTTGGTTTTAAAAGAGGTTGTAAAAAACAAACCCGAAAAAAACCGTTGGGGTGGAGATGATGACGAGGTCTCCCAGCGCGCTTTCTATGAAACCGGTGGATGATAGAGATAGATGATATATCTTGTTGAACACTTCTACTCTATTCAAGGTGAGGGAAAGTTTGTAGGCACACCAAGTCTCTTTTTCCGTTTTGGTGGTTGCAATATGCGCTGTGATGGCTTTGGATGCAGTGAAGTAGCTCCTGATGGAGTAGAGGTTGTGGGGTGCGATACTCTTTATGCGGTAAACAAAGAGCACTTTGCAAATACATGGGTACCAATCGAAGATCATCAGCAACTCTTAAGTATTTTAAAACAGTATGAACTGCCTCACGCAGTCGATATAGTCCTCACCGGTGGTGAACCGCTTATCTATGCAAATGATACAGTGTTGGTAAAATTTTTAGAGGCTTTAGTGGCAAAGGGGCACAATATAACATTTGAGACAAATGGCTCTTTGGATGTTAATTTTGAGAAATATCCAATATATAAGAGTTGTGTTTTTGCACTCTCTGTAAAACTTTCAAACTCAAATGAACCTTTGGCAAAGCGTCTGCGTGGAGATGTGATTTTTAACATCGCATCTCACGCGGAGGAGGCTTTTTTTAAATTCTCTATCGACAGAGATTCCATCAACATAGCTTTAGAAGATGAGATAGAGAGCATTATTATGCATGCACCAAAGCTCCATGTATATTGTATGCCACTTGGTGGAAACAAAGCAGATGTAGAAGCAAATACAGAGCCTTTGATCGAGTTTTGTAAAGCAAAAGGGTATAACTTTAGCGACAGACTTCACATCAGAATCTGGGATGAAAATAAAGGGGTGTAAATATGATAATACGAAAACTGTTTAAATTTGAAAACGCTCATATTGTGCGAGGATGTTCTACTGTAAAGTGTCGCAAATCTATACATGGACACTCCTACAAAGTAGAACTTCTTTTTGAATCAAATTTCTTGGACAATGGACAGATGGTTTATGATTTTGGTCTTATGAAGCAAAATATGAAAGATCTAGTTGAGAGCTTTGATCACGCCATTTCGCTTTGGAGTGGAGATGATAAAGAGTATCTTAAAGCTATGAAAAAACACTCTGCACGCTGGGTAGAGTTGCCGGTCTCTCCCTCTGCTGAGCAATTTTCTCGTGTGATATTTATAATGATAGATAAGCTTCTCTCTTTGACATCAAAAGTAAATGGAGAAAGCGAAGTAAAACTCTACTCTGTAATAGTACATGAAACAGATACCGGATATGCACAATGCTTTAAAGATGATGCATACTCTAAAGCGATGGGCAATATTGACCTGCGTGAGATATCTTTCTCTAAGGAGATACATATAGATTTTAAAGATGCAAGACTCTGGGAAAAAATTTTACAAGAGGAGAGCTTTCTTAATCCATCTTCGGTTTAAGCCGGCACTTAAAAAGTGATAAAATCTTTAAAGGTACTGCTAGTAAAACTAAACTTTGTACTAATAACTTTTACATCACTTCCCTCTTCTATAAATTCACATGATTTGTCAATAATTATAAAACTATTTGCTCTAGCAAGGGGTGATATCATTCCTGGTGAAAATTCCTCACATGCGGTAAAAAATTTTCCGTCAAAATATCCTGGAGTAACAGAGCGTCTGCCGGCACGCAGTCTATAGTTATTTTTCATTTTTGCAGTAATGGGCTGAATAAATTTCTCACATACTCCACTCATAGCGTAGATGATAGCACAGCCAAAAAGCTCAAAGTTCACTGCAGCCGCCAATGGATTTCCCGGAAGATTAAGAATGACCTTATCACCAATCTTTCCAAATGTTGTCGGTTTTCCGGGTTTTATCTCTACCTTATCAAAGAGTATCTCATACCCAAAAGCACCAAAAGCCTCTTTTGTAAAGTCTGCATCGCCAACACTCACCCCACCACTTGTAATGATAATATCGCAATCAAGTGCACTCTTTATATGAGTATGAATATCTTCTAAGATGTCGTTTGCCGTGCCAATAAATTCGACTTCACACCCAAGCTCTTTGGCACGAGAGAGTAGCGTAGGTGTGTTGGTGTTGTAGAGTTGATACTCTGTTGCTTGCTCAAAGTGCATCTTAAGCTCATTTCCTGAAGCAAAAAGGGCAATGCGGGGTTTTTTATGTACTTTTATATGACTAATGCCCTGAGAAGCAAGAAGTGTAATCTGATGGGCATCAAGTTTTTCTCCTTTATGTAAAAGAGTCTGTTCTTTTTTGATATCTTCGCCTATAAAACGGATATGTTTGGATATGGTCAGATTTTGAGGCAACTCTATACCACCTTCACACTCTTTTACATCTTCAATAGGAACAATACATTGTGCCCCTAAAGGAGTACAAGCTCCTGTCATTATCTTAATCGCTTCTCCGCAAAAGAGTTCACCTTCAAAGTTGTCTCCCGCAAAGATAGTGCATTTTACTTTGACACACTTTCCACTATCTTCTATCTTTACTGCATATCCGTCCATTGCCGAATTATCATAAGGCGGAAGATTATGCGATGCAGTGATATCTTCTGCTAAGATGCACCCTAAAGCCTCTTCTATAGGGATGATTTTTAAAGATTTTGGTTTTGTATTTGCATAGATTAACTCAAGTGCTTTTTCAATTGTAACTGCCATAATAAAGCTACCCCTTTTTTAAATTAACATATTATAATATAATTTCACTATGAATGAAATATACAATATGGGTTTGAGCCTACACTCTTGGAGTGCAATAGCAGTTTTAGGTATGATTTTTTTAAATCTTTTTATATTGATTGGTACAAAAGATCTCGCAAAGTACAAAAGAGCCAACTCTTTGTATTGGATGCCTTTAGAGATAACGGTGCTTGGCTCACTGCTCTTTACGGGTATTGTAATGATGGCAGCAAAGCATCTTACCTTTAATCTAGAAAATATAGCGATGATACTACTTGGCATCACTCTAATCACCTTAGAAGCAAAACGCCTTAAAACTCTAAAATATCTCAACACAAAAAAAGAGCATGCATTTAATGCCTATAAGCCCTTTGCACGAACGATTTTACAAGCAGAGTTTGTGCTGATTTTTCTAATGAGTCTATGGGTGTGGTTGGTATAGGATGATCTACCTCTTACACGCAGATGCGGGCAAGGAGTATCTCCGTATCAAAGGAGAAGATTTTAAGTATCTCATCAAAGTACGCCGTCACGCCGTAAACGATGTGATTGCATTTCGAAATAAAAAAAATCTCCAAATACTCTCTCACTATAAGCTTAAAAATATTGCACCGCGTGAGGCTCTTTTTCAATTGCAATCTTCTGAAGTTGCTATAATCCAAACAGAGAAAAGTCTGCATATTGGCTGGTGTATTATCGATAGCAAATCCGTTGAAAAAGTACTCGCTTCACTCAATGAAATAGGTGTGGCAAAGATCACTTTTATCTACTGTGAGCGTAGTCAAAAGAACTTCAAACCTGACTTTAAACGATATGAACGCATTGTAGAAGCATCCAATCAACAGTGTGGACGAACAGAGCTTATGGAGTTTGATAGCTGTAAAACCATAGAGAGTTTTATAGCACTCTATCCCGATACAAAAGTATTTGACTTCACTGAAAAAACCTTGGCGTGTGAGAGTGATTTTCAAACAGTACTTATCGGCTGTGAAGGTGGCTTTTCGCTACATGAAAAAGAGCTCTTGAAAAATCAGGAAGTTTTTCGGCTTGATACTCCGATGGTACTGCGTTCAGAGTCTGCAACACTTGCCGTAGCATCAAAAATTTTGCTTTAGGTTAATTTTAAAAAATATTTAGGTATAATTCGCTCCGTAAAATTCCGCACCCGTACGGAATTAAAAAATATATCGATATTCGCACATAAACGAGTATTAAAAGGTAAAAGTATGAAAAAAGGTATCCATCCGGAATTAATAGACTGCACAGTTACATGTGCATGTGGTAACAACTTTGTTACAAAAAGTCAAAAACCAGAGATGAGAATCGACATCTGTAATGAGTGTCACCCATTCTTCACAGGTGAAGAGCGTATGGTTGATACTGCTGGTCGTATCGAGAAATTTAAAGCTCGTTACGGAAAAAAATAGTCAAGAAACTCTCTTGCTAAGTCTAGTTCCAACCCCCATTGGAAACATAGGCGACATCTCACTCAGAGCCATTGAGCTTCTGCGTGAGGCTGACATACTTCTCTGTGAAGATACTCGTGTTACAAAAAAACTTCTCCATATATTACAAGAACGCTATGACTTTACCCCTAAAGAAAATCAAGAATTTATCTCACTGCACTCACATAACGAACAAGCTTTTGTCAAAAAACTCTCCTCCTCTTTTTTTGAGCAAAATATTATCTATGTAAGTGATGCGGGGATGCCGGGTGTAAGCGACCCCGGGCAGACACTGATTCGTTACTGTATAGAAAATGAAGTAGAGTATGATGTACTTCCCGGTGCCAATGCACTCCTTACTGCTTTTGTGGCAAGCGGATTTTGTGAGACACAGATGCTCTTTTTTGGTTTTTTAGATCACAAAGGCAGCTCACGCGAAAAGCAGCTACAAGAAGCGATGCAAAATGGCTACACAACAATCCTATATGAATCACCGCACCGCCTTGAAAAACTTCTGCGTGAGATAGGCAAAGTAGATGCAAGTCGAAAACTTTTTGTAGCAAAAGAGCTGACGAAAAAATATCAAAGATATCTCCATGGATCAACAGAAGAGATTTTACACAAGCTTGATGGAAACTTTAGAGGTGAATGGGTTGTTGTTATTCAAGCAGGTGAGCCTCACGCAAGTTCTGCAATCAGCAAAAGAGATATCTTAGCACTTGAACTACCTAAAAAAGTACAAGCAAAGCTCATATCAAAGATAACAGGAGAAAATACAAAATCCTGCTACCAACGCTTGCTAAAAAATTACCAATACCCCAAAGAGAATACCGACTAAAATAACCACAAAATACCAAAATCACGAGAGTGTAAAATAATTTCTGTAAATTCCAAATTAACTATGATTATAAAAAAATAAAAAGGATCATAGAGATGGAATTACAAGGTAAAAAGATAGAGTTTGATTTAGAGGAGTTTGTACCACTA
>JANEIH010000069.1 GCA_024513425.1 Sulfurimonas sp. | reverse complement strand
ACCATTGTTTCATATATAGCCGACATCCCAATGCCAAACTTCACTCTAAAAGCCAACACAGCTTTTCAATTTTACCGCCAAGCATGCAAATAGCTTGGCGAAAACTGATATAATTTTCTCTTCTTAGTACATTCATAGCAATATTTCTCATAATTGAAAAATTTGTAGGTGCATTTTTAATTGTTGCTTTTAAGGTTAAGATTACTGCGTGAGAGGATTGGTGTCGGTTGGGGATTGAGTTTGCAGGTGACTCTTTAAAATAATTTTTCCAGCCTCAACACCTGGTTGATTATAGGCATCTATATACATAAATTTTGCACAGAGTGATGTGAGGAGTTCATACTCATACATAAGTGTTGCTATGGCACTTTCATATACACCATCAATCGTAATGACATCGCAGGGAATATCGTTGAGATTATTAATAGACTCAATAGTTGCATCAGCCTGTTTATTAATCAGATCAGAAAAGGCTACACCATTAAGATAATTCAAATCTTCCAAGCCTTCAAGTTGAATGTCTGGAATCTTTAGATCATTATCAAAATTCTCTACTTTAATGACTGTAACGGTCTTATCACGCCTTCCCTCTACTATAAGTTGCAAAAAAGAGTGCTGATCAATTGGACCTATGATGCCGATAGGAGTAAGCCCTTGCCTTGTATCATTAATATCTACTTTGCCTAAACTCTCCCCCCAGAGCTGAATATACCATTTATTGAACCCCTCGAGTCTTGAGGAGTAGGAAAAGACAACATTGATGTTGAAGCTATACTTGTATTCAACTAAAAAACGCGCCTTTTTCAAGATGCGTGTATAAAATCCTCTTTTTGCAAAAAAATCATTATGTATTTTTTTAGCGCCATATAGAAGCTCATCTATATCTATATTTACGATAGCAAGAGGAAGTAGTCCAACAGCTGAGAATACAGAAAAACGCCCACCTACATTTTTTGGTATCTCAAAACTCACCATCTTGTTGGCATCTGCAAAGGCTTGTAGTTTTGAATCACTCTCTGTTATAACTATAGTATTGTTTTTGTCACATTTTACAAGAGAATTGATATACTTGAAAATTGAGATAGTCTCTATGGTTGTACCTGATTTTGAAATAACAATAAAGAGAGTATCTTTTAAATCAATTGCTTCTATTTTTGATTTTATATCTATGGGGTCTGTTGTTTCTAAGAAGAAGAGTTTTTTTTCTAAGTTGCGTGAGTGTTTTAAAAATTTGTAAATCGCATAAGTACCGAGTGTACTCCCGCCGATTCCGATAATGATAATATTGCTTTGTTTTACACCGCGAGCATACTTTTTGAAGGGCTTTGTGTCGATAAATGGAAGTTCATAATATCCAATCTGCTCTTTTTCTTTGAGAATCTCTGCAAAAATAGTTTCATCAGAGATAGTCGGATTGAAGTTGTGCTTATATTGCATTATTTATTACTCTTTGCATAAAAATAGTTTGTTGCTTCTACAAAACCATCTTCGCTTCCGCAATCAAAACGTTTTCCTTGAAACTTGTAAGCCAAAACATCTCCATTTTTCGCCTGCTCTAGAAGTGCATCTGTTATCTGAATCTCTCCACCTTTTCCATATTTTGTCTCACGCAAGATATCAAAGATATCCGGTGTTAAGATATATCGACCTATAATCGCGAGATTTGAAGGGGCATCTTTTGGATCTGGTTTTTCCACCATATCTTTTACGCGAACTAAATCATTTGCAATAAAATCTCCTGCTATAACACCATATTTATTTGTATCTGCTTGAGAAACCTCTTCGACGGCAACAATAGAGCATTTATGTTTTTTATAGAGTTTTATCATCTGTGTTAAAACCCCAACTGATTCATTATCACACAAATCATCTGCAAGTATAACAGCAAAAGGCTCCTGTCCTATCAAAGTCTCGCCTGTCAAAACAGCATGTCCCAAACCTTTCATCTCAATCTGTCTTGTATAGGAGAATGTGCAGGTGTTGATAATATTACGAATCTGCGTGAGATACTCCTCTTTTGTGGTTCCTTTTATCTGATGCTCAAGTTCATAAGAGATATCAAAATGATCTTCAATTGCTCGTTTTCCACGACCAGTTACTATAGCCATCGTAGTAAGACCTGCTTCCATGGCTTCTTCTACACCATACTGTAAAAGTGGTTTTGTAAGAACAGGCAACATCTCTTTCGGAATAGCTTTAGTAGCCGGTAAAAATCGTGTTCCATAACCTGCTGCCGGGAAAAGACATTTTCTTATTGTTGGCATATAATTTCCTTATATTTTAGTTTATATACTTTTGCGCTCGGCGTTAAAATAATCTGTTTAAAAAGTTTTAGATTGGCATTATTTTAGTGCCAATGGTAAAATTTTGTGTTTTCTTATCACTCATTCATCAAGTCAATATTTGAAAAAATTGTCAAGTTTATTTCTCAGATAAAGCAGAGAAATTATAACATAAAAATGACTCTAAGTACTTGTGCCCTTTTTCGTCTATGTGCTCTCTTTGTGCAATAATTTTAGCTTCTCTTTTCGTGAGAGTTTTTTGATCGCATACTCTTGTTTTGTTGCACTGCTTCTATCTTTATATTTTTTAAAATAGACAAGCTCTACAGGGCGTCTTGCTTTTGTGTATTTTGCTCCTTTATCTGAACTATTATGTTCATCTATACGCCTTGTTAAATCTGTTGTGATTCCTGTGTAGAGACTACTGTCACTACATGATAATATATAAACAAAATAATCCATATCACTCCTTTAATGTCTCTCTAATTTTACACTAAAATTTTCAATTTTTTTTGTTATATTTATATTATTTTATAACAATTTTTTATATTTTCTCTCTAACTATTGTAAATAACATAAAGTTGTATTATAATCATAAATATATTTATCACAAAATAGTTATATTTTTTGATGCAGGACATAACTATGGAAAAACATAAAGTAATAATAGTAGAAAATGATGAAATAAATTTACTCAATTTAAATATGTTTTTAAAAAAACATGGTTACAGTGTTATTGCGATGTGTAGCAATGCCACGCAAGCAAAAAGTAAAATCGCTATATACAAGCCTGATATTATTATTGTTGATATCTCTCTGCAAGAGAGCAATGACGGTATTGAACTTGCCAAAACTATCAAGCAAAAATACGATATCCCCTTTATCTATCTGACATCCTACAGTGACGACGAGATCATCTTTCAGGCAAAACTGACAGAACCATACGGATACATAATAAAGCCTTTTGACCAAGATTTACTGCACGCAACTATTCAGATGGCACTTTTTAGATACCATATGGAAAATGAAAGAAAAGAGAATATCAACTCTCTGAAAGTTGATAAGTTGAACCTTGAAAAACTGCTTTACTCCAAAAGAGTCTCTAGCAAGCCAATTGTTCCGTTTGGAAAAGATTATCATCTAAATATCAGTATCTGTGAAACTTTCTATAAAGGTAAAAAGATAAAACTGACAAAAAAAGAGAATGCTTTTTTACGTCTTTTGATAGCACAACTAGGTATTGTTGTAAGTTTTGAACAAGCCATGAATTATGTTTGGGATGAACACGGAGCAACAGAAAACAGCGTCAGAACACTTGTTTGGAGACTGAGAAGCAAACTTGAGACTGACATCATTAAAAATGCTTCCGGTATTGGTTATTATATAGAGGAGTAAGATGCCTATTGCTACAAAGTTTTAGGGTCTGTTTGATATTGCATATTACATTACAATGAACCCAAAAAATCAAACCAGTAAATTTCAGATTTTAATTTCAAAATGTTAAAATAGAAATAGAAAAAGTTACAGTGTAGATTTTAAAGCAAAATTGGTTCTTGAAGTTTTAGAGGGTGAAAAAACAGTTCATTGATAATATGAGCCTTGTATTTGATAAGAGTACAGCCAATAAAGAGCATTGCAAGTATCTATATCTCCTTGAAGATTTGAGAGATTCTCGCGAACTATCAAATATGAAGAGATTTATCTTAATGAATACAAAAATATAAAAGCTCTCAATCGAGCTATTGAAAAATATATAAACTCATATAATCAAAGAAGATTATATTCAGCTATTGGGTATAAAAC
>JANEIH010000015.1 GCA_024513425.1 Sulfurimonas sp. | reverse complement strand
TCGTTTTTTCACAATTGATTATTGAATAGACATTGAAAGAGGGGAACCAAAGAGGGAACCATATATTTCTTAAAGTTTTTTTGATTTTTTCTTAATGTTGTGAAAGTACTTGTTTTAGGGGAATAAGTGGTGGACCCTCTGGGATTCGAACCCAGGGAGGTGTGACCCTCGCCGGTTTTCAAGACCGGTGCTTTCGACCAACTCAGCCAAAGATCCACATTGTAAAAAGGTTGATTATAAAACTGGAGGTGCCACCCAGATTTGAACTGGGGATAGCAGCTTTGCAGGCTGCGGCCTTACCACTTGGCGATGGCACCAGTTTCAGTTTTTTCATCATGGTGCCCGGGGCCGGACTTGAACCGGCACAGTATTGCTACCGGGGGATTTTAAGTCCCCTGCGTCTACCGATTTCGCCACCCGGGCATCGGGCATCTCTATATTTTATAATAAATGGAGCGGGAAACGAGGTTCGAACTCGCGACCCCAACCTTGGCAAGGTTGTGCTCTACCACTGAGCTATTCCCGCATTGCCGCTTACAATTTGTAAGTGAGCCGGAATTATAGCGATTTTATTTTCATTTGTAAAGAGTTCTTGGCTAAAAATAGTAAAAAAATGCTATAATTTCATCAAAATTATTGTATCAATATTTACTTTGGCTCTTAAGGGCTTAGTTTTAATGACCTAAATGGTCTTAGTATAGATGAAGGTCTCCCTCATTTTGTGAAATAAATTTAAGGATATTTATGAGAAGTGATATTATTAAAAAAGGTTTTGATAAGGCACCGCATCGTTCACTGCTTCGTGCTACAGGGCTTAAAGATGAAGATTTTGATAAACCGTTCATTGGGATTGCAAACTCTTATATAGACATTATTCCAGGACACTTTTTTCTTCATGAGTATGGAGAGATAGTTAAAGAGGCCATTCGTGAGGCTGGCGGTGTTCCTTTTGTATTTAACACGATTGGTGTTGATGACGGGATTGCTATGGGGCATGACGGTATGCTCTATTCTCTCCCCTCGCGTGAGATTATTGCAGATTCAATTGAGACTGTGATGAATGCACATAAACTTGATGCCATGATCTGTATTCCTAATTGTGACAAGATTGTACCCGGAATGATTATGGGAGCACTTCGTGTAAATGTTCCTACTATTTTTGTATCAGGCGGTCCAATGCCGGCCGGTCGCACAAAAGATGGCACATCAATTGACCTTGCAACGGCATTTGAGGCAGTCGGTCAATTTAATGATGGGAAAATGAGCGAAGAAGAGCTTAGAGATATTGAATGCAATGCTTGTCCTTCAGGTGGAAGTTGTTCAGGTATGTTTACGGCTAACTCTATGAATACTTTATGTGAAGCGATGGGAATTGCACTTCCAGGTAATGGAACTGTACTTGCGATGACACCAGAGCGTATTGAGATGGTAAAAAAAGCGGCTAAGAGAATTGTTGAACTTGCAAAGATGGAAAACAACGAGAAGTATAATTTTAAAAATATTTTAAATGAAAAAGCAATTCACAACGCTTTTGTGGTAGATATGGCAATGGGCGGAAGCTCAAACACAGTTTTACATATGCTTGCAATTGCACGCGAGGCGGATGTAGAGTACAAGATAAAAAATATCAATAAAATTGCAGAAAAAGTTGCACATATCGCAAAGATATCCCCATCATTAACAACTGTTCATATGAAAGATATTGATGATGCAGGCGGTGTAAATGCTGTTATGAAAGAGATAAGTCGCAGAGGTAAAGATATTTTGCATCTTGACGCACTTACAATTACCGGTGAGATTCTTAGTGAGCGTATCAAAGATTCATATATTAAAGATACTTCAATTATTCATACAAATGAGAATGCCTACTCTCCTGTCGGCGGTCTCTCAATTTTATTTGGAAATTTAGCCGAAGAGGGTGCTGTTATTAAAGCTGCCGGTATAGTGGACAGTATGCGTCACTTTAAAGGTACGGCCATCTGCTTTAACTCACAAGCAGAAGCGATTGCCGGTATTATGGATAAAAAAGTAAAACATGGTAATGTCGTCGTTATTCGTTATGAAGGGCCAAAAGGTGGTCCAGGTATGCAAGAGATGTTGGCACCTACTGCACTTATTCAGGGCATGGGACTTGGTGAGACGGTTGCGCTCATTACCGATGGACGTTTTTCCGGTGCGACAAAGGGTGCTTCTGTCGGGCATGTTTCGCCTGAAGCTGCAGAGGGTGGACTCATTGCATTGATTGAAGATGGCGATGAGATAGAGCTTGATGTTGATAAGCATATTTTGCGTCTGAATGTAGATGACGAGACTATTGCAAAAAGAGGAGCCACATATAAACCATATAAAAATGAAGTAAAATCAAAATGGTTGAAGCGTTATCAACTACTTGTGTCCAATGCATCAAATGGCGCAATATTAAAAACTGAATTATAGGAAAGATTTTGAGTGCAATAGCAATAAAATATAATGAAAAAATAGTAGATTTGCAAACCACAGAGGAGTTAGGTCTCAATGGACAGGAGATAGAGTTAGATAATTCACCTGAAGCCTTAGAGGTGTTGCGTCACTCAACAGCACACCTTATGGCTCAAGCGATTAAGTCTCTCTATCCTGATACTGAGTTTTATGTAGGACCTGTTGTAAAAGAGGGATTTTATTATGACTTTAAAACAGATGCTGAGATCGGTGAAGCAGACCTAAAAAAAATAGAGAAACAGATGCTCTCGTTCGCAAAGAAAAAGTTTCCTATTGAGCGTTATGTAATCCCAAAAGAAGAAGCGCGTAAAAAGTTTGCAGATGATCATCTAAAGCAAGCTGTTTTTGATATGATTCCCGATGAAGATGTAAGTATTTATAAACAGGGTGAGTTTGAAGACCTTTGTCGTGGGCCACATCTTCCAAATATTGGACTTATCCGTTACTTTAAGCTAACAAAAATTTCTGGTGCTTATCTTGGAGGAGACTCTAAAAACGAGATGCTTACACGCATATATGGTATAGCCTTTGCAACAAAAGATGCACTTAAAGCCCATATGGATATGTTGCGTGAGGCAGAAAAGCGTGACCATCGCAAGCTTGGAAATGAGATGAAACTCTTTACTTTCCGTGAAGAAGTCGGCGCAGGTTTTCCTATTTGGTTGCCTGCGGGTGGAAGATTGCGAGCTCGTTTAGAATTACTTCTCTTTAAAGCTCACCGTAAGCGTGGATATGAGCCGGTTCGTGGTCCTGAGATGCTTCGTTCAGATCTTTGGATGACATCAGGGCACTATCAGAATTATGGTGAAAATATGTACTTCACAAAGATTGATGATATTGAGTTTGGTGTAAAGCCGATGAACTGTGTAGGGCATATTAAAGTCTATGAGGATGAGTTGCATTCATATCGTGATTTGCCGATTAAGTATTTTGAGTATGGTGTTGTGCATCGTCATGAAATGACAGGCGCACTGCATGGACTTTTCCGTGTGCGTGAGTTTACACAAGACGATGCGCATATCTTCTGTCGTGCCGACCAAATTGAAGAACAGATTATTGAAGTTGTGGACTTTGTCGATAAGATTATGACCACATTTGAGTTTGATTATAAAATGATGATCTCAACGCGTCCCGATAAAGCAGTCGGAAGTGATGAAGTATGGGAAATATCCATAGACGCACTTAAATCTGCAATGGACAAATATGATCTTCCTTATGAGATAGATGAGGGTGGCGGAGCTTTTTACGGACCAAAGATCGATATAAAAATTACAGATGCAATTGGTCGTGAGTGGCAGTGTGGAACAATTCAGTTAGACTTTAATCTTCCTGAGCGTTTTAAGCTTGAATATAATGGTGAGAGCAATGATAAGATTCAGCCGGTAATGATTCATCGTGCTATTTTAGGCTCTTTTGAGCGTTTTATTGGAATTTTGACAGAGCATTATGCAGGAGAATTTCCAATGTTTATTGCCCCTACTCAGGTGGCAATTGTTCCTGTTGCAGAGAGTCATAAAGAATATGCTAAGCTTTTATCGGATAAACTTATCGATATTAATGCCGATAGTGAAATCTATGCAAAGAACGACTCTTTAAACAAAAGAATCAGAACTGCAGAAAAAACTCGTGTTTCTATGATAGTAGTCATTGGAGATGAAGAGATAGAGAAGAAGACGGTCGCAATTCGTGACAGACGCACTAGAGAGCAATATAATATGAGTGAGGAAGATTTTCTTCAACTTATACAAACTAAACTAAATGAGGTAAATTTTTGAGTAAAAACAAAGACCGCGTCATCATGAATGACGACATCCGTGTTCCTGAGGTAAGATGTAATGTTGATGGTGGAGAGAGCTTGGGTATCATCTCTACTGATGAGGCTATGACAAAAGCAAATGAGTTAGGAGTTGATTTAGTTCTCATTGCACCAAATGCAAAACCACCTGTTGCTAAGATTATGGATTATGGCAAGTTTAGATACCAAGAAGAGAAAAAACTCAAAGAGCAGAGAAAAAATCAAGTTAAAATTGATGTAAAAGAGATTAAACTCTCTGTAAAAATTGCAGAGAATGATATCGCTTACAAAGTAAAACATGCTCGTGAATTTCTAGAAAAAGGAAAACATGTAAAATTCAGAGTATTTTTACGTGGTCGTGAGATGGCTCATCCCGGAGCTGCCCGTGAGGTTTTAGAGCGTGTTTGGCCGATGGTTGAAGATATTGCGACGATGGAGAAACCTCCAAAATTTGAAGGACGCTACTACAATATGTATGTGGTTCCTCAAAAGTAATACTTGATAAATATCATTTTTTAATATTTTTTAATAATGTATAATGTCCTTTTTAAGAGAGAAAGGGCATTATGAAAAAATCTTTTGTACTACTTTTGTTGTTGGGAATTTTTCTACAGCTATCCGCTGCTGATTCTAAAAAACTTACAATACAAGAGTTTCCACAAACTGAATTTAAAAAGCAAAAAATGCAAATTGCTTCTATGGCTGCTCAAGAGCTTTCAAAAAATCTTCCACAAAAAATTGATACATATACAAATCTAATTTCTATTGTAAATGAGGGTGCGGTGCTTGTTTATACTTTTGAGATTAACAGTGGTGCTAAGAGTGATATGGCAATTATAAAAGAAGATCACTCGCGTATGCAAAAAGCAGTAACAAAAGGTATATGCCGATCCTCAAGCAGGTTTCTAGAATCCGGTATCAATATACGCTATATCTACAAAAGCGCAAAAAGTAAAAAAAGGCTCTTTGTCTTTAATATTACACAAGTCCAATGTGAAAAATCCCAATAATGACAGGTGTAGAGTGTCTTTAAAAGAGATAATTCAGTCACAGGTTTTTTTTAACTCTTTAAATGAGACGGAAATTGATCTACTTTGCAAGATGACAACACTGCACTGTTATGATGAGAATTTTATTCTCTATTATGAGAATAGCTATATGCAAGAGTTATTTTTTTTAGTTTCAGGACAAGCGCGCGCCTATAAGATAGACAAACATGATAATGAGATATTTTTATACTATATATATGAAAATTCGATGATATCAGAGATGTCTGACATAAAAGCTACAACACTGTATGCTTACTCAAATGTAGAACTTGTTGAAGAATCACAGATATTAAAAATTAACTATAAGAGATTTAAAGAGGAGTTTTTGGATGAAAATATACTCTGTCAAGCGTTCACGCAAGAGATTGTAAAACGCTCTTCCCAATTGCAGTCGCTGATCAATCGTGAGTTTATTTTTGATGCAGTCTCAAAAGTAAGTATGATACTCTATGATGATTTGGAGATGTTCAATAAACTTAAACGCTGTGAAATATCTCTAATGCTACATATTCAGCCTGCAACACTTTCACGGGTACTCAGCAGGCTTAAGCGTAATGGTATTATTGATATAATACACGGTAGAGTTGCCATAAAAGATAAAGAGGCACTCTATGAAATTTATAAGGATGAGATAGATGACTAAGATAAAACTGATCGGTGCTTTGATTTTTATTTTATCACTTATACTTGCCTATTATTCCAAATATCTCTCTACACAAAATGAAGTAAATTTACGACTTTTAAAAACAGTAAATGAACAAAAGGCTTTTACGCAGGAGATCTCTAAAAATATATTTTATATTTACAACAATAGAGATGCCTCAAAACAACAGCTTGATGAGTCTATAAAACGATTTGTTGAAAATATGAATCATAGAGAAGATATTTTAGATGAGGTTTTATCTAAAGCAATACAAAACCAAACAGATAAAATAATCAAAGAGTGGAATCATTTTTACCTTCTTGTGCAAAATTTTCGAGACGCTAGTAAGGTGCAACATAATATATATACAAATATTCTTTTAGAGAAGCTTGTCAAAGATATATATGCAGCAAATTTAACGCTTGTTGTGGAGTTTAACAAACTGATCGAAATAGATAAAAAATATTTTGATAACTTTATGTATAGTAGTAAGTTTGTTCAGATTTTTCTATTTTTACTGCTTATTATTGCACTTATCTACTTCTTTACACAACTAAACGATGTTATAGGATTTATCCAAATTTTTTTAAATACATCTAAGAATATTATACGAAAATCAACAGTCAAAGAGGTCAAGACTATAGATATGAAGAGTAGTGTTACAGATATCTCAAGAGCCACTGACAACTTCAATTATCTTGTTCAAAAGATTGATGATTCCATAGAGTATTCGAGTACTTCTATTGAAAACGCTTCTAACTCTTTAGAGATAATAGAGAAAAATATTGAAGACCTGCTTGATCTTGTCAGTACAATGGACACTCAGAACTCTTACGATAAAGAGATAATCAAAAAAGAGGATACTCTTATTGAGGCACTTGAAGAGTTAACGACTTCACTGCAAAAGTTACAAAAACTCAAACAAAACCTCAAAAACTTTAAAAAATAAAATGAGAGCCACTTACAAACCTTACAAATTACTTAAATTTAGCTTCTTGTAAGTTTATACAGATATACTTTCGCCATTAAACAAATCTCCTTCATAAATGATTTTTGTTATAAAAATTCCTACGAAAGGTTCATGAATGAAATTTACTAAAATTGCAACTCCTGAACAAGTCGATCAAAAATGGGTTTTGATTGATGCTGAAGGTAAAACTTTTGGTCGTATGATCACTGAAGTCGCTACTATACTTCGTGGTAAGAACAAAGCATGTTTTACTCCAAATATTGACTGTGGTGACTATGTAGTTATCATCAACGCTTCTAAAGCAAAATTCAACGGTCTTGGAAAAATCGCTAACAAAGAGTACTTCTCTCACTCAGGTTATTTCGGTTCGACTAAGAGTGTTAAGATGACTGAGCTTTTAGAGAAAAATCCTGAGAAGCTATACAAATTAGCAACTCGCGGTATGCTTCCTAAAACTAAGCTCGGTGCTAAAATGCTTAAAAAATTAAAAGTTTACGCTGGTGCTGAGCATCCTCACACAGCGCAACTAGCTAAGTAAGGAGTAATTACATGGCAGAAAAAATCTATGCAACCGGTCGTCGTAAAGCGTCTGTGGCAAAAGTATGGTTAACTCCAGGAACTGGCAAGATCACGATTAATGATCTCTCATTAGACGCATGGCTAGGTGGACTTGAGGCAAAAAAACTTCGCGTAAAGCAACCACTTGTTTTAACAAAACAACATGAGAGCGTTGATATTGTTGCTACTACTCTAGGCGGTGGTTTTGGTGGTCAGGCTGATGCACTTCGTCACGGTATTTCCCGTGCGCTTGTAGCTTTTAACCCAGAGTTGAAAACTATCTTGAAACCTGAAGGTATGATGACTCGTGATTCGCGTGTTGTTGAGCGTAAGAAACCAGGTAAGCGTAAAGCACGCCGTTCTCGTCAGTTCTCTAAGCGTTAATCGTTTTTTAACTTTCTTATCAAGAGATTTTCTCTTGATAAAACCTCTCTTTTTATACTATAATTTCAATTATGAGATTATTACTATTATTACTATTATTTACACAACTTTTTGCATCAACACTACAGCTTGCAACATCGGCAAATCCTTCTCGGCTTAACCCAATCCTCGCAACAGACTCCTCCTCTTCCGAGATAACAGGTTTTTTGTTTAACGGACTTGTGAAGTATGATAAAGACAATAGAGAGATAATTGGAGATTTGGCAAAAAAGTTTTACTTTAAAGATGATACAACACTTCTCTTTGAGTTGCGTGAGGGAGTGAAATGGCATGACGGCAGGACTTTTTCCGCAAAAGATGTTCTTTTCACCTATCAAACACTTATCTCAGATAAAATAGCCTCCCCATACTCTTCAGAATTTCGTTTTGTAAAAGATGTAAAAGTTTTGGATGATTATACTGTTGAAGTTGATTACAAACAGCCTTATTTTAAAGCACTAGAGATATGGATGATGGGCATCCTTCCAGAGCATATTTTAAAAGATGAGCAAAATCTGATGAACTCTTCGTTCAATACCCACCCAATCGGTACAGGACCTTATAGGCTCACGCAGTTGGAGTTTTCTCAAAATATTGAACTCTCAGCATTTGATGACTATTTTGAAGGGCGTCCCAAGATTGATAAAATTGTTTTTCATGTTATAGCAGATCCAATGACACGCCTTTTGATGCTAAAAAACGGTGAGCTTGATATGGGAAGTATAGAGCCGCTTGTTATGGAGAGGCAACTCAAACGCGATTTTTTTGAAAAATTTCATATCTATGAGCAGATCGCACTCTCATATACATACCTAGGATTTAACTTGCGTAAAGAAAAGTTTGCCGACCCTCGTGTGCGTGAGGCGCTCTCTTTAGCGATTGACAGGGAGGAGTTGGTCGATATCTTGTTTTTCAAACATGCAAAAGTATGTACCGGTCCCTTTCTTCCGGGAAGTAGCGCATTCAATCCTGATATAAAAGCACCAAAACAAAATATAAAGCGCGCACGCGAGTTGTTGCGTGAGGCTGGATATGATGAGGAGCACCCTTTTACATTTGAGATAGCAACATCAAACTCAAGCTCAATTCGCCCTTATGCGGCAGAGATACTTCAGTACCAATTACAAAAAGCAGGTGTAGTTGTAAAACTTCGCGTGATGGAGTGGCAGGCATTTTTGAATATGATGATTTTTCCGCATAAGTTTGATACTGTACTTTTAGGCTGGGGACTCTCTCCAACACCAGATCCATACCTTTTTTGGCATAGCAGTAGCGATAAAAAAGGAGGTTTTAATCTAGTAGGGTATCACAATAAAAAGATCGACAGGCTTATAGAGGAGTCTCAGCCTCTAATTGATAAAAAGAAGTCGGCAAAAATTTGGCGTGAGATGTTTGCTGTTATTACTCAGGATAATCCTTACCTTTTTCTTTATATTCCAAACTCCATTACCGCAGTAAATAAAGATATTAAAAATATTAAACCCTCTCTTGCCGGTATCTGGCATAACTATATTTTATGGGAGAAAGATTGATTATATTATTTGATTTAGATGGAACACTTATAGACTCAACGGAGGCTATTTTAGAGAGTTTTCACAACGCATTTGATTTTTATGGGCATCCACATCCAAGCGACGATACCATTAAAGCTCTAATAGGGTATCCACTAGATATTATGTTTGGGCGTCTTGGAGTAGAAGAGGATAGGGTGTGGAATTTTGTAACAGCCTATAAAGAACATTACAGAGAGATATCAACACAAAAAACAGTGCTTTTACCTCACGCAAAAGAGGCGGTAGAACTTGCAGGCTCTTTTGCAGAACTAGGTATTGTTACGACAAAAACAGGAAAATATTCACATATTCTGATGGAATATTTTGGTCTAATGGATAACTTTAAAGTGCTTATCGGGCGTGAACATGTGAAATATCCAAAACCTCATGCAGAACCTATACTTAAGGCATTGGAAGCTATTGGCACAGAAGAAAAGTCTCATGTATGGATAATCGGAGATACCGAATTAGATATTATAGCAGCAGATGCGGCCGGTATAAATAGCATTGGGGTACTAAGTGGATATGGCACGCAAGAGAGACTGCAAAAACATACAGATTTTATTTTTAGTGATGTATATGAAGCGATTGGGTGGTTGAAAAGTAGAAATTTATCACACAATGGGCTTACAATATAATCTATGTTATATCATCAAGCTATATTTAAGTGCCGGTTGCTTAAAATACTGATAAATTGAATTGATAGAAAATACTTAAATATTTCTTGATAAAATAGAAGGAGAATTTATGCTAGAAATTAGATGGCATAGTCGTGCTGGTCAAGGAGCTGTAACAGGTGCCAAAGGTTTAGCAGATGTTATTTCTACAACTGGAAAGCATGTTCAGGCGTTTGCATTTTATGGTTCAGCAAAGCGTGGAGCTGCTATGACGGCATATAACCGTGTTGATGATAAAATGATAATGAATCATGAAAAATATATGGAGCCTGACTATGTTTTTGTAATTGACCCTGCATTGGTATATACATCTGATGTAACCATTAACCACAAAGATACTACAAAATATATCATTACAACGCATATGACTACAGATCAATTAATTGCATCTCAACCGAAACTTAAAGGCAAAGAGGTTTATACTCTGGATTGTATTCAAATCGCGCAAGATACTATTGGTCGTCCTATTCCAAATACACCGATGCTCGGTGCATTTATGAAAGTATCCGGAATGTATGATATGGAGTTCTTTAAAAAGAGTATGCAGAGAATTCTTGCAAAATTACCACAAAAAATCATTGATGCAAATATGATCGCTATTCAGCGTGCATATGATGAAGTGAAATAAGGAGCTGATGATGGCAAACATAGGTTGGGATGAATTTGAAATCGGAGCGATGCTTCGTACTTTTAATGGAGCGATAGAAGATATCACCGGAACACTTCAAGAAGATCGTAATTACTCACCAAACAGCTCTTTTACTGCAAGCGTAGCTGATTGGAGAATTGAAAAGCCGGTTTTCAATAAAGACTATTGTATCGATTGTCAATTTTGTTGGGTATATTGCCCAGATATTTCTATTGTTTCAAGAGATAAAAAGATGATTGGTGTAGATATGGATCACTGTAAAGGGTGCGGTATTTGTGTTGAGGTTTGTCCAACAAATCCTAAATCACTTTTAATGTTCCCTGAAAAAGCAGACGAAGAGACAGAAATAGCAAATTGGCCTGCTAAAGAAGATAAGGAGAAATAGATGGCATTTGATAAAATGAAACTAAGAGATATTGAAGTATGGGATGGAAACTTCGCTGCAGCTCAAGCAATGAGACAGTGTCAAATTGATGTTGTTTCTGCATACCCAATTACTCCATCAACTCCTATTGTTGAGGGTTACGCAAAATTTTTAGCAGATGGTTATGTTGAAGGTGAATTTGTAATGGTTGAGTCTGAGCATGCTGCCATGAGTGGCTGTATCGGTGCTGCCGGTGCTGGTGGGCGTGTTGCAACTGCAACATCTTCACAAGGTTTCGCACTTATGGTTGAGACACTTTATCAGGCATCTGGTATGCGTTTACCGATTGTCCTCAATGTTGTAAATCGTGCACTTGCTGCACCATTGAATGTTAATGGTGACCACTCCGATATGTATCTTGGGCGTGACTCTGGTTGGATTCAGTTTGATGCATACTGTCCACAGGATGCGTATGACTTAAACTTCATCGCATTCCGTGTTGCAGAAGATCATGATGTAAGATTGCCGGCAATGGTTCACCAAGATGGTTTTATGACTTCACATACTGCACAAGGCGTACATACTATGGATGATGATACGGCATACAGCTTTGTGGGAGAGTTTAAGCCTATGAACGATATGCTTGATTTTGAACATCCGGTAACACACGGCGTTCAAACTGAAGAGGATTGGCACTTTGAGCATAAGGCTCGTCAGCACAATGACCTTATGACAAAAGTTTTTCCAAAAATTGAAGCCGCTTTTGATGATTTTGAGAAACTTACAGGTCGCCGTTACAATCTTGTAGAGAAGTATGACTTAGATGATGCAGATGTTGTTGTAGTTTGTATGGGCACTTCAGTTGAGACTGCTCGTGAAGTTGCTTTAGAGATGAGAGAAAAAGGAATCAAAGCAGGTGTTTTAGGACTCCGTGTTATTCGTCCATTCCCATTCTTCCAAATCCAAGAAGCGCTCAAAGGCATAAAAGCTATTGCTGCACTTGACAGATCTTCACCAAATGGTGCCCCGGGAATGCTCTTTAATGAGTTAGCTGGATGTCTGTTCAATACAGATACAAATGCTATGCTAAGTGGTTATGTATATGGTCTTGGTGGTCGTGATTTAACAAAGAGACATTTAACAGATCTCTATGTTGAACTACAAGCAAATGTAGATGCGGGAAAAATCACTACTCCATTACAGCAATTTATCGGTGTTCGTGGACCGAAATTAGCATTTTTATAGGAAGATATTATGAGCGAAATGAAAAAAATTAAAAACTTAAAAGAGTTTTCAACATCGGCTGACCGTTTTGAAGGTGCAAACCTTCTTTGTCCTGGTTGTGCTCACTCTATCATTGTTCGTGAAGTTTTAAATGCTACCAATGATGATTTAATACTCTCAGCATCTACGGGATGTCTTGAAGTCTGTACGGCAGTTTATCCATATACTTCGTGGGATGCTTCTTGGATTCACATCGGCTTTGAGAATGGTTCTACTGCGGTTGCAGGTGCTGAGGCAATGTATAATGCACTCAAGCGTAAAGGTCGTCTAAAACAGCCCGACCGTAACCCTAAATTTGTATCCTTTGCAGGTGATGGTGCTTCTTACGATATTGGTTTTCAGTGGATCTCTGGTTGTATGGAGCGTGGTCACAACATTATGCATATTGTTCTTGATAATGAAGTGTATGCAAATACCGGTGGTCAGCGTTCATCTTCAACGCCTATCGGTTCATCTGCGACAACTGCACCAGCTGGTCGTGTGAGTTACGGTGAGAAGAAAAACAAGAAGGATATGGTAGCTATTATGGCAAGTCATAATATCCCATATTCTGCACAAGTTGCACCAAACAAATGGAAAGATATGGTAAAAAAAATCCAACACGGTATGGCAGTAGAGGGTCCTGTATTTATCAATGCGGTATCTCCTTGTACAACGGAGTGGAAATTCGATCCTAAAGATACTATGATGCTTACAGACCTTGCAACTGACTCATTGGTTTTCCCGCTCTATGAAATTATTGATGGTTGTGAGTTAAACATCACCTATAGACCTAAAAATGTACTGCCTGTTGAAGAGTATCTTGCGGCACAAGGTCGTTTTAAGCACCTCTTTAAAGATGAGTATAAGCATCTTATTGGAGAGTGGCAAAAGCGTATAGATGCAAATTGGGAGTACTTAAACAGAAGAGAAGAAGCAAGAGTTTAATCTTTGCGAACTTCCAACTTTATCGTATCTTGCACAAATATCTAACACGGCAGGCTTTCAGTCTGTCCTTTGTGGGATATTTTGCATAATCTACAGCAAATTTGAGACTTCTTTCATTTTGAGATCCTCTTTAATTTATCTTTTTCAATTTCTAATCAAACTATTTCGCTAAAATATCTTCAATACAATAGAAATAAAATTAAGGATATTATTATGCCATTACTCGATTCATTTACGGTTGACCATACAATTATGCCGGCACCTGCAGTGCGTAAAGCAAAAACGATGAAAACATCATATGGAGAT
This sequence comes from Sulfurimonas sp., assembly GCA_024513425.1. Lineage (GTDB taxonomy): Bacteria > Campylobacterota > Campylobacteria > Campylobacterales > Sulfurimonadaceae > Sulfurimonas. The sequence goes on along the minus strand of JANEIH010000015.1, from coordinate 10,327 downwards.
AAAATTACTGTCTATGATCTGCGTTTTTACAAACCGAACAAAGAGAAAATGGATGGACGCGGTATCCACACCTTAGAGCATCTTTTTGCAGGTTTTATGAGGGATCATCTCAACTCCAAAAATAGAGAGATAATTGATCTCTCTCCTATGGGTTGTCGTACAGGTTTTTATATGTCGGTTATCGGTACACCTGATGAAAAAAGAGTGGCTAAAGCTTGGAAAAAAGCGATGAAAGATGTGCTTAAAGTACAAAGTAAAAAAGATATTCCTGAGTTAAATATCTATCAGTGTGGGACTTACAAAATGCATTCATTAAAAAATGCCAAGAAAATTGCTTCTGATGTACTCTCTCATAAGATTGGCATAATGGATAATGAGAAGCTGAAACTCTCAAAGAAAAAACTAAAAGAGATAGGCGTATCATGCTCGTAGTTATTCCGATGAACTCTGTGAATATGAAAGAAGCAAAGATCACACCGGTACTAGAGGCAAAAATATGGGCTGAGTTACGCATAGAAGAGGGCGAGCTTGTTGAAGTGCTACACGCAGATGCTTTTGATGCCTTTGAAGTATGCCCGGAGGCTGTTGTGGTGTGCAGTGATGGAGAGCCTGTTATGGATTTTATTAATATGTCCATGATGGTGCTTGTTGCGCATACACAAAAAACAATTGATGAGATTGTTGAAGCTTTTCTTTTCCGTGAGTTGCACGATCTAGCTTATTAGTTTGCTTTTTGGGAATCTACATTCAAGTAACGACAAAAAGATCTATATGTGCGGTAATGGTTTGTAAGCTCTAATTGGATAAAATACAATATAAAAAAGTTTTAAGGCAAAAAAGGTTTAAACAGGTATGATTGAGAGCAAAAATTTTTTACGCACAATAGTTGAAGAGGATTTAAAATCGGGTAAATATAAAGAGATAGTTACAAGATTTCCTCCCGAACCAAATGGTTTTCCTCATATTGGACATGCAAAGTCTATCTTTATTAATTTTGGTATTGCAGATGATTACGGTGGTCACTGTCACTTACGCATGGATGATACAAATCCAACAAAAGAAGATACAAAATATGTAGAGGCACTTAAAGATGCCGTAAAGTGGCTCGGATATGAGTGGGATGGAAGTGTTCGTTTTACATCTGATTATTTTCCTAAGCTCTATGATTATGCGATTGAACTTATTAAAATGGGTAGAGCTTATGTTGACTCACTTACAGAAGATGAGATCAGTGAGTATCGCGGGAGCGTAACGGAGCATGGGAGGCGCAGTAGGTATGCCGATCGTAGTGTAGAGGAGAACTTAGATCTGTTTATGCGAATGAAAAAAGGTGAATTTGCCGAGGGTGAGCATGTCTTAAGAGCCAAAATTGATATGTCGGCACCAAATATGAAGATGAGAGATCCTCTTCTCTACCGTATCAGAGATACAGATCATTTTAGAACAGGGGATGAGTGGTCAATTTATCCTATGTATGATTTTGCGCACTGTCTTTCTGACTATATTGAAGAAGTAACTCACTCTATCTGTACTTTAGAGTTTGAAAATAACCGTGATATTTACAACTGGGTATTAGATACACTCTCCCTTAAGTCGCCACGACCTTATCAGTATGAGTTTGCACGCTTGAACATAAATTATGCAGTTATGAGCAAAAGAAAGCTTTTAGAGCTCATTGAGGGTGGTTATGTAAGTGGCTGGGATGATCCTCGTCTGCCAACAATTGCCGGCTACAGAAGAAAAGGCTACACGCCAGAGTCAATTTTAACTTTTTGTGATCAGATAGGGATTGCCAAAGCAAATTCAGTAGTAGATGTTTCACAGTTAGAGTTTTGTATTAGAGACGATTTGAACAAAAAAGTGCCGCGTGTTTTATGTGTACTCAATCCACTTAAAGTTACAATAGAAAATTATGAAGGGAGTGAAGAGATTGATGCTCCATACTATCCACATGATGTACCAAAAGAGGGAAGTAGAAAACTCTCTTTCTCGCGTGAGATTTACATTGAGCGTGAAGATTTTGAAGAAAATCCTCCAAAGGGCTACTATCGCCTTACATTAGAACAGCCGGTACGACTTAGGCATGGCTATATCATAGCATGCAAGGAGGTTATCAAAGATGCCAATGGTAATATCACAGAGCTAAAAGCAGAGTACTATCCTGATTCTAAAAGCGGATGCGATACAAGTGGCATTAAAGTAAAAAGTGCAATTCAATGGGTAAGTGCAGCAGATGCCAAAGTCATAGAAGTAAGAGTTTACGACAGACTCTTTGTTGCTGAATTTCCAGAGGGTGTAGAAGATGTAAATCCAAATTCTCTAAAAGTTATCAAAAATGCCCTAATTGAGCCTGCTGTTGTTATTCAAAAACCAGATGTAAGATTTCAGTTTGAGCGTGAGGGCTATTTTTATGCCGATCCAGTTGATTACAGTGATGAAAAACCGATTTTTAATAAGATTGTAGGATTGAAAGACTCTTGGGATAAAAAGAAGAAAAAAACAACAGATAAAAGAGCAAAACCACAAGAGAGAAAAGTTCAAATTGACGGTGAAGTTGCTCCTATGACTTCAGAGCAGCAAACTCTTTTTGACAAATATACAACAGAGTTAAAACTTAACAGTGAAGTGGCAAATACACTTGCACGCGATGCGTATCTTTCAGAGTTTTATGAGAAGGCACTATCCTTGCTAAAGAGCCCTGTAAATCTGGCAAATATGATTGTAAATGAAGTTCTGCGTGAGATAAAAGAGCGACACTCAACTAAGTTGAGATTTACTCCCGGACAGATAGCAGAGCTTGTAAAGATGCTCGATGAAGAGAAAATTTCAAGTAAAATTGCAAAACAGCTCTTTGAAGAGATGGCAAAATCTGGAGAAAATCCAGTTAAAATAGTCAAGGAGAAAGGACTCATTCAGATAAGTGACCCTGCTCAAATTGCACCTATTATAGACGAAGTCATTGCAAAAAATCCGCATAATGTTGCAAAATTCAAAGCAGGAAACAGAAAACTCTTAGGCTTTTTTGTCGGTCAGACACTCAAAGCTACAGGGGGTAGAGCAAATCCTAAAATAGTCAATGACCTAGTTGTAAAAAAGTTACAATAAAGTAGAGGCTTGTGATGAATGGTTTTGATGATGAACAGCACTCTATAGCGTTGAGTGAAGATGGTAGTTATACCGCCTACTCAAAAGAGTATGATGAGCATTATCACTCTACAAAAGATGGAGCACTCTCCGAGTCACTCTACAAACATATTATTCCTGCATATAAGCTCACGCAGGGAAAAGATGAACTTCATATTTTAGATATTTGCTATGGATTAGGGTTTAATACCTTGACTACTATTTTTTATTATAAAAAATATGCCCCGGAGAAGAGACTCTTTATCTGCTCTCCGGAACTTGACCGCTCTTTAGTGCAATCACTTGCAAATTTCAATTATCCGCAAGAGTTCGCATCTTTGCGTGAAATAATAGAAGCAATATCTAGAGATGGGATCTATAGAGATGAGACTTTAACTATAGAGGTTTTTTTAGGGGATGCAAGAGAGTATATAAAACGATTTCAAAAGAAATTTGATGTTGTCTATCAGGATGCTTTTTCTCCAAGTGTGAATCCTATGCTTTGGACAAAAGAGTATTTTACAGATATCAAAAATGCCATAAAAAATGATGGGATAATAACAACCTATTCAACTGCACTCAAAACTAGACTTGCTCTTTATGAAAATGGATTTTTAATATATTTGAACAAAGGTGAGCAGTTTCGTAATGCCACACTAGCTTCACTCAGAGAGCTTGAAGATTATGAATTTGTTGCTATGCAACATAAAATCAACTGTAACCCCAATGTAGAACCTCTAAGTGATGTTAGTGTGTAGCTATCACATCTAAAAACTCTTCACCAAACTGCTCATATTTTTTCATCCCGACACCATTGACTTTTAGCATCTCCTCTCTATTTGTCGGCATATCGCTAGCTAGATGTTTGAGTGTTTTATCACTAAAGATGATATATGCCGGAACACCCATTTCGCCTGCAAGTTCTGTCCGTTTTTTTCGCAGTTTTTCAAATAGTTCTCTATCAAAATCAAATGCTTCGACTTGGCGTACTGTTTTTGCCTTTTTATCTACTTGCAGACGCGAAGATTTAATATCTACAAGCTTTTGAGATTTTAATATAGTAATGGCATCTTGCGTGAGCTTAAGTGTTGAGAAATCTCCAATCGTTAAAATTTTAAGTTCCAAAAGCCGTTCTATAATGACAAACCACTCTTTTTTGCTTAGGTGTTTTCCAATGTCATAAACAGAGAGTCTATCCGCACCATTGGCTAAAATTTTCTGTTCACTTGAACCCCGCAGAATATCAATGATATAGTTTTTTCCAAAATTTTGTTCTGTCTTATAGATGGCAGAGAGCAACATTTGCGCCTCTTTGGTAATATCTTGGCGTTTGTCATCAGACTCTAGACAGTTGTCGCAACGACTCCCGCAAGGCTCTAGTGCCTCATGAAAATATTCGGCCAACTGTTTATGAAAACAGATCTCACTTGTGGCATACTTATAGATGGTATCGATCTTTAGACTAAGGTGCTCTTTGTAGGCTCTATCATCAATATCATGCAAAAAGTGTTTATGTTGCACCATATCTCCTGCATTAAAGAGCAGCAGTGCTTCACTATCTTCTCCATCGCGTCCACCGCGTCCAATCTCCTGATAGTAATTCTCTAGTGACTTCGGCAGACTCATATGCACTACAAAACGAATATCACTCTTGTCTATTCCCATTCCAAAAGCAATTGTTGCAACCATAATGTCCACTTTATCATTGACAAATATTTTAAAGTTTTGCTCTCGTATATGTTGTGGCAAACCCGCATGATATGCAAGTGACTTATAACCTGCATAATTTAAAAAACTGCTGAGCTCTTCACTCTTTTTGCGTGAGCTTACATAGATAATACCGCTCTCATTTTTGTGACGGAGTAGGAAGTTTTTCAACTGAGCTTGACCATTACCTATGCGTCTCTCAGCAGAGATAAAAATGTTTTTACGAAAGACACTTCCTTTTAAAAGCAGAGGATTTTCGAGTCGTAGTTCACGCAGAATATCGTCAGTAACACTCTGCGTTGAGGTTGCAGTAAAAGCTGCTATGGAGGTCTTTGGAAAGTTTGATTTTAAATTACCGAGCAGACGATAATCATTTCGAAATTCATGTCCCCATTGACTGATACAGTGTGCTTCATCAACAACAAAGAAGTTAACGGAAAGTCGGCGTAGCATCTCAATAGTATTGCCGTTATTGAGACGCTCAGGAGAGAGGTAAAGAAACTTTAACGAGCCGTTAAATGCCTGCGTGAGTGTATCATCAATCTCTTCAAAACTTTGTGCTGAACTTATCATAGACGCTTCAATATTTTGTGCTTTGAGTGCTGCAACTTGATCTTGCATTAAAGCAATAAGCGGAGAGATCACAACGGTAATACCATGCATCATCATTGTAGGAAGCTGATAAACGAGGGATTTTCCACCGCCGGTCGGGAGTATCATTAGTAGATCTTTGCCATCTAAGATAGCATTCACTCCCTCTTCTTGAAGTTCTCTGAAGCTGTTATGACCAAAGATATCTTTTAGTAAGATTGTTTTATTTATAAAAAATCCTTATGAAAATAAACAAAAGCTTTTTGTAGAAACTATTATACCTGAAATCTCTTCAAGCTTATCTGACTTTAGAGAGTGGTCTGTCAAATATCATCTAGGTTTAAATTATTTTTTGATAAGATATAAGTTCTGGTGGATAAATAATTTCATATTGCAGTAAGATGATCTGTGTACTAGAACTTAAAACAAACACAAAATATGGAGCGAAATTTGCAAAGATTGGTACAAAAAGCAAAAGATTTTAATGAGTTGGTTATGTTTGAACACTCTATATTTTCACTGCCGTTCATTTTTATCGCTATGGTTGTTGCAGCAGATGGATGGTTTGGTTTCGGACTGCTTATTTTAGGTCTTTTAGCAGCACTGAGCGCTAGAAACTTTGCAATGGGTGTGAACCGTTATGCCGACAGGGAGATCGATGCAAAAAATCCTCGTACTGCAACACGACCAAATGCAGATGGACGCATGGATGCAGTGAGTATGATGCTGTTTATAGTCGTTAATGCACTCATTTTTGTTGCTGTAGCTTATATGATAAACTCTTTGGCTTTTGCACTCTCGGTACCTATACTTTTAGTGCTTGCATCATACTCTTATTTTAAGCGTTTCTCCTCTTTGGCACATGCTGTTTTGGGGCTTGCTCTTGGTCTTGCGCCAATTTCTGGTGTTGTAGCTGTGAATGCCACAATTCCGCTTTGGTCTGTTTTGCTCTCTTTGGGGGTGATTTTTTGGGTGGCGGGATTTGATCTGCTTTACTCTTTACAAGATATTGATTTTGACAAAGAGAATGATCTCTACTCTATTCCTTCGCGTTATGGAATAGAGGCTACACTCTTTATTTCGGCACTTTTTCATCTTTTGGCAACTCTTTTTTGGATTCTATTTGTCTGGGCAGCCGACCTTGGTTTTTTCGCTTATATGGCACCATTTGGAAGTGGATTTTTTCTATTGTATGAACAGCAGTTGGTACGACGCGATTTTACGCAAATTGATAGAGCATTTTTTACGGTAAACGGCTACTTGGGATTTCTCTTTTTTCTACTGATAATAATTGATAGGATAGTCTCATGAGCCAACCTCGTTTAGTCTCAGCACCGATAAGCATTGCATTTTCAGAGGCTTCACCGAACAAAGAGCTATATGAGAGAGAGTTTCAACAGCTCAGTGAGAGTGATGATGACCCAATAAGCCAGTGGCTAAAACTTGCCAAAGCAAGAGGTGATACGGCTGAGACAGACCCAGTGCTTTTAAATCTTGTCGTAGAGCTCCATAGAAAAATAGATGCACTTGAAGCATTTTTGAAAAATGAGACAAAAAAACGGATCTCTCTCACGCAGGAGGCGGAGATTAAATCCATCGGATTTGAACATTTTAAACTTAAAGAGCCGCTCTTGCAAGTCGAGGAGATCTACTATGGGCGTATAACGATGCCTATACACCCTAAGCGTGATGTCGGACTCTTCTTTAAAGCGTTGGATCCACAGCTAGTAGAAATAGTCTCTATGCATGAGAGAGATGAGAAAGAGTGGGCGGCTTATATGACAGCGCGTGAGAGAATTTTAATTCGTCAGGCAAGAGAGAAAAGAGAGTGAACTTGGAAAATTTTCAATTTAATATTGAGTATATTGTTGTCATTATGGGGGGAGCTATCCTCTATCTGCTCTATTATGTCTATTTAAAAGATTCCAACCACTCACGCAATATACGCTCAGTTGCTTCTGTAGTAGAAGATCTAAATAGAGAGATATTTTACTTAAAGCGTGAGCTTAAAGAGATGGAATCTGCTATAAAAAAAGCACCATCGCGTATGAGTGATGATGAGATTTATCAAGAGATAGAACGCAGTGTCTATGATGTGGTTCAACCACTTTCACTTGCACTCAAACAGATACAAAACAACATTGAGAGTATCGAAGCAAATATGGAGTCCCGTATTACACAATTGGAAAATAGCGTGAAACAGATCACTATTCCCTCTTCTATTCATGGCAATGATGATGAAAAAATTATCTCTTTATTTCAGCAGGGAGTATCTATTGATGCAATCGCAAAAGAGCTGCATATCTCAAAGCCAGAAGTTGAGTTTGTTTTAAAAATTAACAAAATAAAGTAGATTGATGAACGCAGACAGACAACTTTTTACACTCGTGAGTATTTTGATAGGGTCAAGCATTATCCTCTCCTATACACTCACGACCTATACAATTTTACTTTTTGGTGTTAGTGAGTTTCACTTTGTTATTCGTCAGTCAATTTATGCATTTTTTGGTATTGGGATCATCTATGCTCTTTCGCAATTTGATCCAGATAAGTGGCTTAAGCCTATTGGCTTTATGCTCTTTTTTGGCTCTTTGATCTTGATGATAGCTATGCCGTTTTTACCCGAGACGATAGTGCGTGAAGTAGGGGGTGCAAAGCGGTGGATAAAGATTGCAAATTTCTCTTTGGCACCTGTTGAGTTTTTCAAGGTCGGTTTTGTCTATTTTCTTGCTTGGAGTTTCTCACGCAAGTTAGGGCATCATGATGGTATGGGGCTGAAGAATGAGCTTAAAAGATTTCTGCCCTATACGGTTATCTTTATTATGGCGATGTTTATTATTGCCTTTTTACAAAAAGATTTGGGGCAGGTTATCGTCTTAGGTGCAACTCTGCTCTTTATGCTTATTTTTGCAGGAAGCAGTTTTCGTTTTTTCTTTACTATTTTGGGTGGGATTTTCTGTGCAGTTATTATTTTTATATTAAAAGCCGAGCATCGAATCTTGCGTATAAAATCATGGTGGTCAATAGCGCAAAACTCTGTCTTGGAGCTTCTGCCAGATGCCATAGCAGATAAGTTGCGTGTACCCGTTGAAGTAGAGCCTTATCAGATAGGAAACTCTCTTAATGCCATTCATAACGGTGGCTTTTTCGGTACGGGTCTTGCAAACGGAACATTTAAACTTGGGTTTTTGTCAGAGGTGCATACGGACTTTGTCTTAGCAGGACTCACAGAAGAGTTCGGTTTTGTCGGACTTCTATTTGTTGTTGTTGTATTTATGTGGATGTTGCAGCGAATTTTTAAAGTGGCCAATCGTGTGGAAGATATAAGTCTATACCTTTTTAGTATAGGAACAGGGCTTACTTTGGCATTCTCATTTTTGGTAAATGCATACGGTATTAGCGGCATCACACCTATTAAAGGGATCTCAGTTCCATTTCTTTCGTATGGGGGTTCGGCTATGCTTGGTGCCTCTTTTGGGGTTGGAATGGTATTGATGGCTTCTAAAAAAGCAGATATGAGTTAGAGGCTACGATATGAAATTATGTGTAACAGGCGGTGGAACAGGCGGGCATTTAACGGTAGCAGAGGCGATCGCAGAAGCTGCTGTGTCCGAGGGGCATGAGTGTATCTTTATCGGTTCAAAAAATGGGCAGGATAGAAAATATTTTGAATATGGCAGCGTATTTTCGCATCTCTATTTTTTAGATACGACAGGAGTTGTCAATCAAAAAGGGTTTGGAAAACTAAAGGCACTCTATAAAATATTAAAGGCACTTTTTAGCTCACGCAAGATACTTAAAGAGCATAAAATAGATGTCGTTTACAGTGTAGGTGGTTTCTCTGCCGCACCCGCCTCTTTTGCAGTACTTACACTTTATAAATCTCTTTTTATCCATGAACAAAATGCAGTTACGGGACGACTTAATAAACTGCTAAAAAGATATGCAAGAAGTTTTGTTTCTGCTTATGACAAAGAGTCTCCAATCAAAGGTTATCCTGTCAAATCGGTTTTTTATAAAACGGCACGCTTGCGTGAGGAGTTGCGTACTATTATCTTTTTAGGTGGAAGTCATGGGGCAAAGGCTATAAATGATTTGGCCTTGGGTGTTGCTTGGAAGTTGAAAAAAAGAGGTATTGCCATTATCCATCAAGCGGGTGAAGCTGATTTTGAGAGGGTAAGAGAAGAGTATGAAAAACTTGGAATTGAGGCAGAACTCTACGGCTTTACAAAAGAGTTGCCATCTCTTATAAGCAGAGCAGATGTGGCGGTCTCACGCAGTGGAGCTTCAACGCTTTGGGAGCTGACAACCAATGGTTGTCCTGCTCTTTATGTTCCATATCCATATGCGGCAGGAGATCACCAGTACCATAATGCAAAGTTTATTCTCAATAACAATATGGGCTGGTGTGAGCGTAAGGGAGAAGATCTTAAATCAAAACTCTTTGCTATGATTAAAGAGCCACAACTCAAAGAAAAAAGTGAAAAACTGCTTCAATATGCCCAAAAAGATGTGGCTATCAAAATGATAAAAGATGTTGAGGATAAAATCGGATGATTTATGAACTTGCACTGCAGTTAGTTGATCTCATTTTTGACTGGGGATATTTTGGTGTTTTTATCATGATGGCAATCGAGTCGAGTTTTATTCCTTTTCCTTCGGAAATAGTTTTAGTTCCAGCCGGATATTTGGCAAGCAAAGGAGATATGAGTATCTCTTACATTATGATGAGTGCCATTGCCGGAAGTTTGGTCGGTGCATTTGCGAACTACTATCTTGCTTTAACATTTGGGCGTAAATTTTTACTTCGTTATGGAAAGTACTTTTTTATCTCTTGTGAGGCACTAGAGAAGATGAAGAGGTATTTTGAAAAACATGGGCATATCTCTATTTTTACGGGCAGACT
>JANEIH010000014.1 GCA_024513425.1 Sulfurimonas sp. | reverse complement strand
ATATGTTAATTTATGCTAAGCAACCGATATACTATCTTATTAATAACTATCCACAAAAGATAAAAACACTCTATTTGGCAAAAGAGCTTGATAAAAAAGAGTATTCCCGTCTGATGAAAATGGGTTTTCCCATAAAACGCATACCGAATGAAGCGGCTGTGAAGATGAGTAAAAATGCAAACCATCAAGGTTTTTTGGCAGAAGTTGAAGAGTATCTGCTCCATGAATTTAAAAGCTTTTTAGATAAAGACTTTGTGCTTGTATTGGCAGGTTTAACAGATGTTGGAAATATCGGTGCGATTGTACGAAGTGCCTATGCTTTGAATGTTGATGCTATTGTTGCGTGTGGCGTGAAACAACTCAACCTTGAGCCACTAATGCGAACAAGTACAGGTGCACTTTTTGATATGCCTTTTGCTTTGGAGCATAATATTCACAATGTACTTAATGATTTAAAAATGTCGGGTTTTAGATCATATGGTGCAGATATGAGAGGTGTGGATATTCGCCAAACAGAGATTGTCAAAAAGAGAGTGTTGGTTTTAGGCAATGAAAAAGAAGGACTTACATCACGCGTGAGTTCAAAACTAGATACCACAGTAAGCATAAAGATGGCACATGATTTTGACTCGTTAAATGTAAGTGTGGCAGGTGCTATTTTAATGGACAGGATGAGATATGAGTGAAGCATTAGATAAATTGAAAAATATCGGCACGCGGAAGATTTATGAAGATACACATATTCCCACAAAACATATACAGGCTATTCTCTATGAGAGTTTTGATGGGTTGAACAAAATTCAGTTTATCGGATTTATCTCTATACTTGAGCGAGAGTATGGAGAGGATTTAAGTGCAGTTTGCTCTCGTGGAGTTGGCTATTTTGATGAAAAAAATGCACCCGATACAACTATTGCAAATGGTGTTATATTTAAATCTTCAAATAATAAAATGTTTTTTTCAATCTTCTACATTGTTTTAGCGATTATATTTTTTATCATTGCTATCTCTTTTTCTATGTCCTCATCGAACGATATACCGGACAATGTTACCAAAGAGAATAAAATTATAGAAGATGCAAAGAAAAACATTATCGCAAATGCAAAGATAAGCGAGAGTAACAATAGTGACAAAAATGTTTCATTGATAGGCGACAAGAAGAGTATAGTCACTTCCATAAAAGAGGAAAAAGCGCCTCCTCAGAGCTTGAAGATCATAGCAAGAAAAGAGGTGTGGCTTGGTTACATTGATGTAGCGACAAATAAAAAGTATCAAAAGATTTTTGAAGGGGAGTTAGAGTTAGACCCTGCGAAAGAGTGGCTGCTTTATTTTGGACATAGCTATATTGATGTGGCTATTAATGGGGAAGAGATAAAGTATAATGAAGAAAAAACTTTGAGACTGCACTATGAAAATAGTAATATTGAACAAATTTCCATCAATGAATTTAAAAGATTAAACAGAGGTCACAGGTGGTAAAATTTTTACTTTCTCTCCTTTTTCTCTACGCTTTTGCTTTTGCGCAAGATATAAAGCCCTCAAAGGATGTAAGCGTTCAAAAAGATCCTTTAATGGTTAAGATTAAGAGCTTTTTAAATGAAAAAACTTATAAAGAGAACAAAGGTTTTATTGATGCAATTTTTGATCCTAAAAGTGCATTTTATTATAACGGCAGAGTCGATGCAGTAAAGGTTGTGCAAACTTTAAAGGAAAATGGACTTTTAAAACTTTTTTTTAACTCTCCACAAGAGTTTCAACTCAATTTCAAAACAAATGGTTCACCACTCTTTTTTATTAAACTAATGAGTGATACACTCAGAAATATAGGATATTACCGATATGTAACAACAGCTTCAAATCTTGATGCTTCAGAGTTTACATGGAGCATCAACCTTATTTCAGAGTATATAACGGACCCACTAATACTACAAAATCAACTTCGCAAAAGCTCCTGTGAGATTATAGACATAGAGAGAAATGCTCCAAGAGAGTGGAAATATATCATAGATATCTCCAATGCAAAGCTCAATGTCAAGACTCTATATGATGAAGAGGAGATTAAACTCAAATGCTCACTCTATGCGCATTGGCTCAATGTATCAAAGATAAGAATACTCAAAATAAAAAGCTCAAGGCGTAACAGTTGGTACCCAAATATTACCTATTATGACAACTCTTTGCATCTTGTAAAGATTATAAAAAGAGACAAAATCTCCAGAGAGATTCTACTTGACATTCCAAGAAATGCAACATATGTCAAAATCTCTGACCTCTATACGCTCAAAAATGTAAGAAATGAACTCACGCTAATACCAATAGGAAGACGCTAGTTTCTAAAAAACATTATCTTATTCTAAATATTTTTCGCTAAAATAACATCAATATTTTTAATAGGGCTAAATATGTTTAATGAGTTTACATTTAATAGGGTTGAGAGACTTCCGAAGTATGTCTTTGCAGAGGTAAATGAGATAAAAATGGCTGAACGCCGTGCCGGTAAAGATGTCATAGATTTTTCTATGGGTAATCCTGATGGACAAACCCCAGAACACATAAGAGACAAGCTTATCGAATCTGCCCAAAAAACAAAAACTCATGGATACTCTACATCTAAAGGTATTCCAAAACTTCTAAAGGCGATTGCAGACTGGTATGAGCGTCGTTATGAGTGTCAGCTTGATCCCGAAACTGAGTGTGTGGCTACTATGGGTTCTAAAGAGGGGTATGCCCATTTAACATATGCTATCACCAACCCCGGTGATGTAGCAGTGGTTCCAGACCCAACCTATCCAATTCATGAATACTCTTTTATCTTAGCAGGTGGAAATGTTATTAAATTTGGTATTGAGTTTGATGAACACTATCGTTTGGATGAAGACAAATTTTTTAAAAACCTAGAAAAGGTTTTCAAAGAGAGTTCTCCAAAACCAAAATATGTGCTTGTAAATTTTCCACACAATCCAACAACAGCTACGGTAACTCCTCAATTTTATGAGAGACTTGTTACCATGGCAAAAAAGAAACATTTTTATATCATCTCCGACATTGCTTACGGTGACATCACATTTGATGGCTATAAAACACCATCAATCATGGCAGTAAAAGGTGCAAAAGATGTAGCTGTTGAGTCTTTTACACTCTCAAAAAGCTACAATATGGCAGGTTGGCGTGTTGGCTTCTTTGTAGGAAACAAAAAGCTTATCGGCGCACTACAAAAGATTAAGTCATGGCTCGACTACGGAATGTTTACTCCCATTCAAGTTGCTGCAACAGTTGCTCTTAATGGTGACCAGCAGTGCGTATATGATATCACAGAGAAGTATAGTCACCGTCAAGAGGTTCTTATTGAGGCATTTAGTCGTGCAGGTTGGCATATTGAGAAAAATGAAGCGACGATGTTTAGCTGGGCGAAGATTCCTGACTGCGTGGCATCTTTGGGCTCACTGGAGTTTTCAAAACGCCTCCTGACAGAAGCTGGCGTTGCTGTAGCGCCTGGAATTGGTTTTGGTGAGTATGGCGAGGGGTATGTGCGTATCGCATTAATAGAAAATGATAACCGTATCCGCCAGGCAGCAAGAAATATAAAAGAGTTTTTAAAACAGTTTGACAGCTGTAATCAAGAGAGTAAAAAATAATGATAAAAGTTGGAATAATCGGCGTAGGAACTGTTGGAACTAGTGTTGTAAATATCTTAAAAAAGAGTGCCGATGTCATCTCAGCACGCGCTGGTTGTAATATAGTAGTAAAAAGCGGTGTTGTTAAAAATATTGCAAAAGATAGAGGGCTTGATATTACGATCACAGATAATGTTGATGATATTTTAAACGACAAAGAGATTGATATTGTAGTTGAGCTTATGGGTGGTGTTGAGGAGCCTTTTAAGGTTGTAAAATATGCACTTGAATCCGGTAAAGCAGTTGTTACTGCAAACAAAGCACTTCTAGCATACCACAGATATGAGCTTCAAGAAATTGCCAAAGATATAGCATTTGAATTCGAAGCTTCAGTGGCTGGCGGTATTCCAATCATCAATGCACTGCGTGACGGTCTTTCTGCAAATCATATAGAATCAATCACGGGCATTATGAACGGTACATGCAACTATATGATGACAAAGATGACAAATGAGGGCGTGGCATATGATGTGATACTCAAAGAAGCTCAAGATCTAGGATATGCAGAAGCTGATCCAACTTTTGATGTGGGTGGTTATGATACTGCACACAAACTGCTTATCTTAGCATCTATTGCATATGGGATCGATACAAAACCTGAAGATATCCTCATTGAGGGTATTGAAAATATTACCCAAGATGATATCGCTTTTGCAAAAGAATTTGGTTATGCAATTAAACTTTTAGGAATTGCAAAAAAAGATAAGAGTGAAGTAGAGCTTCGTGTACATGCTTGTCTTATCAAACAAGATAAGATGATTGCAAAGATTGACGGTGTGATGAATGGCATTAGCGTTGTCGGCGACAAAGTGGGTGAAACGCTCTACTATGGACCGGGTGCAGGTGGCGATGCGACGGCATCGGCTGTAGTGGCAAATATTATTGATATTGCAAGAAGTGGAAAATCTACACCAATGCTTGGATTTAATCGTCCGATGGAAGGCGATACGCTAACACTTAAACCAAGTGAAGATATTGAGAGCAAATACTACCTGCGCATCAATGTTTCAGACAAAACAGGTGTATTGGCAAAACTGACAAAAATCTTTGAGACACATAATATCTCCATAGAGACCATATTACAGCGTCCAAGTGAAAATGAGCGTGCAAATTTACTTATCTCTACACACATAGCAGTTGAAAAAGATATTCAGGCGATGATTTCTGAGCTTGAAACTCTTGATTTTGTCCATACCAAGCCTATGATGATCAGAGTAGTATAAAAAGTTCTATTGCTTGATTATTGACTGTTGAGCTTCATAAAATATTAAAGATAACTATAGAGAGAGTGGGGAAAATGGAAAATATAGAGACAATAGACAGCGTATGTACCTACTGCGGTGTTGGGTGTGATATAGCAGCGAATGTTGATATAAAAGAGAATAAAATCAAGAAGATTTTTGCGCATCCCGACGGTGTTGTTTCACAGGGAAAGCTCTGCATCAAGGGTAAGTATGGTTTTGACTTTGTAGATGCAGACAACAGATTAAAAACTCCACGAATTCGTAAAAGTTTCCTAGAGAAAAACTCTGCCATCAGAGAGGCTATTGCTTCTGCTTTGGTTGATTTTGATGATACATGGTATGAGTGTGATTTAGATGCCGCAACTACTGCGTGTGCTATGAAACTTAAAGAGATTCAAGCAAACTATGGTCGTAAGGCTGTAGCTTCCATCGGTGGAGCACGCACCTCTTGTGAATCCTCTTACTTTTTCCAAAAATTTACCCGTCATACATTGAACTCTCCCCATGTGGACAACTGTGCACGCGTTTGTCACTCCCCATCACTTAAAGGCATGCGTACAACTATTGGTGAAGGTGCCGCAACAAATCCTTACAATGATATCTACAATACCGAATTTATGATAGTCATGGGTTCCAATACAACAGAAGCACACCCAATCATTGCCAACAGAATACTTGATGTAGCACGCAAGCATGATAATTTAGCTGTTTTTGATGTGCGTGAGATAAAGTTGCACCGTTTTGCAAAATATAAAGTGATTATGCCACATGAAGCAAATCTGCTAATACTCAATATGCTCGCTTTTGTTATCATTGATGAAGAGCTTTATGATGAGAGTTTCATAGAAGATAGAACAAAAGGTTTTGCAGAGTTTAAAGAGAAGATATTGCATGACCCATATGCAAATCCAAACTATTTTAATGAAATAGAGGGCTATGAATACCTCTCAAAACTTGTGCGTAAAGTAGCACGCGAGTATGCTTTGAAGAGATCGATGATTTTCTGGGGACTTGGCATTACTGAGCATTTAGATGGTTCCTATGCCGTAATGGCCATAACTCACCTTTCCCTTATGACAGGTAACATCGGCAAGGCAGGAGCAGGACTTATGCCGCTTCGTGGTCAAAACAATGTTCAAGGTGCTTGCGATATGGGAATGCTTCCATATTATGATCCTGATTATCAAGAGCCAAAAGAAGTTGGTCTTATGACACCACAGCTTGTCGATGAAATGCTCAAAGGCAGACTCAAGGCAGTAATAAATATTGGTGAAGATCTTACACATATCCATCCAAATCTTAATAAAATCGACCGTGCATTTGAAGAGCTAGAGCTTCTTTTTGTACAAGAGCTTTTTATGACAGATGTAGCAAATCGTGCCGATATTGTTGTAGGTGTAAAATCTGCATATGAAAAAACAGGTGTCTATATTAATGCCATACGGCGTCTGCATCTCTCCCAGCCACTTGTTAAATCAGATCTACCTGATGATTGGGAAGTACTTCAAATTTTAGACAATAAAATGGGAGGTGATGCCAACTATAAAAGTTCACAAGATGTTTGGCAAGAGGTACAGCGTGTAGCGTATCGTCGTTTTAGTGGAGCAGACTATCACAGACTTGAGAAACATCGAAAACGCGGGTTGCAGTGGCCAATTCATACTGAAGATACACCAATTTTGCACCAACTAGACTTTAGAACAGATGATGGTTATGGGTACTTTAAGTATCATCAGTACAGACTGCGTGGAATGATAGAGGAGATAATAAACAGAAATCTTCAGGGCTACCATCTCACAACAGGACGAACACTTGCACACTACAACAATGCAGCACAAACAAAGTGCAGCGACAGACTCAATGACAGATGCAATGAAGATATTTTGCTTGTATGTGAAGAGGATGCTGCTGACTTTACAAGTGAAAAAGTGATACTCAGAAGTGAGTTTGGAGAGACAAATCCACTTAGAGTAAAGATTACAAATAAAATGCGTCCCAAGACACTCTTTGTAACTTTTCATCACGCCAAAAGTCGTATTAACGCACTATTTGGTGATGCAAAGGATACATTGATTCTTACTGCTGTTTTTAAAACCATAAAAGTCGAAGTAATTAACTGCTAGATGAGTAGAAAAAAAGGCGATATAGCCGAAAATAAGGCTTGTGTCTATCTGTTTGAAAATGGCTATGAGATAGTTGATAGAAACATCTACTCCCGTTTTGGAGAGATTGATATCATTGCATCAAAAGATGAGGTTCTTCATTTTGTTGAGGTAAAAAGTGGTGAGAGTTATGAGCTTGCCATTCAAAACATCACTCCCTCAAAACTCTCCAAGCTCATTAAAACCGCAAATATCTATATGAAAAAAAATGGCTACAACGGTGACTATAGTTTTGATGCCGTAGCTGTTCTGCCTCAAACAATAGAGGTGATAGAAAATATCACAATCTAATCCTCTTTGTTTAGATCTGCTTCATCCAAAATAGTAAAAAACCCTGCAGGTTCCAACACTCCAAAGGTTGCAAATAAAATCTTGCCGTTTTGGTCTAAAAAGTAGTGACGCGGTACACCAAACTTTTCAAACTTCTCAGGAATGGTATGTCGATCACGCGAGAGATAAATAACCACATAATCTTTTTTAAGCCTATCTATTACAATCTTTTGAGAAAGTGTTTTTTCTTTAAAAATCTTACAAAACCTACATGTATCGGCACCGATAAAGAGGTAGATGTTTTTATGCTTTTTTTGTGCAAGCTTAACTCCAATCTTGTAGTTATGAATCCAAGAATCAGTTTCATAAGAGAGGAGCGAAGTGATAAATAATAAATTCAACAGTAATATTTTCATAATGGAATTATAATGCAGTAGATTTAAGATGAGATTATTTTTAAAAGTGTTGCCATTTGTTAATAGTACTGATAGTATAATTTTACATATTATACATACATGAGGAAATATTATGAAAAAAAGATTACCTTGGTGGCTAGGTGGCATCTTAATGTCCCTGTTGCTTCTTTTTACTTTTTCAACATTTGGTGCTGATCGTCCTATTGGGGCATCAACATATGTGCCCTATTATGCTGGTATTTTATTTGGGATGAATCCTGAAGATTATACATATCTCAGAGAGATAGAAAAAGCCGGTGCTTGGGAAGGTGTGATGCTTTTAGGAGTTTTTGTCGGTGGATTGATTACATCTATATTTATAACAAAATCATTTCGTTTTAGCGTTCTTCCTGATGCGTGGAAAAGATATAAAAACAGCTCTGTCAAATCTCGTCTTATTTGGAGTTTTTTTTCTGGATTTTTACTTATTACCGGTGCGCGTTTGGCGGGTGGATGTACTTCAGGGCACTTTCTCTCAGGAATGAGTCAAACCGCTTTTAGCTCTATGATATTTGGCGGTGTAGTCTTAGTGACACTGCTTATAACCGGAAAACTATTTTATAACACAAGGGGGTCAAAATGAGTATGGGCGAATATTTTAATTTTATACTCACTCGAACGGAATCAATGTACAATACCGTACAACTTGAAGGACATGGCTCTTTTTGGCTTGTTTTTTTTATAGGCATCTTCTTTGGTGCTATTATCCAGTATTCGCGTATCGACAAGTTTGAGAAAATTGCAGGTTTTGCAATGGGCAAAGATACCATCGTTCCAAAAATACTTTTTTTGGCTATAGGTATTACTAGTATTGCTCTCTATTTTGAGATACAAATGGGCTATGCG
The DNA here is from genome assembly GCA_024513425.1 of Sulfurimonas sp. GTDB lineage: Bacteria > Campylobacterota > Campylobacteria > Campylobacterales > Sulfurimonadaceae > Sulfurimonas. Next base: position 15,868 of record JANEIH010000014.1, on the reverse strand, counting down.
TCATACCACATAAAACCGATTATGTTGCAAGGTCTTATTCTTGGAGGTATTATTTTTGGTATCGGTATGGCAATTATAGGAAAATGCCCTGGAACTGGACCTATTTCAATCGCAGAAGGTCGTATAGATGTTTTATTCGGAGCTTTCGGTGGTATTTTAGGTGGCTGGCTCTTTACAAAATATTATGATGATTTCTTTAAACCTTTGATGGGAAATAATTATGGCAAAGCAACGCTTATGAGCGTGAGTGGAGACTATGCAACGCTTTTTGTATTTGTCTTTGGAATCGCTTTGATCTTAATTGCAATCTTAATACCGAAGATGGAACTTCCTGATGATGATGGCCCCTCTTTAGAACACGATGAAAAAGTCAAAGCAGGAAATAGATAAATTTTTAATGGATGCAAAGATATTTTTTGGCTCAAACGAGGCCATAAAAGAGGAGTGGAGCCAAAGATGTTCTCCATATAGTGGAGATGTAGTTTCACGAGCTCCAATCTGTAATGAAGAAGATGCAAAAAAAGCACTGCAAATTGCACAAGACGCTGCAAAATTTTCCAAGAAATCCACACTTGCACAGCGTTGCTCCTGGCTACTTGATGTAGCACAAAAGTTGCGTGAACAAAAAGAAGATATCGCAAGAACTATTACTGATGAAGTAGGTAAACCTATTACCTATGCACGCATAGAAGTGCAACGCTGTATTGAGACCATCATACTCTCTGCTGAGACGATGCGAACAATGGCTGGAGAGACGATCAATACAGATGCAATGGCAAGCGGTAAAAAGACGATGGCATTTTTTCGTCATGAGCCTGTAGGTGTTGTTGTTGCCATTACTCCTTTTAACTTTCCACTCAATCTTGTAGCACACAAGCTTGGTCCTGCTTTAGTAGCAGGAAATGCAGTGGTGCTCAAACCTACTCCGGAAGCTCCACTTACTGCCTATAAGCTTGCAAAACTTTTTATTGAGAGTGAGTATGCCATTGCTGATGCACTCTCTGTTGTCTATGGCGATGCAGAAGTTGGCTCTGCGCTTATCACTTCAGATATTCCTCGTGTTATCTCTTTTACGGGAAGTGTACCTGTCGGTAATATTATTACAAAAAGTGCAGGCATTAAAAAAGTAGGACTAGAGCTTGGCGGTAATGCTGCGGCTTTCATTGAAAAATCGGCTGATTTGGCATTGAGTGCTACAAGATGTGCACTTGGTGCTTTTATAAACTCCGGTCAGGTTTGCATATCTCTACAGCGTATCTATGTTGAAGCAGATATCTATGATGAGTTTGCAGAGAATATGACATACGCTACAAAAAAACTCACAGTTGGTAGCCCTTATGATGATGAAACATTTATGGGACCGCTTATCAATGATGAGGCTTGCATAAAAGCTCTTCGTTGGGTTGAATCTGCCATAGAAGAAGGTGCCACTCCACTGCTTGCTCCTCATGTCGAGGGACGAATCTTTCATCCGTGTGTCATGGCAAATGTTCGTAATGATATGGCGATCGTCTGTGAAGAACTCTTTGCTCCTATTGTCTCACTTGTAAAAGTTAAGAGTTTTGATGATGCAGTCGATCGAATGAATAACTCTCCGTATGGACTACAATTTTCAGTATTTACCAATGATTTAAGTCTGATGAATCGTGCTGTTGATGAGCTTAATGCAGGTGGCATTGTCATTAATGATATGCCGACACTGCGTTTTGATATTCAACCATATGGAGGCGTAAAACTCTCAGGTGTCGGACGCGAAGGTCCACGCTTTGCTATTGAGGAGATGACGGAGATAAAAAGCATTGTCATCTGCTAAAAAAAGAGTCATCATATCTGCTTGTATTTTAGGTGAATATTGCCGTTATGATGGTAAAACAAAAAAAATCTCTGCAATTGAAGAGGCTTATAAAGGGTGGGAGATCATCCCGTTTTGTCCCGAAGCACCCCTCTTTGGTACACCGCGTGAGCGTATCAATGTAGTTGCTGTTGATAATGAATGTAGAATTATCACCGATAAGACAAATATTGATGTAACAAAGAGACTATATGAGGAGATAGAGAGATTTTGTAAAGAGCATCCTCACGCAGATGCTATTGTACTCAAATCCAAATCACCATCATGTGGCTATGGAACAACTCCTATTTTAGATAAAGATAAATATGAGCTAACAAAAGGCAACGGCATTGCCGTTGATATTTTTAACCTATTTTACAAAAATGTGCAGATTCAAGATGAGAATCAGTTTCTACCCGAGTAAGCTCTCCTTGCAAAACTTTACTCTTTGAGCATATCACTTTCTAATCGTCTAAAGGCCTCTTCTATAATATCTTTGGATACTCTACGGTTTAAGTCCTTATAGTAGCTGTAAACTAATTTGCGATTTTTATAGATATCCATTCTTATATAACCCGATGGGAAGTCCGAAAGCGCTTTTTTGTCTGCATTTTGATTTGAATTACATGCAATAGCACTCTTGCGTGAAACTTGTAGTTCATAGGGGCAATTTTCATTAAAATCGTAAAGATTTATGAGGGTGTCTGAGATGAGTTTATCAGCCGGAAAAACAACTAAGCGAGAACACGCTAAATGCGTCAAAGATTTATCATACTTTATGACAACAGCATCGTCACTGCAGGCATTGAACAATAGTAAAAAAGAGAGAGCAATAACAAATTTTTGTATATCTTTTTGACTGCCATCACTTTTACACCTAGCAGTTATAGCCATTGCAACAGTCTGTGTCATAATTAAATCCTTAAGAGAAGCTCTAGTTGTTTGCAAAATAACGCTCTATTCCATTTGCTAGACCCAGCGCCATTGTATGTTGATACTTTCTGTTTGTCAAACGCTTTGCCTCCATTGGATGCGTAATAAAACCGACTTCAACTAAAACTGCTGGCATCTGAGCACCTACAAGAACCCAAAATGGACCCTCTCTTACACCGGCATCTTTGACATTTTTATAATGTTTTTTTAGTGTTGAGAGTGCTCCACGCTGTAAGTCAATTGCTAGTTTGTTTGCTGCAATGATATTGTGGGAATTGATTGTATTTAAAAGGCACTGTTTTCCGTAAAAGTTCATATCTTCCAAATCAGCCGAATTCTCCATCGCAGCAACTTTTTTTGCACGATTTGAACGAGAAGTTGATAAAAAGTAACACTCTATCCCATATGCTTTTTTTGCAATCTTTCTGTCCACTGCATTTGCATGGATACTGACAAAGATATCTGCTTTTTTATCATTTGCAAACTTTGTCCTGTTTCTCAACTTTACAAATTTGTCTCTATCGCGTGTCATATAAACTCGAAATCCACGAGATCTCAATATTCTCTTTAGCTCTTGAGCAATCTGTAGTACAACTACTTTTTCACGATAATGACGATACCCTAATGCACCAGGGTCTTTCCCACCATGTCCTGCATCAACTACAATTACTTTATTTTTATAATAGTTGTTTTTTATTATCTTTGTGCTTTTTTTAGCTACTGATTTATATCTTTTTTGGCTCTCTGTCTTCTCTATTCGAATAGAGAGAGCTGTGCTCTTTTTTTTGAAGGAGATACGCAATTTTTTACTGTTTGCAACTACAAGTCGCAGTGTATTTGGATTGGATTGTGCTAGTTTAATTTTATCAATACCATTTTTTCGCAAAGTTTGCGATTTCGTCAACATCAATGCATGAATATCAAAGATATATTTATACTTTTTCTTTTTAGAATCATAAAGAGTAAAATAGTTTATCTGATTATTACGCAATTTTTTATCAAATTTTAAAACCAATCTTCCATCTTTCCAATGGACAACTTTAAGCTTATGAGATGATTTAACTTTGATTTTTTTGGATTTTTTTGTTTGCTTTTTTTGTTTCTTTGAAGTCTGGTAAGATGGGTGCATATCTAACAACTCTCTTGCGTATTGTAAAACATCGATATGCAGTTTTGTACCTGAGCTCACTATGCCCTCAAGTGCAAACTTTTTTATCTTCTCATTATCACTCATCAATGCACGAAGATAGAGACTTTTGTAGTCATTATAAGCCAGAAACTGATCTGTTTTACTTGAAGATTTAGCATACATATTTGCACGCTTTAAAAGCTCACTATCACTCTGAGCATAAAGCGATACAACTAAAATAAGGAGTAGTATAAAAGAGCGAAGCATTGAAGTCGTTATTCGCCTTCTGTCAGTTTTTGCATTAACTCTTTTACGGAAATAATTTTATCAAGTCTATAACCATTTGTCCCGGAGAAGAAAAGCCCTGTTTCTATATTTCCTTCATATGCATCAGAGAGTCTGTCTGCAATACAAAAACCAACAACCTTCGCCTCTTTACCACGATTGCAGGGTGCAACGCAGTTAGAGATACATTTAATGGCTGGACCTTCACGCTTCTCTACCATCTGCGTGAGGTTTGTTACTACACCCTGTGCAGGATAACCGACAGGAGAGCTCATAAGAACAATATCCTCTTTTTTTGCATCAAGGAGCACTTTTTTGAAATTTGCATGTGCATCACACTCAAAAGTACCAATAAATCGTGTACCCATTTGAACACCGCATGCTCCACGGCTTAACATATCCTCAATATCACTCTTATCCCAAACACCGCCGGCAGCAATAACAGGAATCTCTCCCCAAAGGGCTGCCTCTTCAACAACCGGACCGACAATATTTTCAAGTTGGTTTTCCGGTAATTTACACTGCTCATAAGTAAAGCCTTGATGTCCACCTGATTTTGGTCCTTCAACAACTACTGCATCAGGAATTCTATCGTAGCGTTTTTTCCAGCGTTTGCAGATAATCTTAAGTGCTTTTGCAGAAGATACAATAGGGACAAGTGCCACATCAGGATATCCTTCAGTAAACTCCGGCATATTTGTCGGAAGTCCAGCACCTGTAATAATAATATCAATACCAGCCTCACATGCATCACGCACTACTCTTGCATAGTCATTAATAGCATATAAAATATTGGCAGCAAGAGGCTTATCTCCACAAATCTTTCTTGCATTGTCTATGATCGCTTCAATACCCTCTTTTGAGTAGAAATTCTCTTCGCTAAGTGGTCTGTTTGATACAAGTTTACCTGCATACTCTTTATTTTTATAGTATCCCGTTCCAACTGCAGATATAACGCCGAGTCCACCTTCGGCTGAAACTGTTCCGGCTAATTGATCCCAGCTAATTCCTACACCCATTCCACCTTGCACTATAGGCTTGTCAATTGTGTATTTTCCAATTTTTAATGATTTAAAACTCATTATTTCACCTTTACTTTCGCAAATTTTCTTTTTCCAACTTGTAAAAGATACTCACCATATGTGAGCTGTAGTTGTATGTCAGAAACTTTTTCTTGATCTATTTTAACACCACCTTGCTTAATATCTCTTCTTGCTTGAGAAGTAGATGGTTCAAGTTTGCAATCTACAAGCGCTTTTGCTATCCAGACATTGCCATCTTCTGCATCTATATTAAACTCTTCAATATCGGTTGGAATTTGACTCTTGGTATGAACTTTTTCAAATTCACTCTTTGCTCTTTTTGCTTCCTCACGCAGGTGAAAACGCTCTGTAATTTCAAGAGCAAGCTCCTCTTTTACTTTTTTAGGATGGAGTGTACCCTCTTTTACACCTTGTTTGAGAAGTGCAATTGCATCAAGAGATTTTGTACTAAGCAGTTCATAGTAACGCCACATTAAATCATCTGAGATACTTAAAACTTTACCAAACATATCATTTGGCTCATCTGAAACACCGATGTAGTTCCCTAAAGATTTACTCATCTTTTGAACACCGTCAAGACCCTCCAAGATTGGCATCATCAAAACTGCCTGCTGCTTTTTGAGACCATATGTCTTTTGTAGTTGTCTTCCCATTAGAAGATTAAATTTCTGATCGGTTCCACCTATTTCGATATCAGATTGAAGATGTACACTATCATAGCCCTGCAACAGTGGATAGATAAATTCACTTACTGCTATTGGTGTATTTGCCGTATAGCGTTTAGAGAAATCATCACGCTCAAGCATACGAGCAACCGTCAGATTTGAAGCAAGTTGTAGCATACCTGTAGCACCCAACTCATCAAGCCATTCATTATTGTAAACAATATCGGTTTTTTCTTTATCTAAAATCTTAAAAGCCTGTGAAGTATAAGACTCAATATTTTTTACAATCTCTTCTTGTGTAAGAACTTTTCTTGTAGCATTTTTTCCGGTAGGGTCGCCGATCATTGCGGTAAAACTACCAATAAGAAACTGTACGCGTCCACCATATTTTTGAAAAGTTGCCAATTTTTGCAAAAGAACCGTATGTCCTAAATGCAAATCCGGTGCAGTCGGGTCAAAACCGGCCTTAACCGTATATATTTTTCCCTCATCATAATAAGCTTTAAGAAGTTTTTCAACTCTTTCGTTGTCTATAATCTCACTACAACCTCTATGTATCTCTTTTAAAGCTTCATCTATCATCTGATCTCTTTTTTTTGAATTATTTAATTTTTATAAGCGTCATCACTACGCACAAGATGGATGACTTTAATCTTCGACTCTATTTTAACACGAAGTCTATTAATATCGGCTTCTTTTGTTGTAAAAATCAACTCACAATATTGAATATAATCAGAATGTTCTTTTCCTAACTCAATCGATAGTATATCGATATTTAATTTCACAAGATATGTTAAAAACTCGGCCAATGCGCCCTTTTCATTATGTAGTGATGCAATAAGCTTATAGTGATAAAGATTTTCCTGTGTCCACTTGACAAATACCATAGGCTCATTAGCCTCAAGTTTTTTTGCGGCATTGGAGCACATTTTGTGATGCACATGAGTCTTACCCTTTTCTAAAAATGCCATCACTTCATCACCCGATTTTGGATGACAACAGTAACCAAAAACAACATCACTAATACTAGTTGTGGCATAAACTTCCAAGCCTGCAAATTCATACTTTTTTACTTTAAATCTATGGCGTGAGATAAATGCTTTGAAGCGACTATTTTTACTAATCTCCGCAACATATTTATGGATGACATTTTTAAAATGCTCAATATCATTTGGAAGGTTTACAAGCAAATCACACTTGTTCTTTTTAAACCACTCCTCAACACGCAAATAACTCAAGCTCATCGCAGTAGTAACAATACTAATAGCTGATTTTACATTAATCTCACGCAGACGAGCATTACAGTTTAACTTCATATTTGTCTTTGCTTTTGAAGTCTTAACTGCATCTATCCATGAACATCGGGTTTGAATCCCCTCTTTAGAGATGATTTTAACAATATCTCCATTATTGAGTTCGGTCAATAGTGAGGATCGTGTTTTATTAATGAGTGCTGCCGTTGCTTTGTTTCCCACCTCACTGTGTACCGCATAAGCAAAGTCAAGTGCTACAGCTCCACGAGGAAGCGTAAAAGCATCTCCTTTTGGAGAAAAAACAGAAATATCTTCAGAGTAGAGATCGTTTTTAATAAGCGCATAAAAATCCTCGACTGATTCATTTTGATACTGTAGATTGTCTAGCCAATCAAGTTTGATGTTATTGCCACCGCTTTTATACTTCCAGTGTGCGGCCACTCCAATCTCGGCGGTTTTATGCATCTCATAGGTACGGATTTGAACTTCAAAAATTGCCGTTTTATGAAAAACGGTTGTATGAATCGTTTGGTATCCGTTATCTTTTGCAATGGCGATATAATCTTTAAAACGAGATGCAAGTGGTCGAAAATTCAAATGAATATGCCCTAAAGCGTCATAGCACTTAACAGGTTCTTTTGTAAGAATTCGTACAGCCAAAAGATCGAGCACCTCATCAATACTAACGCCCTTTCTCTGCATCTTCAGATAGATTGAATAACGGTGTTTAATGCGTGAGAGGACTTCAAAATCATCTTCACAAAAACCATTTTTGATAAGTATTTTAGAGATAGACTCTTTAAACTCACTAAGTTTCATCTCCATAGCGTGATAGTTGGTATCTAAATAGTTATCTATGTGATGTTTCTCTTCTGCAAAAAGATAGGAAAAACTTAAATCTTCAAGAATATTTTTAAGAAAACTGATACCCAAACGATGTGCAATAGGGGCATATACCACAAGTGTCTCTTCTGCAATTCTTTTTTGTTTATATATAGGAAGTGCATCAAGGGTAAGCATATTGTGTAGTCTGTCACACAATTTTACGACCAAAACCCGTACATCTTTAATACTTGCTAGTAACATCTTTCTAAATGAAAGTGCCGATACAACAAGCTTTTCATCAGAGCATGAGGGTACCAATTCACTATCACGAATAACATCTATCTTTGTCAATCCCGAAACTAGATATGCCACATCCCTGCCAAACTTCTTTTCAATCTCCAAAATAGAGATATTTGTATCTTCAACAACATCATGCAAAAGAGCCGATATTGCCATAGATTCATCACCGGTAAGTGCAACAACAATAGAGGCAACCAAGATAGGGTGGACAATATAAGGCTCTCCACTCTTTCGGAACTGCTCCTTATGTGCTTCTATTGAAAAGTCAAGAGCTTGTTTTAAAAATTTTGTTGGGGGTATTTGTGAAAATAGATAAGAAGATGCTGAATCAACATCACGCAGATGCTTGATCTTTTCAATACTTAGTTGATCCAGTCCCAAGAGATTACTTCTCTTTTTTAGTAAAGCCTTTAATTGCAATAAGTCCTTCAGCAATTTCCATAAGTGCTAAATCAACTGATTTAATATGGCCGGTATTTACATTCAGTTTGCTTGTTGCACCATTCTCTAACTCATCTGTTCTTTTTGAAACTGCAATTGCCAACTGATAACGATCAACATTTGGATTTTGTTTTAAAACTTTGGCTGTTAACTCTTCGACTTTCATTTCTTTTCCTTTATTTAACTATTGAGCAATTTTGCATATTGCCATTTAAAATGTCTAAAAGATTTCCTTCAATAGACATATCGCAAACAATAATAGGCAGGCTATTATCTTTTGCAAGCGCAATAGATGTGTCATCCATCACTTTAATATGGTCTTGAAGTGCTTGATCATATGTAAGCTCATTAAGCTTCTTTGCATCACTGTATATTGCAGGGTCCTTATCATAAACACCGTCAACTTTTGTTGCTTTAATGATAACTTCTGCACCAATCTCTACTGCACGCAGTGTCGCCGCCGTATCTGTTGTAAAGAATGGATTTCCCGTTCCTGCTGCAAAAATCACAACACGACCTTTTTCTAAATGACGCGTCGCTTTACGGTTTATGTATGGCTCAGCGATCTGCTCCATCTTGATAGCAGTTTGCATACGCACTTGCAGTCCTGTATGTTCGCATGCTTCTTGCATTGCCACACCGTTGATTACGGTAGCTAGCATTCCCATATAGTCACCCGATGTACGCTTAATAATCCCATCGTGTGCAGCGGTCACGCCACGAATAATATTTCCGCCGCCAATAACAATGCCGACTTCAATACCCGCATCAACAAGAGATTTTATCTCCTGTGCTATATACTTTAAAATCTGTGTGTCAATCCCATGACCTGCCTCACCGGCAAGAGCTTCACCTGAAAACTTAACCAAAACTCGTCTGTTAGCCATGCATACACCTTTTTGCAAAAATCCGCAAATTGTACTAAAAAATGGCTTTAAATCTGCTTTGGAGTAAGTTTAAATTTTAGCAGTTTGCTTGATACTCAAGCATTGGTTATGATTTTACTTCTCATACAACATAACAAAAGGGGTAATCTCTGAAAAAACAACAGCTCTTTTTCTCTCATCGCTATGCAGTATCAACTCCAACATCTGAGCGATATTCTCATTTATTTGAGGTACAATCTTTCTAATATCTTCAAGTTTTTCACTCTTTATAACATTTGTAAAACGCTCATAAGAGCTATATGCTTCTTTTTTTGCAAACTGATAATAGAGTTTTCTTCCAAGCTCAAATACCTCAAACTCTTCATTTTTTCCAGTAATAACTTTCATCTCAAAACCAAAATTAATATCTATATTTTTTGCTCGCATATAGGCTAAAAGCATCATCATAAAGCCAATCTTGGCATTGGTAAAATTACATAGCACTCTCTCTGTAAAACGCTCAAAGCTCTCACTTGGCTCACGCAGACGCTTATACTCAAGCATTAATGATTCTACATAATACTTTGCATACTCAAGCGGAACACCTTTAAGTACGGTATATCCCTCAACAGCACCCTCGCCTGCTAATTTACCGCCAATATAGATATTGACACCACTGCCATTGATACCGCCTACTTTTGCTTTACAACCCTCAAAGCCGATATCTCCAAGTCCGTGAATTCCACACCCTTTGACACAGGCTGACCAGTACATACGAACTCTTCCTGCTTCAAGCGGTACTTTTTCATCTAAGTAACTCGCCATTGCTATGGCATCATTTTTGTTCTCTATCACACCAAAAGGACACTGCTCTGTCCCAGCACAGGCGATTAGATGGTTAAAATATGGAGTATTTAAACTTTTATACTCTTCAAAAAATGGCTCACGCAAGAGTCCATCTACATCTTCAACACCCATAATGTAAAAACTCTGCTCCATATCAAGACGGATATTACCATCCCCATAGACTTCACAAAGGCGTGCAGTCTCCATCATTGAAGAACCTTTGAAAACTCCAGAAGGCACAACAATATGTACACCAAAATTTCCATCACGCAGTTGCACTCTCCCTTGATCTGGCTCATAGTAGTCCATCTTGGTCATCGTCTCACCGGCAGTTGCAAAATCAATGCCCGAATGCTCACGAATTGCCTTTGCCATCTCTTCTATGCCTATGGCTTCTATAAGAAAGTGTAATCTGTTTTTGTTTCTGTTGTCACGAAATCCATAACGCTTAAATATCTCTATGATTGCACTAAATGCGCCAATAACCTCATCCTCATTTTTTAAAAAAATATTGGCAGATTTTCCGACAACTCCAACTTTTCCGCCTAGGTACATATTGTAACCATAAACTCCATTTTTTTGAGCTAGTGCAAAAGAGGCATCATGACAAAAGATATTACAGCGGTTGGAGATATTTCCCGTAATTGCCGTGTTAAATTTTCTAGGAAGTGCAGATATCCACTCATAGTTATGTAAAAAAATATCTTGCATTTTAAGCAGTATATGGTGCGATGGAAGAACATTATCAAAAGCTTTATCATCAAAAGGATCAGCCATAATCCCACGAATATTATCTACACCGGTCTGATAGGCATCAATCCCAACACTCTCAAGATACTTAATAATAGTAGGCAGATCTTCAATGCGCAAATAACGAAGCTCACACTGTGCACGCGTTGTTAGGTCTATGTAATCTTGACCAAACTCCTTAGCACACTCCCCTATTACCTTAGCTTGAGCAGCATTCATATAGCCCCCTGGGATACGGAGCTTCAGCATAAAACGCTCAGGCGTAGCCGGTCTATCATAGATACCAAAACATTTTAAAAAGTAAGATTTATCTTTATCGGGAATAGACGCATATCCATTCTTAGCATACTCCTCAAGCTTCTCATAAGCCTCTTTTGGAGATTTTAACTCTTTGATTTTTTCAATTTTATTGAGCTTTTTACTTCTTGCTTCATATGCTTTTTGTAAGACTTCCATACTATTATTATAACTCCAATATATATTATATGCTAGAATTATATTCTATTTTAGGCAGTTTATATTAATATTTTGATTACTTTTTATGCAATGCAGACTAGCTTATAATGCACCAACCTCTTCTCTCTCTTTTTCTTTATACGCAACACCCTCATAAACAACTTTGTGATGTACTATCGTTCCGCTTACCTCTTGCTCTTCAAGCGTTAATCCATTCGGTACTGCTTCAGAGTGAAGTTGGATGGCAGTCTGCTTGAAGTTTGGCTCACCTGATTTTGGACAGAAGCTCTCATTTGTAAGGGCATTGACAAGCTGTTCGTTAAAGTGAAATGGTACAAAAACCGTTCCCTCTCTTACGCTTCCTGTCACACGCACCACTACATCATCAACACGACCACGAGGGGAACTGAGACTCATTCTGTCACCCGATTTTACTTTAAGTTTTTTTGCATCATTTGGGCTTATATCTACCCATGCTTCGGGTGCTAGATTATCTAAGATATCGATGCTTCTTGTTTTTGTGCGTGTATGCCACTGCTCAACCGTACGACCGGTATTGAGTATCACCGGAAATTCAGGACTTACCGGCTCTGCCATCGGATACCACTCTAAAGAGAGCAGTTTTGCTTTTTTATCTGCTGTTCTAAATGGTATATCTTTTGTATAGAGACGCTTTGAGCCGCGTGGAAACTGCTTATTGCACGGCCACTGAATCCCACCATGCTCTTCTAGTAGCTCATAAGTGATACCGCTATAGTCACAAAGCTGTCCCCTACTTACCTCTCTCCACTCCTCAAAAGCATCGCGTGGCTCACTCCAACCATTAAAGAGCATCTCATTGACACCTTTGAAATATTTTGAGAACTCCAGAATAATATCAAAGTCGCTCTTACTCTGACCAAATGGCTCAACAGCTCTATTTGCCTTGTTGCAACGACGCTCCGAGTTTGTATAGACCCCCTCTTTTTCACCCCATGTTGCTGCTGCAAATACCACATCTGCAATCTGTGCAGTATCACCTAAAAACGCATCCTGAACGACTAAAATATCAAGTTTTTCCAAAGTTTTGCGTAATTTTTTCTGATTTACAAAGCTTACAAGCGGATTAGTTGCCGCAATCCAAAGTGCTTTTATCTCTCCTCTATCTATAGCATCAATAATCTCAGCATATTTATACCCACGCTCACGCGGGATGATCTCTTCTGGAACATTCACAATTCTTGCATACTCCTTGAGTGCTTTTTCATCACCATAATTTCGATACCCCGGAAGAGTTGAAGTAAATCCTGTTTCACGCGCACCCATTGCATTGCATTGTCCTGTAATGGAAAATGGTCCGGTACCTTCACGACCGATATGTCCTGTTAAGAGATGCAGATTGATGATGGCACTTACAGTATCGGTTCCCATAAAGGATTGATTGACTCCCATAGTCCAAGCACTGACCACTCTCTCTTGAGAGACAAACTCGCGTGCAAGCTCATAAAGAGTCTTTACATCAATGCCGGTAATATTTACTACCTCTTGTGGTGGGTAATTCTGAAGATGTTTGCGAAGCTCTTTGATACCTGTCGTATCTGCTTTGATGTAACCTTCATTCTCCCAACCTTGCTCCAAGATGATGTAAGCAAGACCATTAAACAGAGCCAAATCTGTACGCGGTTTAATTGGAACATAAACATCTGCCATCTGCGAAGTTTTTGAAGCACGCGGATCAATGACGATGACTTTTTTCTTCTCACGCTTGTTTTTGTTGATATGTAAGGTCAAAATTGGATGGTTATCTGCAATGTTTGCACCGATTAAAAAGATAGTATCTGCTTTTTCAAAATCCTCATAACTTCCTACAGGTCCATCACTTCCAAGTGATTGTTTATAGCCCATAACAGCCGAGGACATACACAATGTTGTATTGCCGTCATAATTATTTGTACGAAGACCTAGTTGCACAAACTTTCCAAGTGCATAAAACTCTTCTGTTAAAAACTGTCCTGTTCCAATAACTGCAACAGCTTTATCTCCATAGGTTTTTTGAATGCGTTTGAACTCAGAACTTACTCTACTAAATGCTTCATCCCAAGTTGCACTTTGCAGTGTAGCATCTTTTCTAATAAGCGGTGTTGCTACCCTGTGTGGAGAGTTTATCATTTGATGTTCCGAGAGACCCTTTGGACAGAGTGTTCCTTGATTGACAAAGTGCTTAGGATCTCCTTTTGTATAGACCGCCTTACCATCTTTGATGCCGATGTAGAGTCCACATCCTACTCCACAATATCCACAGGTAGAAACAACCCATTTATCAGGTTTTCGTTCATCGGCGATCATACCAAAAACTTCATCACTAGAGAGTTTAAATTTCTCCTCTTTTATATCTAAACCTAAAAAATCTTTTATTTTACTTATCATGAAATACTCTCTATTAAATTAGCAGACTCTAAAACTTATCTCTGCTTTCCTACGAAAAATCCGCCAGCCATACCAAGCGGTACAACTGTCGTATAAAAAAGAAATCTGTCTGCTATCTCACTTGAAAAACTCACAAATAGCGTTAGTCCTAAAATCATAGAGGCCATTACCATAGATGTGCCGCTGACAAAAACAAGTGCTAACAGCGGGAACAATACACCTCCTAACAGAAGTGTTACAAAACGCATCTTCTTTACATACGAAAAATTTTCATTAAGCAATCGCTTTGTGCGTTGCAGTTGGTAGGCACTCTCTTTGGCATCTAGCGTGCGTATATCTTCATAAGAGAAGAAGAGCTGTGCAAGTGCACCAAGCATTCCCATTGTTGTAAGTGGAATAATTGCCTCCTGTACACTTGATAAACTGCTGATAAATGCAAGTAAAAATGCACCGATATAAGCTACTCCGAAAAATTTATAATTTGTCGTTATGCGATTCCATGACGGGCGTGCTTTTATGCGATAAATCATACCCTGTGCATAAATTCCGTACACACCTACACCAAGTGTAAGGAGCTCTATCAAGAGTCTTAAGAGTTGTGAAACATCAAAGAGATAGAGTGCCACAACACCAGACATCAATCCGGCAAAGAGACCAAGAGCCAATGCCTCACGCGAGAGCCAAGAAGTTTTGATGTTCTTCATCGCAGTAAGAGCTAAAAACGGACGACCAAGATGCAACGCAGAGAGTGGCAGCCCAATAAAAACTGGAAGCATAACCAACAAAGCCATGATCCAGTTTGTACTCTCAAATCCAAAAAGACTCATCACATCACCCAAAAAGAGGGCAAAGAAACCACCCAAAGATATCTGCGTGAGAACTGTCATAAAGACAAGCGGTATCTCTTTATGAGCAGGTTTTAATATATGCTCATCCATCTCTTTCATATTTTCAGGTAAATTATCGGGAAGTGTGTAGCGAGTTGTTGAGTTTGTGATGCGGGCATCTGGTAAAAACAGCATATTTGCCTCTTTATCTATGTCACGATTTAACCACTCTTTGACATTGACTACTTCTATCTCTATGGCCCCTGCAGGACAGGCTTGAACACACGCAGGACTCTGCCCCTTATCAAGCCTCTCATGACACATATGACATTTAGTGACAATATTTCTCTCTTTATGAAAAACAGGCACCTGATAGGGGCAATTCCATGTACAGTATTGACACCCTATGCAGATATCATCATCATGAAAAACAATTCCATTATCAAGTTTGATATAAGAGTTTGTAGGGCACCCTTTCATACACTCTGGGTCTATGCAATGATTACAGGACATAGAGTTGAGCATCTGAGTAAAGAGAGGAAAATCCCCGCCTTCCATCTCACCGACACGACGCCATTTTATATCTGCAGGGTTATTGTTTTGTTCATTACACGCAACTTCACAACAGCGACAACCAACACACTTTACTGCATCAAAATGAAAACGGTACTGTTCTCCTTCTTTAAGCGGTGGAACATCAATAGAATATGAACCACACTGCATTCCTGTATCTGCTTTGTGATCTATAAAACTCTCTAAGGGTGTCTTGCTCATCTCTTGCCTCTGTCTCTATTGCATAATTTGGGTTTAATATTGAGTATATTATACACAGATATAGGAGCCGTCACTTTAAAATAGTGGATAAAAAATAAGCAGATAGTATAATGTCTATAATGCCCCTAAAAATCAAGACAACATTTCAAAAGAGACCGTAAAATAAACTGTGTAAACCCACCTCTTATCCAATAACTACTTCGTATATTTTGACATAATTTCGCTGAAAAATATACAA
>JANEIH010000068.1 GCA_024513425.1 Sulfurimonas sp. | reverse complement strand
AATCAAACAATCTCAAGAGTTAGAAGCTCTTGAAAGTGTTCTTTAAGGTTTTATTGTTACTAGGCTATTGTCTTTTTTATTTTTTTGCTCCGTTTAAGTTATTCTTTATAGGATTGCTTATCCCATTAGTCTGTTTATGTCATTGAAAAGCCCAAGTCCCATTAATCCAAAAAGAATAATCCAACCTGCAATAGTAAGGTTTGTAAGAATTTTCTCACTTGGTTCACGGCGAAAAAGTATTTCATAGAGATTAAACATAATATGCCCACCATCAAGTGCAGGAATTGGAAGTAGATTTAAAACCCCTAGATTAACAGAGATAAGCGCAGCAAAGAAAAGGACGCTCATCCAGCCTGCATTAGTTGCATCAGAGGTAAGTTTTACAATACTTATAACACCGCCCATTTCAGATGCAGGTACTTCACCGAAGATGAGTTTTTTAACCCCCGTAAAGATAAGCGTAGAAGCAAAAACGGTCTGCTCTGTTGCATATTTGATTTTCTCAATAAAGTCTAGCTCTCTCTCTTTTGTAACACCGATTGCAGAGATGCCTATCATTTTACGCTTAATATCTTCACCATACATATTTTTGCCATCTTTTAATTCCGGCGTGAGTGTTATGAGCTTGAGATAGCCTTCTCTTTCAACTTCAAGTGCAATAGTATCTTGTGACTCCTTGATAAGCTCTGCCATCTCTTTCCAAGAGGCTATTTTCTTGCCATTAACAGAGAGGATAGTATCGTTGGATTCTAACCCTGCTATATATGCCGGAGACTCTTTTACGACCTTGCCGACAACAGGAGCTAATACCGCAGGATTGCCCATCGCAATGGCAAAGTAGAGAAAAAATGCTACAATAAAGTTTGCAAATGGTCCTGCTGCAAGAATAAAAATACGCTGTAGAGGTGACTTAGAGTTATAACTGTCTTGGTCATAGTTCTTTTTTGCAGGATTAGAATCATCCTGCCCTTTCATACGGACATAGCCACCAAGAGGAATGGCTGAGATGCTCCACTCTGTATTAAAAGCTCGAAATGTAAAAAACCTCTTTCCAAAACCAATACTAAAAACCTCTACATAGACACCAGTCATTTTAGCGGCACTATAGTGTCCAAGTTCGTGAAAAAATATAAGCCCTGAGATAACTATTAGCGATACGAAATAACTCATGAAATTTCATCCTTTAGCAGGGCTTTTTGAAAGCCCCGAAGATACTCAAAAGCGGAATAAACCGTTAAAAATACTGCAAACCAAAGTAGGGCATCTCCAAGAGGCCAACGCATCAGTAAAAAACCGATGGCTATCATCTGTGCCACTGTTTTTACTTTACCGGCCCAGCTTGCTTTTACACTTATGCCTTTACTTACGGCTACTGTACGGATACCCGTAATGAAAAGTTCGCGTACGATGATGATATAAACAGCCCACACAGAAGCTTCTCCCATAATCATAAGACCCAAAAATGCGGCGAGGGTCAACATCTTGTCTGCGAGGGGGTCAAGTATGGCACCAAGAAGTGTCATTTGATTCCACTCTCTTGCTATATAGCCGTCAAAAAAGTCTGTAATAGATGCCAAGACAAAAAGAAGTGAAGCAAAATAGTAGTTCCATGTGATGTCAAAGCTATTGTCTATAAATATTTCAGGATTTAAAATAACCCAAAACATCAATGGTGCAAGTACTATGCGGATGGATGCCAAAAAATTTGGTAAATTTAACAATAAAGTTCCTTAAAAATTATAATAACAGGATTTTATCTTTTTATTGCTTATCAATGGTTGATACGATAAAATTAGGTATGAAAGAAAAATGCCCCTTATGCCATACACTAAGTCAAAAATTTTATGAAGATACGCAGAGATACTGTAGGTGTCCAGAGTGCAGGGTTGTTTTTGTGATACGAGAGGATTTGCTAAAGCAGCATGAAGAGGTAGAACGCTATGAGTTACATGACAGCAATACGGAAGATAGAGGATATAGAAAATTTATTTCACCTATTGTAGAGAGTATCACTAAAGATTTCCAAGCTTTTCATAAAGGATTGGACTTTGGAGCAGGAACATCAGCTATCATCTCTACGGTTTTAGGTGAAAAGGAGTATAGTATCCAAAACTATGATCCCTATTTTCACAACTATCCTCAACTCTTGGAGGCACAATATGATTACATCTCCTCTTGCGAGGCTATAGAACATTTTTACAACCCTGCAAAAGAGTTCAGACATCTGCGTGAGATGTTGCGTGAGGATGGCAAGCTCTATTTGATGACAGATATCTATGATGAGAGAGATTTTGGATCATGGTACTACAAAAATGATCCTACTCATGTCACTTTATACACAAAAGAGACATTTTCTTGGATTCAAGAGCATTATGACTTCAAAGAACTCTCCATAGAGAAACGATTAATAGTTTTTACATCATAAAGATTTATGATTTTATTGAAATGTTGTTCCGCCATCTACTACAATAGTCTGTCCTGTTAACCAAGAAGAGTTATTTGAACATAAGAATTTACAAGCACCCGTTAAATCTTTAGCTTCACCCATACGGCTTAATGGAGAGCGTGATACAACTTCAGTTTTTACCTCTTCATAGTTTGGAAAAGCTTTAAGTGCATCTGTGTCGATTGGTCCGCCACTTACGGCATTAACACGAATGCCTTTACCTCCAAGTTCTGCTGCTGCGTAGCGTACCATTGTCTCGACTGCTGCTTTGTTTGCACCATGACCTGCATAGTTAGGAGTATATACAAGATTGCCTGTTGAACTCATAGAGATGATACTGCCACCACCAACTTTCTCCATTCTTTTTGTAGCCTCTTGGGTGCCGACAACAAAAGCATCTATCGTTGCAGTCCAGATATTGTCAAGTCCTCTGGGTTTAAGACGCATAAATGGACCAAAGCCACCGACAACGGCACGACCGGAGATAATTGCATTGGAGATAAAAAAGTCCAATCTATCAAAATCTGCATCAAACTCTTTAAATACATCCTTATAGGTGTTTGGCTCTAAAATGTTTAGTTTGTACGCACGGCTTTTTACGCAAAATTTACTCTCAATATCTGCTATGATTTCATTTGCAGCATCTATACTTGAAGCATATGTAAATGCAACATTTGCTCCAGCCTCTGCAAAAGCATAAACAATAGCTTTGCCAATACCACGCGTACCACCACTGATAAAAAGAGTTTTTCCTTTAAAGTCTGTCATTTTATAGTCCTTTTATGTCGTAATTTTTCATTACTTTTTCGATTTTTTTCATATTTTCACTGCTTGGCATAAGAAGTGGAAGTCTGTACTCTAGAGTATCGAGCAGACCTGCAATGTACATAGCCGCTTTTACGGGGATAGGGTTTGCTTCACAAAACATCACTCTGTTTAGAGGGTAGAGTTTGTCGTTTATTGCTTTTGCTTCTAAAAAATCACCGGAGAGAGCTTTGCTTACTAAGTTTGATTTAAGATCAGGCATTAGGTTTGATGTAACAGAAGCGATACCTGCCCCACCATTTGCAAGTATTAAGTAATCAATCGCATCATCACCTGAAAATACTTTAAAATCCGGTCTGCGTGAGAGAAGTTCTACCGTACGCTCTAAGCTCCCTGTTGCCTCTTTCACGCCATAGATATTAGCTACATCGTCAAAGAGTCTGATCGTTGTATCTGCAGAGATGTCAACTCCTGTGCGCCCCGGAACATTATAGAGCATAAACGGAAGTTCACTTACGGCTTCTGCGATTGCTTTATAGTGCTGATAGAGTCCCTCTTGAGATGGCTTATTGTAGTAAGGTGATACAGAAAAGATAGCATCAACACCACAGCTTTGTGCATGTTTGGCAATCTCAATAGCTTCATGTGTTGCATTGCTTCCTGCGCCGGCAAGAACCTTAGTGTCAGTTCCTTTACAAACTTCCACGGCAATCTCTATGCAGCGTTTGTGCTCATCATGCGTAAGTGTAGCACTCTCGCCTGTTGTACCTACAGGACAGACTGCATCCATACCGTTTTTGATCTGTCTGCGAATGAGTTCAGCATATTTTGTTTCATCAAGTTTTCCATTTTTAAATGGAGTAATAAGTGCGGTCGAAGAACCTGTTACGATATTCATAAAACATTACCCTTTAAATTGATAGCCAAATTATAGCCAAATTATAGCCAAAAAGCTCAACTTTCGCACATAAAACCTAACTCTTTTTGCGTATAAGCACTGAGAACAGCGATAATCTGTAAGAAATTTTTATTGTCCTTGACAACATTTTGTATTTCAGAGATTTTTGTGAGTATTTTTATAAAAAGTTGCAT
>JANEIH010000013.1 GCA_024513425.1 Sulfurimonas sp. | reverse complement strand
GAGCTCAAATTTTTCATTAACTCACAGTTTATTTTACAGTCTCCCCTTAACATATTTTGCTTCATCGGCTTTTTTAAGTTATTTTAAACTTTCACTCTCTTTTAGTCTATATGTTACTTTATCTTCTTCAATTACAATCAATCCTCTTTTGGCTAGAGTATTGATTAAAGTCTTTAATTGATTTGGATTTAATCTTCTTCCAGACAATGAATTTAATGAATTATTTAAAGTCTCAACTTTTCTTGGTTTTGCATTTCCTCTTTTAATTAAATATTCAACACTTAATTTTATTTGTTCATCTATTTGCATTGCATCCCAATTAGATTTTTTTAAAGCTACAATTTCATCAATACAATTGTAACGATTTACCAAAATCTTATTTTCTTTAAGATGCTTTAAAAGTATATCAAAACCTGTATCTTTTGAAATTATATGAAAAAATGCTTTAGAGTCTTTTTCACATAATTTTCCAAGATAAAATGTAATATAAAAATCCAAAGCATTTTTCCCTATGCTACTAACAATAACATATTTTGCATTATTACCTAACTTTTGTAAAGATGTAGCTAATTCAATTGGTATTTTCTTTTGATTTGCTCCAATAAATACAATTACTTGAAACGGAAAATTTTCTGTAAATTCAAAAGATGATGGCTGAACATTTTCATAATCTATTAAAATATAATTATTTCTTACTTTTTTAGTATCGCTCATTTTACTCCTTAGCGATGAATTTGAAGGACAAGGCGAAATACAACTTGACACTTCTTCTTTTAGATTGTATCAAATCAAAACTAAAAAGCTTTGAATTTTCGCAGGGTAGCCCTGCTCTTCTTCTACGGAGACTGTGAAAAAACCTAATCTCAAACACCATAAAATATTCTATCAAACTTACCCTAAAACAACAGCAAGTAAAAAATCCTCTAAAATTTAACTACACCTCTTAAAAAAGAGGTGTTAAATGAGGAAGCCTTCTGTGAAATTAGAGGATTGGGAGTTTTTTGCTTTATTACAACTCATCTCTAATAAAAGTTTTACAATGTTTTGAGTATAATGCAACAAATTTTTTTAGAGAAGAGATCTCTAAAGCTCAAGGAAATACACAATGGCATTAAATGTTTATTATGACAAAGATACTAGTTTAGACCTCATTCAAAGCAAAGTAGTTGCAATGATTGGTTTTGGTTCTCAAGGACACGCTCACGCAGAAAATTTAAGAGACAGTGGTGTAAAAGTCGTTGTCGGCTTAAGAAAAGGTGGTTCATCTTGGAAAAAAGCTGAAGCAAAGGATTTTGAAGTTTATACTGTAGCTCAAGCAAGCGCTAAAGCTGATGTTGTAATGATTCTTTTACCAGATGAAAATCAAGCAGAAATTTACAAAAATGAGATCGAGCCAAATCTTAAAGAGGGAGCAACTATTGCCTTTGGACATGGCTTTAACATTCATTATGGTCGTATCCAACCACGCAAAGATATTAATGTTACTATGATTGCCCCAAAAGCTCCGGGTCATACAGTACGCTCTGAATTTGTTCGTGGTGGCGGTATTCCCGACTTAATCGCTGTTGGTCAAAACCCTTCGGGAAATACAAAAGAGTTGGCACTCTCATATGCATCTGCGATCGGTGGCGGACGCACTGCAATTATTGAGACAACATTTAAAGATGAGACCGAGACTGACCTTTTCGGTGAGCAAGCGGTTCTTTGTGGTGGTACGGCAGCACTTGTTCAAGCTGGTTTTGAAACTTTAACAGAAGCTGGTTATGCTCCGGAACTTGCATACTTTGAATGTCTTCATGAGCTTAAGCTTATTGTAGATTTGATGTTTGAGGGTGGAATTGCAGATATGAGATACTCAATCTCAAATACTGCTGAATATGGTGATTATGTCTCCGGTAAGCGTGTTATAAATGCTGAATCTAAAGCTGCAATGAAAGAGATCTTAAAAGAGATTCAAGATGGCAGATTTGCAAAAGATTTCATCTTGGAAGGTCAAGCGGGTTATCCTCGTATGAATGCTGAGCGTGCAAACGATAAAGAGATGTTGATCACAAAAACCGGTGAGAAACTTCGTGCTATGATGCCGTGGATTTCAACAAACAAAATCGTCAATCAAGACGAAAACTAAAAGAGCGACGCAACTTCTGCGTCGTTTTGTTCATCAATACGCCTCCTTTTTTAGATCCTTTGCATCTATATCGCTCTTTTAGTTTTTATAAAGTTCTTTATCTTTAAAATCCGCTATAATCACCTTATGAAAAAACGAATCTTTATTACCGCAACAAATACAGATATTGGCAAAACCTATACAACAAAATTACTCTTGCGTGAGTATGCTTCTCGGGGTTTAAAAGTTGGCGTACTAAAACCTGTTGAGACAGGTGTTGTTGATGGCGCTTATCCTGATGGAGATGCTCTTTTGGCTCTTGTCCAAGAGTTAAATCCTGAGATGAAAGATTTGCCCATTTATGCTATAGTCCCTATCTCTTATGGGCTTCCTGCTGCACCTTTTATTGCTTCTAATGGAGAGAGATTTGATACAAAAAAAGTTATAAAAGCTATAGAAAAACTAGAAACTTATTGCGATGTTTTGCTTATTGAGGGTGTTGGCGGACTCTATGTACCACTTGATGAAGAGTTGATGGTTTTAGATTTGATAAAACTCACGCAGGCTTCAGCACTACTTGTAACACACTGTTTACTTGGCTCTATTAATGATACACTGCTTTCAAAAAAAGCACTTGAAGATGCAGGAGTAGCTCACGCTGTTGTTTTTAACTGTAAAGAGAGTGACGGGAGTTTTAAAGAAGTAAGCGCACCCTATTTTCAAGCAAAAGATCTCTTGGTGTTAAAAACATCTTCGGACATTGACACACTCTGCGATGTCTTGTATAATTTGTAAATTAAAAAAAGAGAGTAAGTATGCAGCATTTAATACGAACAGATGATTTTACAAAAGCTGAGATTGAAGCACTTTTTGTTGATGCAAAAAGCTTTAGTGACGGACGATTTAAGAGAATCTTGCAAGATAAACTTATCATCACTCTCTTTTATGAAAACTCTACACGGACTAAAAGCTCTTTTGAGATTGCAGCAAAGCGTCTCGGGGCTGAGACAGTCCATCTTGATGTGGCAAAAAGTTCTACAAAAAAAGGGGAAACTCTAGTTGATACTGCAATGAATCTTGATGCTATGGGTCCTCACGCAATCATTGTGCGTCATCAAAATGCAGGTGTTCCAAAGATACTCTCCAATCACACAAAAGCAGCAATTTTAAATGCCGGTGATGGCGCGCATGCTCACCCATCGCAGGCATTTCTTGATCTATATACTCTACAAGAGCATTTTGGAGATGTTAGCGGGAAAAAGATAGCCATTGTCGGAGATATCAAAAATTCGCGTGTGGCAAACTCAAATATTGAACTTCTTACGCGTTTTGGAATGGAAGTTATTTTAGTTGCACCTCCACATTTTCTACCAAAAACAGACCTCTATTCTACACACTATCTGCGTGAGATTATTGATGAGGTTGATGCTATTATGAGTCTACGAACACAAACGGAGCGTCACTCATCACAGAGTTATGCAAGCCTCAAAGATTATGCAAGTGACTTTTGTATCACCGAAGAGTTAATAGGCGATAGAGATATTATTCTCTTACATCCGGGACCGGTTCATAGAAATATTGACATTACCGATGCTATGTTAGAAGATGAGCGTTGTAAAGTACTACAACAGGTCAGTAACGGCGTGAATATCCGAATGGCAATTCTTAAGAAGTTAATTGTTTAGGCATTGATGGGTTTTAATAAAGCAAATACTCTTGCAAAAGAGGGAATCCCTTTTTTAATTATTAGCAACTTTAAAGCAGATAGTGTCGAGGTAATACCACTAGATGAGCTTGAAGCACATCATATTAGGTATTGTATCTGTGAGGATTACAGCTATAGAGAGCATGAACATTTTTTAGAAAAATCTCCTCTTGATTTTTCTGAATATAAAAAAAAATTTGATGCTGTGATTGAGAAAATAAAAGCGGGCGAGACCTACATTTTAAACCTCACGCAGGCAACGCCTATAGAGACAAAGCTCTCTCTTGATGAGATGTATGGACTTGCAAATGCACACTATAAACTGCGTTATAAAGATCAATTTGTCTGTTTTTCTCCAGAAAAATTCATTCAGATAAAAGAGAATAAGATCCATACTTTCCCAATGAAAGGTACTATTGATGCAGCAATCAAGAATGCAAAAGAGAAGATTTTGACAAATGAAAAAGAGATGGCAGAGCATGTGATGATAGTAGATCTGTTGCGTAATGATCTCTCTATAGTTGCAACCAATGTAGAGGTTGAAGAGTTTCGCTATATCAAAAAGATTAATGCAGGTGCAAAAGAGTTATTGCAGGTAAGTTCGCATATTAGCGGTACTTTAGATGATTCTTGGCGGGAACATTTAGGAGATATTTTGCAAGCAATGCTACCTGCCGGCAGCATTAGCGGTGCTCCAAAAAAGTCCACTTTGGATACAATAGAGAGAGTAGAAGCGTATGAGAGAGGATTTTTCAGTGGAATTTTTGGTGTTTTTGATGGTCAGAGTTTCGACAGTGGTGTTATGATTCGTTTTATCGAAAAGTCCCCGAATGGATATCTTTATAAAAGTGGTGGAGGTATCACGCTTGACAGTAGTGTTTATATGGAGTATAAAGAGTTGCAAGATAAGGTATATCTACCTTAGAAACTAGCTTAGTTTTAGATTTGTTGAGTTATAATAGAGTCAAATTATTTGAGGATAAAGAAGAATGTATATTGAAGATTTGAGGTTTTCATTATGGGCTGATTTTATTGAGAGAGAGTATCTTGACCATGAATTTAAAGCATTGATAACAAGAAAGATAATCAATGGAGCAACTTCAAATCCAGCTATATTTAAAAATGCTATTTTAAATTCAGATGCATATATCTCTCAACTTGAATCACTTGAAGATATGAACGCAAAAGAGAGATATGAAGCAGTAGCTATCTATGACATAAAAAAAGCATCAGATATCTTAAGACCACTTTATGATGCAACTAACGATGGATATGTAAGCATTGAGGTTGATCCTTTTTATTGTGATGATGCAGAAGCCACAATAGCCGAGGGTAAAAGACTTTTTTCTGCAATAAACAGATCAAATATTATGATAAAAGTACCCGCAACCGAAGCAGGATACGAGGCGATGGAAGTTTTGACGGCAGAGGGAATACCTGTAAATGCTACACTTGTCTTTAAGAAATCACAAGCAGTTGCATCTGCAGAGGCTTTTAAAAGAGGGAGTGATAAATATGGGGGAAAAATAGACACGGTTATTAGTGTTTTTGTTTCGCGTGTTGATCGTGCTTTGGATCAGATGCTCTCTGAATACAATATAGAAGAGGCTTTGACAGGGATTTACAACTCCTCTGTTATATATGAAGCCATTGAAGAGATGAAAGTGCCAGGATGTCGCACACTCTTTGCAAGCACCGGAGTCAAAGATGACTCTCTCCCTGCTTATTATTATGTAGAAAAACTTTTAGCGTACAATAGTGTAAATACAGCCCCAATAGATACAATTAAAGCATTTGATGCAGATGGTAAAAAAGAAAAAGCACTCCCAATTGATCAAGATCTTGTGGCAACACATTTTGCAAAACTCAAATCTATCGGTATTAATCTTGATGATGTTTTGCAAAAACAGATAGATGAGGGTCTAACTGCATTTAAAGAAGCATTTCAAGAGATGTTGGAGGCGTTATGATGGCTTTTGAACAACTCAAAAAGGTAAGAATATATCTTAAGAAGATGATTGAAGTAGGTGCTTCTGACCTTCATATTAAAGCCAATTCTGCTATACGAATACGCATAGATGGAAAAATTATACAGCTTTCAAGCGGTATTTTTGCAAAAGAGGATGTATTGACTTTTGCAAAAGAGCTATTACAAGATCGTTTTGCTGAGTTTTTTGAGAAAAAAGAACTTGATTTGATCTATCCTTTTGATGAAAATAATCGTTTTCGTGTCAATATTTTTTTTCAAATGGATGGAATTTCGGCAGTATTTCGTATTATTCCCGTAAGAATTCCATCATTTGAAGAGCTTTATCTGCCAGAGATCATAAAAAGTTTTGCCTACAAAGAGAGAGGACTTGTGCTGGTATCGGGTGTTACGGGATCTGGTAAATCAACGACTCTAGCAGCCCTGATTAATGAGATAAATATACATCACAAGAAGCATATTATTGCTATTGAGGACCCGATTGAGTTTGTCCATAAAGATAGAGGGTCTATTGTAAATCAGCGATCGGTAGGGCAAGATACGCTCTCTTTTGATGTGGCACTGCGTGCGGCACTGCGTGAGGATCCTGATATTATCTTAGTTGGAGAGATGCGCGACCGCGAGACGATTAATTTGGCTCTTCACGCAGCAGATACCGGACACCTGGTATTTTCAACACTGCATACAGCTGATGCAAAAGAGACAGTTAACCGTATTATTGCGCAGTTCCCATCAGAGGAGCAAAACCGTGTAAGGCTCTCTCTTGCGGGAGTACTGCAAGGTGTAATCTCACAGAGGCTTATTTCTACTATTGATGGTGGGCGTCGTGTTGCAGTTGAGATTCTTATTCAAACACCTACAATCAAGAAGCTTATTAGGGAAAATCGAGATTATGAGATCCATGATGCGATTGAAGCAGGGAGAGGATATTATAAGTCACAAAGTTTTGACCAAGCGATACTTGACCTTTATAATGGAAAAATCATCTCAAAAGAACAGGCACTTAGTAATGCAACGAGTGCGTCTGATTTAGAGCTCAAGATCTTTGGTCTTACACCTGGAGAAATTACAAGTAATCAAAATAAAAAAGCAGTAGATATTTTACAAGACAACGACAATTTCGATTTAAAGTAAAGTTTAAATCAAAAATAGATATAATCGTGCCCATTTTAAAATTAAGGACTTCATATGTTAGAAGGTATAGTTAGAGAGAGTACCGGCAAACAAGCTACAAAAGCTTTACGCCGTGATGGTTATCTAATTGCAAATATTTACGGAAAAGGGCTTGAGAATATCAATGCTGCATTCAAAGAGAATGAATATATCCGTACAGTACGCAACAAAGATACATTGGCATTCCCGGTAAAAGTTGGGGATAAAGAGATGAATGTTGTGGTTCAATCATATGAGTCTCATCCAGTAACAGGTAAGCTTTTACATGTTGATTTGATGGTAGCGCAATCGGGTCTGCTTACGCACTTTATGGTTCCCGTGGAAGCAGTTGGTGAAGCAATCGGTCTGAAAAACAAAGGTCTTATCAACATTGCAAAAAGACGCTTGCGTGTCAAAGCAAAAATCGAAGATCTTCCAAAAGCAATCGTAATCGATGTAACCGAGATGGATTTAGGTGATTCTAAACTTATTCGTGATATCGAAGCACCAGCTGGCGTTACATTCACAGATGCTGATCGTGTATCAGTACTAAGTATTATTAAAGCTAAGTAATTATGCTCATAGTCGGACTGGGTAATCCAGGATCTGATTATGAAAAAACGCGTCACAATATAGGCTTTATGGTTATTGATGAGCTTTATGCTCGTCATAACGCTTTAGAGCTCTCTTCTGCATCATTTCAGGGTGAACTCTATAGATTCCGAAACAGTTCTATCTCTTTAGAAAATCATTTTTTATTAAAACCGCTTACCTATATGAATCTCTCAGGTGATTCTGTTTTGAAGTTAAAAAACTTTTATAAACTTGAAGATGTTGTTGTGATACATGATGATTTAGACCTCCCTTTTGGGGCACTTCGCTTTAAAAAAGGCGGTGGAGATGGTGGACATAACGGACTGAAATCCATAGACGCTAAAATAGGTCGAGAGTATATTCGTATTCGAATGGGCATAGGAAGACCGACACACAAAGGGGAGGTGGCTTCTTATGTTTTGGGTGAGTTTTGTGATGAGAATAAAAAATATTTAGATGAATTTATAAAGAGTGCTGCTGATGCAATAGAGTTTTTACTTGAACACTCTTTAGATGAAACGCGTTGTAAATATTCTAAAAAAGGGAAGGAGTGTTAGCATTTAAATATATAGCGATGCACTATCTGAAGTATTTTTTTATTATACTTGGTGCATTGGTTCTTTTTGTTGTTGGTTTTGACTATATGGAGCATGTCTCAGAGCTTTCAAAATCAGCGAATTTACTCCTTATATATCTTGTATATCAAGCTTTTTATGCAATCGATCTGCTTTTGCCACTCTCTTTGATCTTTGCAATGATATCGACAAAAATCTTTCTTATTCGCTCAAATACACTTGTCTCATTTTTCTCACTAGGATACTCACGCATAGATGTTCTTAAGCCTTTTGTTCTTATTGCAACGACTATTATTGTGCTTTTTATATCACTTCATGCATGGTCAAGTTTTGCACGCGCTCAGGAGTTCTCACGCAATATCCGAAAGCATGCACAGTATCTCAATCCAACAAGAGACCTCTTTTTTACATATAAAGGAAAATATGTCTATTTTTCCAAGCTTTTGCCACTGCAAGAGAGAGCTGAGGGGGTGCGTATTTTTAGTGTAAAAAACAACTCCTTAAAAGAGGTTGTGATTGCAAAATCTGCAGAATATAGAGATGGTTTTTGGCATATTAAAAAGGGTGACTTGATTACAAAGCCGGATGACCTCTCTTTGACATCTCTTGGTATTTCCGTACACGCAGCAGATGATTTGAAGATTTTAGAGGGTTTTCGACCGCGTATGCTTGATCAGGTTTATGAGGGGAAAGTGAACTTTACAATTATTGATGGTTTAGAGGCGATATCACTTTTGGAGAGTCAGGGGATCGATACACGAACGATACGAGGAGCCTTATATAAAATCTTTATCTATCCCTTTATTGTGCCCTGTCTGATTGTTATTATCTTCTTCTTTGTTCCTATGAGTGTGCGTTTCTTAAATGTATCACTTTTTAGCTTTGGTGCAATATTGGCAACACTGCTTGTTTGGGGAGTTGTTATGATGTTGATTGAACTCTCAAATAATAAAACCATCTCAAGTGAAGTCGGGATTATCGGACCTGTCATTATCCTTCTTTTAATCGCCCTGAGACAGTGGAGAAAGCATAGACTTACAACTTAGCCGCTTATAAGCACTATTAGAGTAAAATTATCTAAAAAAATATTTGGGATTTTTATGATTGATTTTAAAAAATTGGCAAAAGAGTATGAGACACCTCTTTATGTTTACGATTTTGACTCTATGGCCACGCAGTATGAAGAGCTCAAAAGTGCTTTTCGCGGTAGAAAATCCATTATTGCGTATGCTGTAAAAGCAAACTCAAACCTAAGTGTTATTAGACACTTTGCAAAGCTTGGAAGTGGAGCTGATTGTGTAAGTATCGGTGAAGTTCGTCGTGCTTTTTTAGCAGGTATTCCGGCTTACAAAATCATCTTCTCAGGTGTTGGCAAGAGTG
This sequence comes from Sulfurimonas sp., assembly GCA_024513425.1. Classification (GTDB taxonomy): domain Bacteria; phylum Campylobacterota; class Campylobacteria; order Campylobacterales; family Sulfurimonadaceae; genus Sulfurimonas. The sequence goes on along the minus strand of JANEIH010000013.1, from coordinate 15,185 downwards.
ATGATGAGATTCGTGAAGCGATAGAGCGTGATATTCTCTATATCAATGTGGAGAGCGAAGCGGAACTTGGCCGTGTTGAACTTATCGCAAAAGAGCTAGATAAAGTTGTGCGTATCAGCATAAGAGTAAATCCAAATATTGATCCAAAAACACACCCGTATATCTCAACAGGATTGCACGATAATAAGTTCGGAGTAGATCTCTCCACTGCAAAGAGAATGTATATCGGGGCAAACAACTCTAAAAATTTAGACCCTGTAGGTATCCATTTTCATATAGGTTCACAACTTACAGAGCTTGAGCCTATTTATGAGGCTGCTGTTATCGTTGCTGACTTGGTTCGCTCACTTGAGGCGATTGATATTAAGTTGAAATTTTTTGATGTTGGCGGTGGTCTTGGTGTTAAGTATGATGATGAGACAACGATTCGACCGTACGATTATGTACAGACAATTTTAAGCACACTTACTGCTCTTGATATGACAATTCTTTGCGAACCAGGGCGTTTTTTGACAGCAAATGCAGGCTATTTTGCAACAAAAGTGCTGTATGAAAAACAAAATGGTGAGAAAAGATTTGTAATTGTTGACGGTGCCATGAATGATCTATTGCGTCCATCACTTTACAATGCCTATCATAAGATAGAAGCTCTAACGGAGAGTAAAGCTAAGAAGCGTGCGGTTGATATTGTCGGACCGGTATGTGAAAGCGGTGACTTTTTTGCAAAAGATTATCCTTTACCGCCACTAGAGCATAATGATCTGCTTATTGTTAGGAGCGCAGGAGCTTATGGTTTTGGTATGGGAAGTAACTATAATACGCGCAGAAAGAGTGCCGAAGTTGCTGTTGAAAACGGTAAAGCAAGAGTTATTCGCAAGCGTGAAAGTTTTGAAGATTTGATCGCATTAGAGCAAGAATTTTTAGAAGATTAAGATGTACTTCATAGATGTTCAGGGTACGCTTATTAGTGATGCAGATAAATCTCCTATTAGAGGATCACGAGAGTTTATAGAGTATTTAAATAGTGAGAATTTTCCATATATGGTGATTACAAACAATACAAAAAAAGCATCATCTGATTTTTATAACTATCTGACATCTATCGGTTTTGAGTTTGCTTTTGAGAAATATCTAGATCCTCTAATGCTGCTACAGCATCATGTAAGAAAAGATGCTGTAGCAGCCTACGGAGCAGAGGAGTTTTTAAATACTTTGCAAAATATGGGCTACACACTTGATTATAAAACTCCAAAAACGGTTTTGATTGCCATTAAAGAAGATTTTAGTGCAGATGAGTATGGGCAGATGATTGACTTTTTGCTCTCAGGCGCAAAACTTGTCGGTATGCATGAAACATCTATCTATGCAAAAAATAACAGACGCTATCCCGGCGTGGGAGCTATTTTGAAAATGTTACAGTTTGCAACAAGCGTGTCCTATGAGGTTATCGGTAAACCAAGCAGTGCTTTTTATAATGAGGCTTTGCAAAGATTACAAACTCAAGATAAAAATGCAAGTTTTGACAAAGTGATAATTATCAGTGATGATGTAAAAGGGGATCTCGGTGGTGCAAAAGAGCTTGGAATGCATACGGTTTTTATGACAAGCGGAAAGTATAAATCAGCTCAGGAGATAGTACCATTTTTAGAAGAGCATCTAAAGCCAAACAGCATCAAAAAAGATATGCAAGAGGTGTTAGAGAGTGTAACAGGAGAGGGATTATGAAAACATTAGATGAGTGTAGAGTTACGATTGACAATATAGACAATGAGATATTGACTCTTCTAAATAAACGAATGGAGGTAGTTGAGAGAATTGGAGAGATTAAGCAAGGCACAGGTGGTGCAATCTACCGTCCTGAGCGTGAAAAAGCAATTGTTGAGAGACTCTTCAAATTCAATGAAGAACAAGATGGACTTTTAAATAAAAGTGCCATTGAAGCTATCTTTTTAGAGATATTTGCAGTCTCACGCAATCTTGAGCTCCCTGAAAAAATTGCCTATCTTGGACCAGAAGGCACCTTTACACACCAAGCTGCAGAGAGTCGTTTTGGTGCTATGAGCAACTACCTTTCGCTTAACTCCATTGAGTCTGTCTTTAAAGAGCTTGAAGCAAAGCGTGCAAAGTTTGGTGTTGTGCCGATTGAGAACTCACGCGATGGTGTTGTCGGCGAGACACTTGATCTGCTCTCAAAGAGCTCTGTAAAGATTGTAGCAGAACTCTATATGCCGATTCATATCTCTTTTGCCACAAAGGCCGATTCGCTAAAAAAGATAAAAAAAGTATATTCAAAAGATAAAGGTTTTGGTGAGTGTCGTGAATTTTTAAATGAGTATGATTTAAGCAGTGTTGAACATATTCCTGTAGAATCAACTGCAAAGGCAGCAATTCTTGCAAGTGAAGATGAGGCATCAGCTGCAATATGTTCGCATATTGCAGCAAAACTTTACGGAGTACCTGTGATGTTTGAGAACATTGAAGATGTTCATGACAATGCAACACGCTTTGTAATACTTAGTGATTTTGAAAATGCTATAAGTGGTGACGATAAGACAAGTATCTTGGCGAAATTAAAAGATGCAGATGAAGCTGGTTCTTTGGTGCATTTCTTAAGTGATTTTGATGAAGCTAAGATCAATCTCTCTAAAATTGAGTCCCGCCCATCAAAAGAGAGCGGTGGTTTTGGATACTGGTTTTATATCGACTTTTATGGACACATTAGTGAAGAGAGAGTACAAAAGGTTGTTGAAAAACACAAAGATGAAGTAACATGGCTTGGAAGTTATGTAAGGGGTGAAGATTGAAATTTAATAAAAAACTAGAAAATATCTCTACTTATGAAGCAGGAAAGCCAATAGAATTGGTTGTGCGTGAGTTTGGTATTGAGCCAAAAGATATTGTAAAGTTGGCATCAAATGAGAATCCTTACGGGTGTTCTACCAAAGTACGGCGTGCAGTAGATAAGATTTTACCGCATATGGCAATGTATCCTGATGACTCGATGATAAAGTTAAAAAACGGATTGGCAAAACGATTTGATATTGCGACTGAGAATCTAATAATTGGAAGCGGAAGTGACCAGATAATTGAGTTTTTGATGCACGCAAAAGCAGATGAAAACTCTAAAATTCTCATAAACTCTGTAACTTTTGCAATGTATGAGATTTATGCAAAACATGTAGGCGCAGAGATTATCAGAACAAATTCACAAGAGCATAATCTAGACAAATTTTATCAACTCTATAAAGAGCAAAACCCAGATATTATTTTTCTTTGTACACCAAACAATCCAACAGGTGATGCTATTGACGCAAAAGCAATAATGGAGTTTATCACACGCATTGACAGTGAAACTTTAGTCGTTGTTGATGGTGCATATATGGAGTATGCAGAGTTTAAAGATGCAAGCAAAAAAGTAACTCCAAAAGAGTTAATAGAGAAGTTTGACAATGTTATCTATTTAGGTACATTTTCAAAAGCATATGGACTTGGCGGTATGCGTGTTGGATATGGAATCTCACATGCAGATATCATCAAGGAGCTTTATAAATTAAGACCACCTTTTAATATTACGACGCTTTCACTTGAAGCTGCTTCTATAGCACTTGAAGATGTAGAATTTTTGAATAGATGTATTGTTTTGAATTTTAAAGAGATGAAACGCTATAAAAAGTTTGCAAAAGAAAAAAAAATTGATATAATAGAGAGTTATACAAACTTTGTTACTTTATGTTTTGAGGGCAACAGAAATTCAACAGAGATTTCTGATGCATTACTGCAACGAGGAATGATTGTAAGAAATTTAAGCGGATATGGAATGAATGCTATTCGTGTAACAATTGGAACAAAAGAACAAAATGATCGTTTTTTTGAACTAATATCCGAGCTATTATAAAAATTTTAAGATGAGAGATTGATGGATTTTAAGGCGCTTTTTTCACAACTGTCAGTTTTGTACACAAAGCTAAATAGAGAACAAAAAATAGTTATCACGGTAGCGGTTGTGGGGATTGTTGCATTTTTAATTTTTCTTGTTGTCTATACTACAAACAAAAATGAAAAAGAGTCCTATGTTGCTCTTTTTAAAACACTTAGCGACAGTGATGCAGCAAAAGTTATTGCACGGCTTGATAAAGATGGTATCAAGTATAAAATCGGTGCAAATAATATTATCAAAGTACCGCGTGATATTGTTTACAAAGAGAGAATTGCTATTGCCGCACAAGGAATTCCGAAAAACAGCGGTGTTGGGTTTGAACTTTTTGATAAGCAGGAGTTTGGAGCAACGAATTTTGATCAGCAAATTAAACATCTCCGCGCATTAGAGGGTGAGCTTGCCCGAACGATTACGGCACTCTCTCCGGTTGAGGGAGCAACTGTGAGTCTTGCACTTCCAAAAGAGACACTTTTTGTCTCAAAACAGGTAGATCCGACAGCTTCTGTTATGGTCGAACTTATTGAAGGGCGTGCGTTTTCATCAAAACAGATTCGAGGCATTAAAAACCTTGTAGCTGCCGCAGTACCGCGTTTGAAACCTTCAAATGTAATGTTGATAAGCAGTGATGGAGTTACTCTTGGAGATGATGAAGAAGGTGCAAAGATAAGCGAACTCTCACTTATACAACAGCGCTATAAACTCAAAGAAGAGAAGAAGCTTCAAAATAAAATTATAGATGTGATCGCTCCTTTTGTTGGCGGCGATGATAAAGTTGTCGCACAGGTTACCGTTGAGTTTGACTTCTCTCAAAAGAGTTCAACTTCTGAAGTGTATGATCCTGAAAATGTTGTACGAAGTGAACAGGTGAGCGAAGAGAAGCGTGATGGTATGCAACCAGAACAAGTTGGCGGTGTTCCGGGAACTGTAAGCAATATTGGTCCGGTTAAAGGATTGAAGTCACAAAAAAGAGTTGAAAAATATACAAAAAACACAGGAACCACAAACTATGAAGTTGGCAAAACTGTCAGTACAACAAAGAGTCAATTTGCACGCATCAAAAGAATTACTGCTGCTGTTGTTGTTGATGGAAAGCATAAACATAAGCTTGATAAAAGTGGCAATCCTACAGATGAGTTGGAGTATGTAGCTTTAGATGCAGCGGATCTAAATACACTAACATCACTTGCTAGTCGCTCTATAGGCATCGATAGTGCAAGAGGCGATCAGATAAGTGTGCAGAATTTACAGTTTGAAAGAGCCCTAAGCGGTGATCCTGATGGTGCAAGCCAAGCTCTGGTATTTACACAGAGATATATCACGCCATTTGCAGATATCTTTAAATATATTTTTGTATTTATTCTCCTGTTTATTCTTTATAAAAAAGTTATTGTACCATTTGCAGGAAAGATGCTCGAAGTCTCGCGTGAGGATGAAGAGCTTGAAGCTCCCAAACTTGAACTTGAAGATGATGAGAGTGAAGATCTCATAGAAAAAGTACAGCAGATGCGTAAAAAAGTTGAAGAGCAGCTTGGAGTGACTAGTGACTTCAATGAAGATGAGCTCAAATATGAGGTAATACTAGAAAAAGTACGAACAATGGCAAATGATGCTCCTGAGGAAGTTGCATCACTCCTCCAAGCTCTGCTTTCTGAAGAGGTAGAGATGCCAAAACAACAAGAGAAAAGGTAAAATATGTCCAATACGACACAACAGCAACAAGCCGTTTCTGATGAGATGAGTACAGCTGAAAAGATCGCTATTTTACTACTGCAACTTGGTGAAGATGTAACGGCTGAGATATTTTCCAATATGAATGTTGATGCAATAACTAAAATATCAAAATATATTGTAACAAACACGACAATAGATAGAACGATCGCAACAACAGTTCTTGAAGAGTTTCATGCTATTTTCCAGTCAGGTCAATATCTTACTTCGGGTGGTATAGAGTATGCAAGAGAACTTCTCTATAGAACACTTGGAGTAGAAGAGGCAAAAAAAGTTCTTGACAAATTCTCTAAGAGTATGCAAAATACACAGAATTTTACCTATCTTTCAAAAATTAAACCACAGCAGTTAGCAGACTTTATTATCAATGAACATCCTCAGACAATTGTTCTAATTTTAGCACATATGGATCCAACAGAAGCAGCGGATGCATTGCAGTTTTTTCCAGATGACCTACGAAGTGAAATCGCAATGCGTATGGCAAAACTAGGAGATGTTTCACCTTCAGTTATCAAGCGAGTATCTGCTGTGTTAGAGTCTAAACTTGAATCACTTGCATCTTACAAAGTAGAGGTGGGTGGAGCGCGCGCTGTGGCAGATATCTTTAATCGTCTTGGTGCAAAAAGTGCTAAAGCAACACTCTCTACCATTGAACAGGTTGATGAGGAGTTAGCTACACGCATTAAAGAGATGATGTTTACTTTTGAAGATATAATAACATTAGATAAAATGGCAATTGCGGAAGTACTTAAAACTGCAGATAAGACAGAGCTGATGCTTGCGTTAAAATCTTCACCGGAAGAGCTTAAAGAGAAGTTCTTTTTAGCAATGAGTGAGAGAGCCCGTGAAGCATTTGAAGAAGAGATGCAGTTCCTTGGTGCGGTTAAGATGAAAGATGTTGAGGCAGCACAAAGAAAAATTGTCGAGGTTGTAAATCAGTTGGCCGAAGCAGGAACAATTCAGATGGGCTCATCTGAAGAGATGATAGAGTAGGGTCATGGCAACAGTAATACAGAGTGATAGTCTTAAAAAACATCATGTAGATAAGTATAATTTTAAAGTTATAGCTTTTGGCAGTAGTTCTTCGAGTAGTGAAGAGGTACTTCCACAGCAGGAGAAAAGGATTGATTCAAGTGCCTTAGATACAAAATCAAAAGAGTCACTCATAGAGTCTTTGATGAAAAAAACAGATGAGATGAGTTCAAACTTTGCTAAACTGCAAATGAATCTTGAAACAAAAGAAGAAAAATTTAATGAGGATCTTCAAAAGGTAAAAGAGGAGGCTTTTGCCGAGGGTGTAAAAGCCGGTAAAGCACAGACTCTTGAAGAGACAGATAGAGATATCAATGAAAAACTCTCCCTTTTTATAAATTCAATTGCAAAGCTAGATTCAAGTGCAGCAGAGTTTAAAAACTCTTTAGAGAGTTTTAAGAGTGAGCTTGTGGATGCTGCACTTCATATTGCACAAGAAGTTATTAAGATAGAATTAGATACTAATTCATCAAAAGTTGCAAAGATTTTGGCAGATGAGTTGGTAAATGACCCCCAGAGTGCATCAAAAGTGATACTCAAAGTAAATCCGAAAAATCATACAGCAGTCAGTGAACATCTAGGTCAATTAAATAATGTAACAGTTTTAGTAGATAGTGCAATAAATGAAGGTGGTGTTGTTGTGATAAGCGATGCCGGAAATATAGATGCACAGATATCAAAAAGATTTGAGAAAGTAAAAAAAGCAGTCTTAAGTGAGTAAAATGGATTTGCAAAATAAAAGCATAGCAGAGCTAGAGATACTCTGCGGTGATATACGAAAAAGAATTTTAGAAGTAGTAAGCAGGAATGGTGGGCATTTAAGTTCAACACTTGGTGCAACAGAGCTGATTGTCGCTATGCATAAAGTTTTTGACTCAAGTAAAGATCCTTTTATCTTTGATGTGAGCCATCAATCGTATGCGCACAAACTTTTAACCGACAGATGGGAAGCATTTGATACTCTACGCCAATTTGGTGGAATTTGTGGTTATACCAAGCCGAGTGAGAGCGAAGATGACTACTTTGTTGCAGGACACAGTTCAACCTCTATCTCTTTAGGAGTAGGTGCCGCAAAAGCTATTGCACTCAAACGAGAGCAGAATGAGCGTATTCCGGTTGTGATGATCGGAGATGGCTCTATGACTGCAGGAATGGTATATGAAGCACTCAATGAGCTAGGTGATAGAAAATATCCTATGGTTATTATATTAAATGATAATGAGATGAGTATCGCAAAACCAATAGGTGCCATTAGCCGTATGCTTTCATCTGCTATGGCTTCACCGGTTTATCAGCGTTTTAAAAAGGTAACAGAGAATTTTGTCGATAATTTTGGCGAGAGCGCACGCTATATCGCTAAAAGAATGGAGGAATCTTTAAAACTTGTAACGCCGGGAATTTTATTTGAAGAGATGGGAATAGATTATATCGGTCCGATTGATGGGCACAATCTCTCCCAACTTATTGAGATATTTGAGACGGCAAAAAAACTCAAAAAACCTGTCATTATTCATGCACAAACACTCAAGGGCAAGGGCTATGGGATAGCAGAAGGCAAAGAGGAGAAATGGCACGGAGTTGGACCGTTTGATATTGGCAGCGGCTCCTCTTCTAAAAAATCTTCAATAAAGAGTGCAACACAGATTTATACAGAATCGCTTCTGCATCTTTGTGAAAACAATGAGAAGATTGTAGGTGCAACAGCAGCGATGCCTAGCGGTACCGGCTTAAGTGAGCTTATGGAAAAATATCCCGATAGGTTTTGGGATGTTGCCATTGCTGAGCAGCATGCCGTAACCTCTATGGCTGCTTTGGCAAAAGAGGGGTTTAAGCCTTTTTGTGTGATCTATTCAACCTTTTTACAGCGTGCTTACGATCAGGTGATTCATGATGTCTGTTTGATGGATCTTCCTGTGGTTTTTGCACTTGACCGTGCAGGTATTGTTGGAGAAGATGGAGAAACACATCAGGGTGTATTTGATATTAGTTTTTTACGAGCTATTCCAAATATGACACTTTTTGCTCCGCGTGATGAAAAGAGCTTTCATCACTCCATGGCATTTGCGGTAAACTATGAGTATCCGTGCTCTTTGCGTTATCCACGAGGTGCTTTTATTGATACAGAAGCACTTCCTGCATCACAGCCTTTTGAATTGGCAAAATCACAGTTGCTGAAATTAACAGAGAGTGATATGCTTTTTATTGGGTATGGAAACGGGGTAGGCCGTGCTTATCAGACTTCAAAACTTTTGGATGAAGATGTTGCCATACTTGATTTGCGTTTTGTAAAACCATTGGATGAAGAGATGTTGTGTGCGATGGCAAAAAAACATAAAAAATGGTTTGTATTCTCCGATTCATCAAAGATGGGTGGTGTTGGTTCGGCACTCTTGGAGTTTTTAGCTAAAGAGAAGATAGAGGATGTAGTGCTAGAGAGTTTTGAGTATGATGATATGTTTATTACACATGGCAATACACAAGTTGTAGAAGAGTCACTTGGAATTTTACCTGAGCAGTTAGCATCTCAAATTCAATATAAAATTGCTAAAGAGCAAGAGAGTAAAAAGCAGTAGCTATCTTACAGATAGTACTCTATATTTTAGCATTTTTTCATCTGCTAGGTATCATCTCCGCACTGAATGCCGTTATGAAAGTAAGAACCTCTCAAGGTGCTATTGCGTGGGTTACCTTACTTCTTACATTTCCTTATGTTGCCGTACCTCTTTACTGGCTTTTTGGTAGAAGTAAATTCAACGGCTACACTACAGCTAGAAAAGAGACCGAAAAACTCGTAAGTAGCAAAGTTCATAAAATTACCACCCATATGCAAAACTATAGACCCGCTAAAGAGTCTCTTGGATTTTTGGAAAAAGCCTCCCAAAAATTGGCAAAAATGCCCTATCTTCACGCAAATGATGTTGAGTTGCTTATTGATGGGGAAGCAACATTTCAAAGTATTTTGTAAGCCATAAAATCTTTGCTGATGAACTAAAGGAAATAACCACAACCATTGCAAAACTTGACGGTGCGCTCATCGTTGCAGGAGACTTTAACAGCTGGAGCAAAAAACGATTTGCACTTCTACAGGCATTTCAAAAAGAGCTCTCTTTGGAGAAGCTTGAACCTGAAAATCCACATCATATAAAGCATATCTTCTCCCGGGAGATTGACCATATCTACTATCGTGATATCAGAGTTCTCCATGCCGTAGCAATTGATACAAAAAACATCTCCGACCATAATCCTCTCTATGCAGAGTTTGAGTTTGTGTTATAATCTTTTTATGAAACAACTAGCACTCATTGGCTCTACCGCTTCGGGAAAAAGTGATCTAGCTATTAAAATCGCTAAAGAGATAGATGCCTACATTCTCTCTATTGATTCACTTAGTATCTATAAAGAGATAGATATCGTTGCTGCAAAACCCTCTAAAGAGGAGTTGCGTGAGATAGAGCATTTTGGTATTGATGAGCTCTGTCCCAATGAGTACTTTAGCGTGGAGATTTTTATACGACTCTACTGTGATGTTGTACAAAAGTGCAAAGAAAATGATAAAAATCTCATCATTGTCGGCGGTACCTCATTTTATTTAAAATCTCTACTCAATGGACTCTCCCCTCTTCCAAAAATAACAAAACTCACGCAGGAGCGTGTCAAAGAAAAGCTTCAAAACCTTACACGCAGTTATGAAGTGTTGCTTAAAAAAGATGCAGCATATATGCAAAAAATAGCATCCAATGATCGCTACCGCATTGAAAAAGCACTCCTTATCTTAGAGGCATCAGGAGTGATGCCTAGTGAGTGGTTTTTAAAAAATCCTGCCAAGCCGATTATAAAAGATTTGCCAATTTTTAACATTGATGTGGAGCGTGAAGTGTTGCGTGAACGCATTGTAAAAAGAACACAACAGATGTATGATATGGGGCTTATCGATGAAGTGGCATATCTTGAACAAAAATATACACGAATTCCAAACGCTATGAGAGCCATAGGAATTGTAGAAGTATTGGACTTTTTAGATGCAAAGATAGGCAAAGCAGAGATGCTTCAACTCATCTCTACTCATACGGCTCAGCTTGCAAAACGACAGCAGACCTTTAACCGTTCACAGTTTCAAAATATTACTCACGCAAAACTAGAGAATTTAGAAGATATTATTCTTCGCACAACTTTGCATACATAGCACCTCTTCTATCACGCAGAAGTCCCCAGTACTCTCTTTGTTTTGCAATCTCTTCAAGATCAAATTCACCATAGAGTATCTCCTCTTTGTCGCGTGAGGCTTCGGCTATTTTTGCACCTGTATAGTCAGTAATGAATGATGACCCGTAAAAAGTAAGCTCACAGCTCTTACCCACTTCCACTCCGTAACGATTGGCCACAACGACAGGTACTGTATTTGTTGCGGCATGTCCCATCTGTACTCTTTGCCAGTGTTCTTTTGAGTCTAGATGAATCTCCGGCTCACTCCCAATAGCTGTAGGATAAAAAATAATCTCTGCACCCATCAGTGCCAATGCCCGTGCGGTTTCACAAAACCACTGATCCCAGCATATTCCCACGCCAATTTTTCCATACTTTGTCTCATAGACTTGAAAACCGGTATCGCCCTGTTTGAAGTAAAACTTCTCCTCATAACCCGAACCATCTGGAATGTGTGTCTTTCGATAGTTTTGCATCAATGTACCATCGGTATTGATAACAATAAGTGAGTTAAAATACTCTGTATCGGCCTTTTCAAAATAAGAGACCAATAAAACAACTCCAAGTTCACGCGAGAGTCTTTGAAACTCTTTTATAAGTCTGTGCTCCTTAAGAGGAGCGCTCCATGAAAAGTACTCTTCATCTCTATCTTTACAGAAGTAAATCCCTTCAAAAAGCTCTGGTAAAAGTATGATATTTGCACCGTTTTTAGCAGCCTCACGCACAAGTCTTTTTGCCTTATTTACATTTGCAGATTTATCTTCACCCATACTCATCTGAATCGCTGCTACTTTTACCATTGATACCCCCCCTAGCCTCTTATAGTTACCTCATCCAAATCGATTTATAAACCACCGTTTTGTAAGCCCATTCAAATTTTACAATAAAATTACTTACTTTAAAAACTATTAAAGGAGTTAAGTAAATATAATTCGCATTATAATCTCAACTACACTTTAGTAAACTTGCATAAATCAAATTATATGAGGGAAATATGAAAAAAATTATTGCTATCTTGGTAGTTGCACTGCTTTTTTTAGGATGTAGTTCAAAATCAGAAGAGAACAAAAATGTAGAGGCAAGACTTGTCATAGGCAAAAGCTTGGCAGATCTCAAACTTAAAGATCAAAATGAGAAACTAACGACAATCGCTACAGATACAAAAATCGTCTTCTTCTCTTTTTCAAAACCGACAGGACATGCTTGTAATAAATTGTTAGAGTCAAAACCTGCCAATTTCTTAGCAGGGCATAAGGCTGTATATGTTGCAGATGTCAGTGCAGCGCCGGGAATTATCAAAAGTATGTTTATCTTACCGGATCTAAAAAAGTTAAAATTTCAAATCCATCTTATCAATGATGACCAACTCTCAGCAGAGTTCACAAAAGGAGTGGATAAAAAAAGTATTGTTGTTGTTACTCTTGATAATTTAAAAATTACAGATATTCAAAATCTTAAAGATGCATCAGAGTTAGAGAAGTTGTTTAGCATAAGAAAATAGATCAACTCTTCTTATGTTCTAAAAGTACGGTATCACGCTCCGTTACTGCCACGCGTCTGCAGGCTGACTCAAAAGCTCCGCCTTCACCTATGATGATACAGCGATGTTTCGCCCGTGTGATGGCTGTATAGATAAGCTTTGTATTGTGCATGATAAAGTGTGTAAAACTCATGGGAATAACAACAATATCATACTCCATACCCTGCACTTTATGGATTGTCAAAGCATAGGAGAGCATTAGGTATGCCTTTAACTCATCATACTCATACTTTACAACGATATCTTCATTTGGGTAAAAGATGTAGGCTTGCTCTTCCTCTTCATCAATGCGAAAGAGCAGTCCACTCATACCGTTAAAGACTCGTCTCTCATGTGAATCTTCTCCTGTTTTAAACCCCTCAGAGCTCCATGCAGTCATATTTTCATTTTTGATATGTACGATCTTGTCCATCAGGCGAAACTCTAACTCTCCACGCTTGATACACTTTTTTGGATTGGGGTTAAAATACTCCTGTAAAATTTTGTTGAGATTGGTCGTACCAAGCGTGCCGCTTTTCATTGGTGTAATAACCTGAAAATAGTTGAGATACTCTTTTATCTGCTTGTTGTTCAGGCGATAGCGTGCTTTTTCAATACTTGCTACCACGCAGTGTAGCATCTCGGCAATAATATCTTGAGAATTTTTCTCACGCAACTCTTTTAACTCTTCTTGCGTGAGCTGATTTTTCAGAGCATAATAGTTGGCGATACTAACATCTACAAATTTAAAATCCTCATACTCTCCTCGATATTGTGGTACTTCACCCTGTCGGATTTGATTGGCAATGAGTGTAATAGCCTGATCTTCGTTTTGTCTGTATATCTGCGTGAGCTTTACAATGGGAGCAAGATTTCGAGTAAGTACATCACTCAGTACATTTCCAGCTCCAATAGGTGGCAGTTGTGCATCATCTCCGACAATGATAACTATGGCTTTGTTTGAGATTTTCCCCATTAAGCGCGCAAAGAGCATCGAGTTTATCATAGAAGCTTCATCAATGAGAACTACCGAGTAAGGAAACTTGTCGGATTCTTCATGTTTGACGAGCAACGATTGAATCGTAGCAGAAGTAAACCCTGTTGTATCGCTAATACGCTGTGCTGCAATACCGCTAAGGGCACAGGTAATAATCTCTTTATCGTCATAACGGGTATTTAAAAGTTCAAGTATTGTCTTAGAGGTTGTACTCTTTCCTGTTCCTGCATAACCGACCAAGAAAAGAATACTTGCACCATTATTGATGATCTCAACTGCTTTTCGTTGTTGCTCTCCAAGTTTTAGCTCAGAGTCTGCTAAAAATAGATCAAGATCTTTTACAAATCCGCCACTGTCAAGTTTGGCTCGTTTTGTAAAAGTATCATACAAAAAAATTTCTGCATCATAAAGCCGTACCGGAGAGAGTCTGTCGTGTTGCATAAGGACAATGCTTCCTTCGCTTACACGCTCAACCAAAGCCGTTTCATAAAGATACTCTTTTTGATAAAAACCAAGCAGTTCATCAAGTCCGCTAAAGAGCAGTGACTTTTCAATACAGGAGTTTCCATTTGCTTCACAATACTCCAAAAGCACATAGCTCATCGCTGAGCCGATACGATTTTCATCTTCGGTACTAACACCCATCTTTAGTGCTAGCTCATCAGCCCGTTTAAAACCGATACCGGAAATGGAAGTTAAAATATAGGGATTTTCTTTGATCTTAGAACAAGGCTCACTCACATCTTTCATAGCCGTTGCAATAGTGGTAAGGAGTGTTGAAGAGACATTGTAAGGGACTAAAAACTCACCAAGATCACGCATAGAACGGAACTTTTTCCAAGAGGTTTGAATCTTTTTGAGTCGTTTCTCTTTAATACCTTTAAACTCCAATAACCGCTCAATATCATTATCTAAAATATTAACAAGTTCCTCAGAGCCAAAATGTGCTATTAGGTCGGCGGAGAGTTTTTTAGTAAAACCTTTGATGATTTTGTCAAGAAAGAAAAAGAGTTCATTTTGGTTTACCTTAATAGAGTCAAATTTAAAAGTACGCCCATGCTTCTTATGTTCATGCCACTTGCCCTCTAGTGTAATAGCAGAACTTTTGATGTTCTTAACAGCACTCTCATAATAGACACCGCTAATTTTCTCACCGGTTTTTAAAACCGCAATAAAAAAACCATCATCCCCCTCAAAAAGAACCCTGTCAATTTGCCCTATAAGTGTCTGTGTCATGCCCTACCGTTTTTTGTTTTATTGTAACTTGTTTATGCTATATCTCTTGTTAAAAAACCCACTGCTCCACCCAATGAATAGGCAAACCCAACAATATCTAAAAGTTTTTTTCTTTACTCACATTTACTACACGCTAAATATTTAAAAAATAATAGAGATCTCTTCTAAAAATAATCAATTATTTGGCAAATTGTCATATTTTTAATAATTAACATGCAAAAAATGTGCAATTTGTGTAAAATATCTGCTAAACAGATAGAGTTCTTATCATTGTGGAATGTCCCCTAAAAACTAGACAATTATCAATCCAATAAAAACCTAATTTTTTAAAGACTCCAAATTATACCTTTTTTCAAACTCATTTGGTGATAAATAATCCAAATAACTGTGTCGTCTTTTTGGATTGTAGAACATTATAATGCCCCTAAAATCTAAGACAGTAATTCAGTAAGATTTATTTTCAAAAAAGTTAAAATAAATAGAATTATGGAGATGAACTTATGAGTAGAAAAAAAGGTCAAACTTATACAGCC
>JANEIH010000081.1 GCA_024513425.1 Sulfurimonas sp. | reverse complement strand
CTTTGCAGTGCCTGCGTTCCATGTATGATACTCTTTTTATCATCGCTAAGCTGTACCATTACTTTAGGTCTTGCTCCGGCAGAGGAACCTCCAAGATTAAGCAGGGTTTCCAGCATCTCTTCGCTCTCGCCTTTGAGAATTTCTTTCGATGCTGCTGCCAGGTCATCTAATATGAATTGATCGCTTACGCTTGTATGTGTATCTTCAACGATCGGTTCATACGATAAGGCCCCTGTTCCATACGCGCCAATATAACTAAGTCTGTCAAGTGGAGTTATCTCACTGTAATTGATTCCGTTGTTCGTAAAGTGTCTATCTAGCAACAGTCTCCCCCAACCATCAGGAAGAGAATCTCCAAAGAGGCCAAAGAGTCCTTCAAATACATTATCATCACAAACAAAAACCCCTGCTCTTAACGGCAATTTATAAGGAGAGAGCTCCAATGAAGAATCCAAAAACTCCTTGCTATACTCAAAATAGATCACTCCCTCTTTATGAGCGAGTCTGCCTATCTCTCTTTTTTCATCATTATGGTGATAAAAAACACTAAGTGTCTGTATCATTTGATGCTTCCTCTCTTTGGAACTTTTAAAGGTTTTACTCTTAAAAGTTCATCTATAGAGTTGATCTCTTCTTGTTTAGGCTCTGCTATAGTTGTAAAATCATCCAGGCACTCAAGCACCAAAGCTATTTTCAGAAGTGAACGCAAAGAGATCTCAGCACTCTTCTCAAAACGTTTAACACTTCCAAGACTTACTCCGCTTCTCTTGGCGAGTCCCTCTTGTGTTAATTTCAAAAAGAGTCTTCTATTTTTTAGTTTATCTCTAAGCATCTCCATAACAGTTTCCGGTGTTTGGATATTTATAGATAACATAATAACCTTTCAAATAAATATAAAGTATTATATCTAAAATATTATCTATAACACTTATGAAATTTCTATTTTACAAATAGCTGATTTAAAATCTCTTGGATATCTAAGCACTCTATAATTATCAAAGTGAGCAATATCTATAAATCTTTTAAACTGAACCCTCTAAAGTTTACTTCATAATCTTGGTATTTATCAATCAGTTTTTGAGCCTTTTTTTGGAGCCCTTGTATCGAGATTTTTTTAGGATTGATTTTCACTTCCGCAATAAGCATCGTTTTTTCTATCTCATTAACAGCTACTATATCTATCTCGTTTTTATTACCTCTCTCCCAATAGTTTCCAATTTGAGAATATTGCTGTGCAAGTTTGAATTTTTCAATAAACCACTTCTCTAAGAACTTACCACTGTAAGTTGAAAAGTCTCGCTTTGCTATCTTTTTTACATATTCGTAATTCTCTATCTCAATTGTACTTTTGTACTTATAGATGAATCTAAACCAGAAGCTAAAGAAATTATCAACTATCTCATATTTTAGAACACGGCTCCCCTCTTTTGCAAAGATAGGTTTGACTCTTTTGATGACACTGTACTCTCTCTCAAGTCGCTCCAAATAACCACCGACATCTTTTTGTAAGATACTCTCTATCTCTGAACGGGCCGTTTTTCCAGATGCGATCAAAGAGAGAATGGAAAAATAAGTTGTATACTCTTTACCAAACTCCTCTACAAGTATATTTTTCCCCTCTTCTAAAAAGAGTGAGTTCTCTTCATAGATTAGATCAAGCTGCTTTTGGAGAGTAAATGCCTCAAAAGTTACAAAGAGTTCCACATATTTGGCAACACCCCCTGTAATGGTATAAAAGGAGAGAAGATCTTCATTCGTGTATTTTGGGTAATTCTCTTTTAATATCTCCTGGAGTGTACTAACGGTAAAAGGTTTTAAATGGATCTTGAGATCTGCCCTGTTAAAGAGAGGCTCTTTTTTATCTTCGAATATCTTCTTCATCAATGAGTAGATCGATCCACTAAGCACAAGATTGAGTTTTGTGACATCTTTATAGCTGTCCCAGAGGTTTTGCATATCGGCGTAGATCGTTTTATTGATAGAGAGAAACTCTTGAAACTCATCAATCACAAGAGTAAAGTGTCGCTCTTTTGCAAGATCTAAAAGGTATTCAAAAAGTTTTGCAAAAGAGTAATATTCACCTAATACTTTAACATCCATTTCTTTTTCAATTATAGAGATAAACTCTTCGCATAAAAGTGCTTCGCTTTTTTTAGAAACAAACAGATAAACTTTTTGCTCATAGGCTTTTTTTATAAGGGATGTCTTCCCTATTCTTCTTCTACCGACTATAATACTCATTTTAGAGGAGTTCTCTGAAAGCTTTTTGATTTGATGGAGTTTTTTTAGTTCCTCTTCTCTATTGTAGAATTTCATACTATACCTTTTATCATTACTGTAATGTATATTACTATAATAATCATAAAGGCTAACTTACATCCATAAGTCAATACTAGCTTCTTCTTTTATCAATTATTTTATGTATTCTCTTTACATAAAAAGGTGTTGATTTATTTCTATTCACTTTTAATTGATAAGAAGAACTGAAGTTCCTAAATGGGTCCGTCCATTTTTAATCAATTATATAGAGCCACTTGCAGATTCCCACAAAAGCAGCTAATTTAAATTTTCAGTAGTTAAAAAAGTTGAGATCAAATTTCAAAATGCTATAATAATTTACAACAAAAACCAAAGCATAAAAAGAGAT
>JANEIH010000012.1 GCA_024513425.1 Sulfurimonas sp. | reverse complement strand
TTAATGATAGATAATTATGATAGTTTTACATACAATATTGTTCAGTACTGTAAAGAGTTGGGTGCTGATTTAAAAATTATTCGTAATGATGAGATGACTTTAGAAGAGATTGAAGCACTTCATCCTGAAAAAATAATCATCTCTCCCGGTCCTGCTTCTCCTGATGAAGCGGGGATTACGCTTGATGTAATTTGTTATTTTAAAGATAAAGTGCCAATTTTAGGGATCTGTTTAGGGCATCAAAGTATTGCTCAGGTTTTTGGTGGAGATGTGGTTCCCGCAAAAAATATGATGCATGGAAAAACATCCAAGATACAACAAGCCGGTGAGTGTGTACTCTTTAAGAACCTGCCGCAAGAGTTTATAGCCACTCGCTATCACTCACTCATCGTAGATAAAAACAGACTCCCTGATATTGTTGAGCCAAAAGCCTACTCTGCGGATGACAAAGAGATTATGGCACTTAAAATAAAAGATAAAGATATCTATGGAGTGCAATTTCATCCAGAATCAATTATGAGTGAATATGGGCATGAAATGATAGGAAACTTTTTAAAACTATGAGGCATAAACTCATCTTATTTCTCATCTTGGGAATAGATGTTTTCATACTTTTTTTTGAGACATCACGCATATCAATAGCCTCAAGTGAAGCTTCATTGCTTTATGGTGACCTCTCTTTTTTACAGCTTTTGGTTAAAGCCTCTTTGGCTCTTTTTGGGCAGAATGATTTCGGTCTTCGTTTTCCTTTTATAGTGATGCACATTGCTAGTGCGTTTCTTATCTATGATATATCTAAGCGTTATTTAAATTCTGAGCGAAACAGACTTTGGCTTGTTTTGACTTTTGTATTGTTGCCTGGTGTCGTTAGTGCTGCTATCATGGTCAATGATGCGGGATTTATCATCTTTGGACTACTGTTGTATCTCTACATGGAAGAGAGAGCTCCAAAGTTTTTTGTAAATTTGCTTCTTCTTGTTTATGCTTTAGTGGATGTTGGTTTTGTTTATCTCTTCTTGTCCTTGGCTTTTTATCATCTTTTTTACCAAGAAAAAAAAGAGCTTATCTATAATCTTGGACTTTTTATCTTATCTTCTTTCCTATACGGGTTTGATATATATGGTTTTCCACGAGGTCACTTTTTAGATACCATAGGCGTTTACAGCGCTATTTTTACACCTATTATCTTTATCTATCTATTTTATGTGCTTTACAGACGCTATTTGACAGACAAATGTGACAAACTCTGGTATATTGCCGCAACGGCACTGCTTTTCTCACTTCTTATCTCTTTTCGTCAAAGAGTGGATATTGAACATTTTGCACCCTATCTTATTGTTGCGCTTCCGCTTGCAGCACAGACTTTCGCAAGCTCTTACAAGGTGCGTTTAAAAGAGCACAGAAAGGGTTATAGAGTGATATTTGTTCTGTCTTTTATGCTCTTGATATTCAATACTCTTCTTGTCTTTTTTAACAAAGAGCTCTATCTGTTCTTGGATGATCCAAAAAAGAACTTTGCTTACAATATGCATATAGCAAAAGAGTTGGCACAGAGACTCAAAATGCAAGATTATAGCTGCGTGAGCACAGATACAAAAATGCAAAAGCGTTTGCGTTTTTACGGAATTGATAAATGCACTCAAAATAGACTTGATGCAATTTCTCTCCAGAGTACAAAACAAGAAAGTGTAACTATTTGTTACAAAAATAAAATCCTTTACAGAGCCACCGTTACCAAATTAAACAATAAACAAAGCATTTAGATAGTTAAGCTAAAGCAAAGATCTTTATTAAATGAGTTTATGCTAAAATTACCCACAAATATTAAAATAGGGAGTTTTTATGGCTCAAAAAGCGATACGAGAATACGACGCAAAGTCAATTTTAGCAAAACACTGGGATAAATATTTTCCAGATTTTACTTATTCATATGAAACAGCTTTAGTAGCTTCAGGCGCTGAACTGCTTGAAGCTAAAGAGAAGTCGTGGTTAAAAGAGAAACCACTTGTTGCAAAACCAGATATGTTATTTGGCAAACGCGGTAAAAATGGACTAGTACTTTTTAAAGATCAAAAACCCGGTGATGTCTCTTTAGAAAAAGCAGCGGCTTGGATTGATGAAAAATCAAAAGAAGATGTTACGGTATATTTTTCTTTTGACGGTGACACTCCGACCGGTGAGCCTAAAGTAGATAGATTGACTCACTTCATTGTTGAACCATTTACTCCGCATGATCAATCAGAGGAGTATTACATCTCTGCTACCTGTGTCGGTGATGAAGATGTTCTTTATATGTCAGCTGAAGGTGGTATGGAAGTTGAAGAGGCTTGGGATGAAAAAGTTACTGAAGTAGCATTTCAAATTACTGCCACAGAAGAGGAGATTGCTAAGAGAATCAAGGCAAACATTCCTGCGGATGTAAAAGAAGAAGATAAAGAGAATTTTGCAAAATTTGCAATCGGTTTCTTTAAAATATATCGCGAGCTTAACTTTGCTTATCTTGAGATTAACCCATTTGTAATGCAAGGTAGAAAAATCGAGCTTTTAGATATGGTTGCTAAACTTGATGATACAGCAGGCTTTATGATGGTAGAAGAGTGGAGTGGCGTGGAGTATCCTACTGCATTTGGTATGGAAGCAAAATCCCCAGAAGTTGAAGCTATCGAAGAGGCTGATGCAAAAACCGGTGCTTCACTCAAACTTACACTTCTTAAGCCAGAAGCTAGAATCTGGACTATGGTTGCCGGTGGCGGTGCTTCTGTCGTATATGCTGATACTATCGCCGACTTTGCAGGTATTGAAGATCTTGCAAACTATGGTGAGTACTCCGGTGGACCAACGACCGGTGAGACAAAATTCTATGCTGAGACTATTTTAGATCTTATGACTCGTGAGAAAGATTTGAAAGGTCGTGACAAGATCTTGATCATCGGTGGTGCAATTGCAAACTTTACCGATGTTGCGAAAACATTTACAGGTATCATTCAAGCATTTGAAGAGTATGCAGATAAGATGAAAGATATTGGTATTAAAATCTATGTTCGTCGCGGTGGACCAAATTATGAAAAAGGTCTTAAAGATATTAAAGAGGCAGCTGACAAATTAGGTCTTAAAATTTATGTTTATGGGCCAGAAACACATGTTACAGATATTGTGCGTATGGCATTAGAAGAGAAGTAAGGAGAAGAGATGGGAAAATTATTTACTAGAGATACACAGGCAATTTTTTGGAACAACAACAAAACAGCAATCCAAAGAATGCTTGATTATGATTATACAATTAAAAGAGAGACTCCATCTGTTGCAGCTATTGTAGCTCCTACAAGTGGAAACAAATTTGAGAAGTTCTTTTGGGGTGGTGATGAGATTATGATTCCACTTTATAAAAGTACCGCAGAAGCAAAAGCTGCTCAGCCACAAGCTGAGGTACTTTTAAACTTTGCATCTTTTAGAACTGCTTACGATGTCACTATGGAAGCACTGAATATTGGTGGTTTCAAGACTATTATGATCACGGCTGAAGGTATCCCTGAGAGACTTGCTCGCGGTATGAATGCATATGCGCGTGAGCTTGGTGTTGTTGTGATTGGGCCTGCTACCGTCGGTGCTATTGCTCCAGGTGCATTCAAAATCGCAAATATTGGCGGTACTATTGAGAATATTGTCAACTCTAAACTTCACCGTTCAGGCTCTTGTGGACTTGTAACCCGTTCAGGCGGGCTTTTTAACGAGCTTTCAAATATCATTGCTATCAATGCCGATGGTATCGCCGAGGGTGTTGCAATTGGTGGTGATAGATTTGTTGGTTCAGTTTTCATCGATAACCTGCTTCGTATGCAAGAAAATCCGGATGTAAAATATATGATTTTACTCGGTGAAGTTGGCGGTACAGAAGAGTATAAAGTAATCGAAGCAGTTAAATCTGGAAAAATTACAAAACCAATCATCGCATGGTGTATCGGTACAATTGCAAAATACTATGATTCCGGTGTTCAGTTTGGTCACGCAGGTGCATCTGCAAATGCTGAAAGAGAGACTGCTGAGGCAAAAAACAAAGCTATGGCTGAGGCCGGTATTTATGTTCCCGCAACTTTTAATGATCTTCCGGCAAAAATCAAAGAGGTTCATGAAGGGCTTAAAGCCGAAGGCATTATCGGTGAAATTGCTAAGTCTGAAATTAACACCGTACCAAAAGTACGCCGTCCCAAACAGTTTATCTGTACGATCTCTGATGACCGCGGTGAAGAGGCAACATATGCCGGTTTTCCAATCTCTGATGTTGCCACTCCGGATACCGGCAAAGGTATTGGCGATGTTATTTCACTTCTATGGTTCAAAAAACAGTATCCAAAATGGGCTACAGACTTCATTGAGACTGTAATCAAAACTGTTGCAGACCATGGTCCGGCAGTTTCTGGCGCACACAATGCAAAAGTAACAGCGCGTGCAGGAAAATCTGTTGTCGAGTCGCTTGTAACCGGTCTTTTAACAATTGGTCCGCGTTTTGGTGGTGCCATTGACGGTGCAGCAAAATATTTTAAATATGCCGATGATAATAACCTCTCTCCAAAAGAGTTCTTATCATATATGAAAAAAGAGGGTGTGCCAATTCCAGGTATTGGTCACCGTATCAAATCACTGAAAAACCCAGACCTTCGCGTGACCGGTCTTATGAACTATGCAGCAGAGCATTTTCCAAGTACTCCACTGCTTGACTATGCAAAAACCGTTGAAGCGCTTACCACAAGTAAAAAAGAGAATCTTATTCTTAATGTTGATGGTACTATCGGTATCTTGATGGTTGATATGTGGAGAGCTCTTGGATACCCTGAAGAAGAGATTGATGAGTTTGTTGCGTCTGGTACACTTAACGCATTTTTTATTGTAGGCCGTTCAATCGGTTTCATCGGTCATGTACTTGATGAAAAGCGTCTTGCAATGCCAATGTATCGCCACCCAATGGATGACATTCTTTATGATGTCAAAAAAGCAGAAAAAATCGACTAATTTTTCTTCCGGCATCTTGCAGTCAAAGAGTTTTTCTCTTTGGTTGTCGCTCTTTTAAAATTTACTCCCTCTCTATTGCAAACACCTTTTTATAATCAATTCTATGCTATTATTTCAGATATTACTTTTAGGTAGAACAGATGAGAAGCTATATAAAAGATCAAATTAAAAAATCATATGAGACAAAGCAGACAATATATAAAGATGATGTGCTCTTAGACAAAATAGAAGATGTCGCACGCAGATGTGTGGCACTTTATAAAACAGATAGAAAGACAATTTTGGCCGGTAATGGCGGAAGTGCTGCCGATGCACAGCATATTGCCGCAGAACTTGTCGGTCGTTACGGGTTTGATAGACCTTCCATCCCATCTTTGGCATTGACAACCGATACATCTAATCTGACTGCAATCGGAAATGATTATGGATATAATCAGGTTTTTTCTCGTCAGCTTGCAGGTATGGGACAAGAAGGTGATATCTTTTTTGGTATCTCAACTTCTGGAAATTCGCAAAATATTATCAACGCTTTTGAGGTAGCAAAAGAAAAAGGTATCACAACAGTAGCCCTTGTCGGTCGAGATGGTGGGAAAATGGCACAGATGGCAGATGTTGCACTTATTGTGCCATCAGATTTTACACCACGCATTCAAGAGTCACATATTCTAATTGGTCATATTCTTTGTGATATAATTGAGAAAGAGACCTTTGGTGAAGGTGTAGGTGTATAGATGCAGAAGAGAGCTCTTTTTTTAGACCGTGACGGTGTTGTCAATGTTGAAAAAGAGTATCTTTATAAAATAGAAGATTTTGAATTTATTGACGGCATCTTCGGTCTCTGCCATCACTATCAGGATTTAGGTTATTTGATATTTATTGTAACTAATCAGTCAGGTATTGCGCGTGGTTTTTACACCCAAGAGAAGTTTTTTAAGCTCACGCAGTGGATGTTGGAAGCTTTTGAGCAAAAAGGTATTAAAACCGCAAAGGTGTATCACTGCCCGCATCATCCAGATTTGTCAGGTGAGTGCGTATGTCGTAAACCAAAAGATGGAATGCTGCGTGAGGCAGCAGGTGAGTTTGATCTAGATTTGCAAAACTCTATTATGATAGGCGATAAAGAGCGAGATATTGAAGCGGGGCTCAATGCTGGACTGCGTGAGACCTATCTTTTTGATGAGAGCGGAAAAATTCAAGCATCAAAGGCTATGAAAATTGTAAAAAAATTAGATGAGATTTGGAAGTAGATATGCTTATTTTAAATAGTGGTGGAACATTCAATAAACGGTACAATGAAGAGACGGGAGTTTTAGAAGTCCCTTATGATAATGATGCTATTGATGAGATTATGGCATCAATCAAACATCATTTTATGGTTGCCGGTGCTATCCATAAAGATAGTTTAGATATAGATATAGAAGATAGGAAAAGGATTGCGAGTATCATTGCAGAGTCGCAAGAAGCTGAATTTATTATCGTTCATGGTACCGACACTATTGATGAGACAGCAGAGTTCTTAGAAGCTATTTTTGATGACAGGGTTATAGTACTCACAGGAGCTATGAAGCCTTACTCCATTGAAAAATCAGAAGCGAGCTTTAATCTTGGAATGGCTATAGGTTTTGCCGAGGCACAAGAGATGGCAGGGGTGTATATCTGTATGAACGGTTATGTGCGTCCATGGCAGGAGCTCAAAAAAAATAGAACATTGGGGAAATTTCAAGTTGTCCAAGAAGATTAAATGCGACCATTGTCGTCTGGAATTTACACAAGATGTGATGATAGAAGATGATGGGCATTACTTTTGCTGCAATGGTTGCCGGGGTGTCTTTCATCTTTTGAGCGACCAAGGACTTGATAGTTTTTATAAAAAGCTTGGGAGTAAAAAACTCACACCGCCTCAAGAACAGTATGGCGACTCCAATAATTTTAATGCAGCGGCATTTTATGAACATTTTGTGACTGTAAATAAAGATGGATTTTCTGAGGTATCTTTAATTATTGAGGGTATTTACTGTTCTGCGTGTGTTTGGCTCAATGAAAAAGCGCTTATCAATATGGATGGTGTTATTGCTACAAATATCAACTACACAAACAACAAAGCTAGAGTTGTCTGGGACGATGATATTGTAAAACTCTCTGAGATTATCGATATGATTCGTGCCATAGGCTACAATGCTTACCCTTATGATGCAAGTTTGCAGGAAGAAAAAGCAAATAAAGAGCGAAAAGATTATTACCTTCGCATTGCGGTTGCTCTCTTTGCAACAATGAATATGATGACCATTATGGTTGCGCAGTATGCCGGATATTTCACCGGAATATCTGCTGATGTGAAACATATTTTAAATCTTGGGGAGTGGGTTCTTGCAACACCTGTTCTCTTTTACAGTGGATGGCCGTTTTTTCGAGGAATGTACTATGGCATAAAGACAAAAACAGTCAATATGGACACTCTTGTTGCAACAGGTGCACTTCTGACCTATATCTACTCCATCTACATTACCCTTACTCGAAGCGGAGAGGCATATTTTGATTCTGTGACGATGATAATCTCTTTCGTCTTAGTCGGAAAGTTTTTAGAAGTTCTTAGTAAAAAAAGTATTGCAGATACACTTGATATTATGAGTCAGCATCTTGTCAATGATGTAAAAGTCATAGAGGGTGAAAAAATTGTCACTAAAAGTGTTCATGATACAAAAGAGGGCGAGATAGTACTTCTTGGAAGTGGAGAGCGTGTTGCTCTTGATGGGGAGGTGTATGAGGGCAGTGGCAGTTTTGATGAGTCAAGCCTCACCGGAGAGAGTGAGCCGATTTTTAAAGAGCAAGGCGACACTATTATCAGTGGAACTGTTAGTATCGATGCGGATATAAAATATAGAGTTGTAAAAGATTATGCACACTCAACGATGAGTAATATTGTCTCACTCCTTGAAAATGCGATGAATAACAAGCCGCAAATCCAGCAGTTTGCAAACAAACTAAGTGAATATTTCTCGACAATCATTTTACTTTTAGCAGTATTTACTTTTGTTGGGTGGTATTTTTATTCTCATAACTTTGAACAATCTTTTATGATTTCCATCTCCGTGATTGTCATTGCATGTCCATGTGCTTTAGCTCTTGCTACTCCGGTTGCAACACTCGTAGGGCTCTCCATAGCATCTAAGAGAGGCATACTCTTTAAAGAGGCAGCCCAACTTGAGACTATGGCGATAGCAGATGTTTTGGTTCTTGATAAGACAGGGACTATTACGCAGGGAGATCCCAAAGTCGTACAATCTGAAATATTTAAAGAGTTTGATACCTCTATGCTTTACTCTTTGATTTCCAACTCAAAACACCCTATTGCAAAAGCAGTGGCAAACGCTATCTATGATGAAAATCTTTCTTGTTATGAGCTAGAGAGTCTCAAAAATATTGCCTCGCAGGGAATTACGGCAATGTATAACGGTAAGATGTTGGCAGGCGGTAATGCCAAGCTTATGTGTACCATAGGGCTTAATGTAGAGAGCAGTAGTGAATATAGTGAATTTTATTTTGCTTATGGCGATCTATTGCTAGCAAAGTATGAGCTTTTTGATATGCCTCGTGAGGATGCAAAAGAGTCTATAGAAAAAATTAAAAAGATGGGTATTGAAGTTATTATGCTAACCGGTGATCATAAGAGGAGTGCGCAAAAAGTAGCTAAACTTGTTGGCATTGAAAAGTATAAATCAGAACTCACTCCAGAGGATAAATCTACTTACATTACAAACCTGCATAAAAAGAGTAAAACTGTTGTGATGGCAGGTGATGGCGTGAATGATATCTTGGCACTTGCTAGTAGTGACATTGCCATTGCTATGGGTAATGGGAGTGATATTGCTATAGAGGTCAGCGATGTTGTGCTTTTAAACGATACATTTGCATCACTCTATGATAGCTTTAAAATCTCAAAACGCACTTTTGTGATGATAAAAGAGAATCTTGGTCTCTCTTTGGTTTATAACGGCATCACAATTCCGCTTGCGATGGCAGGGTATATTATTCCGCTAATTGCTGCAATCTCTATGAGTTTTTCATCACTGCTTGTTGTTGGAAACTCAATGCGAATAAAATTAGGATATAAGGAGTAGAAATGGATAGTTGGGTAATCGGTATGATGCTTGGAGTGTCGGTATTTTTAGGAAGCATTGCAGTTGTTGCATTGATGTGGGCAATTAAAAAAGGACAGTTTGATGATAAAGAGAAGTTTTTAAATTCAGCACTGTTTGATGATGTCGATGAGTTAAATGATGCAGTGCGTGCAGAAAAAAAGAAAAAAGAGTCTCTTAATAAAAAAGAGTATAGACCAGAATAAAATTAGAGGTTTTAAAAAAGAGGGAAAGTGGGCTACCCAAAAAAGGTAGCTTAAGGTAAAATAATAGTAATTATTTACCGATAGTTTGTGCGAAAGCTTCTAAATCAGCATCCGAATAGCGTCCTACTTGACCTTTCATAACACCTTTCATTGATCCACCGTAAGTTCCAGCTTTATAACCTTTAAGTGCAGTAGCAATTTCAGCGTGAGTCATCCCAGCAACAACGTTAGATTTACCCATAGCTTTTTTCTCCCAATTAGCACCATGGCATGCAGCACATGCTTTACCGTTTACTGCAGCAGATGCAGCTGTTACTAGTGCTAAAGTAGCAATTGAAGCAATTACAATTTTTTTCATTTCATTTCCTTGATTTAAAGTTTCATATGTATTATAATAGATAAAATCTTAAATACTTATTAATCATTTTAAAGGTATCATTTCAACAAAATTAATTTACTATGGATGAGAAAATGAGATACATTGATGAAGATTTGGCAGACAAAACAATATTGATTACCGGAGGGGCTGGGTTTATAGGCTCAAATCTGGCATTTTACTTTCAAGAGAATTATCCAAAAGCTCATGTGGTTGTGCTTGATAGTTTCCGAAGTGGAGAGACTCTGAGCAATGGAAACCTAAAAAGCTTTGGACATTTTAAAAATCTTTTTGGCTTTAGCGGAGAGGTTATTAGTGGTGATATTAATGATAAAGATCTGCTTTTAGATTTGGAAGTCAACTATAAATTTGATTATATTTTTCATGAAGCGGCTATCAGTGATACCACTGCACTAGAGCAGGATTTGATGATAAAGACAAATGTCAATGCCTTTAAAGATCTGCTTGATTTGGCAGTTGCACATGATGCAAATATGATCTATGCATCTTCAGCTGCAACTTATGGGGGGAGCAATACTTTTAAAGTGGGATATGAAGAGCCAAATAATGTGTATGGTTTCTCAAAGGTAATGATGGATAATATCGCTAATGACTATATGAAATCTTCAGATATCTCTATTGTAGGGCTTCGTTATTTTAATGTATATGGTTCACGCGAATATTTTAAAAACACAACGGCTTCTATGGTGCTACAGTTTGGTCATCAGCTACTTTCCGGTAAAAATCCTCGCCTTTTTGAGGGGAGCGATAAGATCCTGCGTGATTTTATCTATATAGAAGATATCATTCAAGCAAATATTAAAGCGATGTATCCTAAAAAGAGCGGTGTATATAATGTAGGAACAGGAAAAGCACGAAGTTTTCAAGATATTGTAGATATTCTCCAGCGTGAGCTTGGAATGGATGTGCCATGTGAGTATATTCCAAATCCATATGTGGGTTCATATCAGTTCTTCACGCAAGCGGATATTGAGGATACAAAAGAGTATCTTGATTATGAGCCGGCATATAAGATGGAAGAGGGAATTGAGGCGTATGTTCCGGAGATAAAGCGTATCTATGAGACAGAAGTGAAAAAATAATTATGAATATCTTAAAAGAGGCAAAGCCAAATATTCTTGTAGTTGGGGATTTGATAATAGACCATTACCTATGGGGGAGTTGTGAGAGAATTTCTCCCGAAGCGCCTGTGCAGGTAGTCGATGTTGCAAAAGAGACAACAGTTCTTGGAGGAGCCGGGAATGTTGTCAATAACCTTAAAGCCCTTGGAGCGAGTGTGAGTGTTGCCGGTGTTATCGGTAATGATGCCAATGGTGATGAACTGCGTGCAATGTTGCGGAGTATTGCCGTTGACAATGGTAGACTTATGGTGCAACATGGTAGAAAAACTTCAAAGAAGAGCCGTGTCATTGCCGTAAGCCAGCAGATTTTACGCTATGATAATGAGAGTAGAGAAGATATTGCAGAAGATTCTGTAGAGAGTATCATAAAATCTCTGCGTGAGGATATTAAAAGTTTTGACGCTGTAATTCTTTCTGATTATGGAAAAGGTGTACTTACCGAGTCTCTCACGCAGTCTATCATACAGGTTGCAAAAGCAGCAGGTGTTCCACTTCTTGTTGATCCAAAAGGGAGTGACTTTTCAAAATACCGTGGGGCAACACTCCTCACCCCAAATAAAAAAGAGGCACAACTTGCAACCGGTATAGATATTGTGGATGAGAGCTCATTGAAAGAGGCACTTTTAAAACTAAAAGGTGAGTGTAATTTGGAGATTTCACTTATTACGCTCTCTGAAGATGGGATTGCAATATATGACAGCGAGCTCAAAAGATTTCCAACAGTTGCCAAGGAGGTCTTTGATGTAACAGGCGCAGGCGATACGGTCATCGCTTCAATTGCCTATGCTTTAAGTGCTGGAAAAAACATCAATGAGGCGGCAAAATTTGCAAACTTGGCTGCTGGTGTAGTTGTTGAAAAAATTGGGAGTGCGACGGTTACTGTTGATGAGATAGAGGAGTATGAAGCAACTCTTCATAAAAGTACCTCTGATGCCCATATAAAAACTTTTGAAGAGATTGATGCAATAGTAAAGCGTTATAAAGCAAACGGAAAAAAAGTTGTCTTTACAAATGGGTGCTTTGATATCTTGCATGTGGGGCATGTAAAGTATTTGCAAATCGCAAAAAGCTTTGGAGATATTTTAATAGTAGGGCTCAACTCAGACGCCTCGGTTTCGCGTCTCAAAGGGGCAGCACGACCTATAAATGTAGCAGAGGATAGAGCATACTTACTTGCGGCACTTGAAGCAGTGGACTTTGTAGTGCCGTTTGAAGAGGATACGCCCTATGAGCTTGTTGAGATGATTGCGCCGGATGTTTTGGTTAAAGGCGGTGATTATGAAGGTAAAAAAGTAGTCGGTACAGAATTTGCTAGAGAGTTAAAGCTTGTGAACTTTGTCGATGGCAAAAGTACAACAAAAACTATAGAAAAGATACAAGGAAAGAGATGTTAAAAAAGATTACACTTCTTAGTGCAACGGCATTAACGGCTTTTGCCCTCAATACGGGCGAGATTAATATGAACAATAAAGATTTGGAAGTAAGCGGAAAGTTTGATGTCGGACAGTTTAATGAAGCCGTAGAGCCAAATACAACATTTGTAGGTGCAAAGTTTTTAAACACAGATGCAGAACATTCCGATAATGGTCGTGCTGATTTAGACCCATATTTTGAAGTAAACTTTTTAATGATGAAGCCAATTGGTAATCAAGATATGCAAATAGGAATGGGTGCAAAAATAAACTTCACAAAACACTTTACATCAGTACCTTTAGGTTTGCAGTTCGCATATAAAATTCCAGCAAACGGCTATGTGCCAATGTACTTAAATGGCGAACTTTATTATGCAACAAGCGTTCTCTCATTTAATGATGCAGACAGTTTTTTAGAGTATCGTTTAAGCTATGATGTTGAGATTATCGATAATGGTAAAATAACACTAGGATATCGTTCTTTCAATACAAACTACGAAGCAAATAAAGGATACTCTTCTACAGGTGGAGATTTCACTTATAACTCGTATTGGTATGTTGGATTTAAAATAGGTTTTTAAACTTTTAGATCCAAGTTGTTAACAGCCTCAATAACTTCAGAGGCTGTAATTGTCGTCATACACTCATGATGCTTTAGCGGACACTCTCTTTTCATACATGGACTACAATCCATTTCATGTCTTACGAGAATGCTTTTTTCATTCATCCACTGTGAAGTCTCTTTATGTTTTGTCGAACCAAAAATGGATAGAGTTGGAACTTGATAAGCAGCTGCAATGTGCATTGGACCACTGTCGTTGGTTATAAAGAGTGAACATCCTCCTATGTTACTGCATAGTTCTTCAATGGTGGTTTTTCCTGCTAAATTTATAGAGTCGGCAATACCTAGTTTTTTGAGATTTTCTTCAATTTCCGTTGCCATCTCCACTTCATTTGGACCACCAAAGATGATGATATTATATCTATTGCTAAAGTGTGCTGCCACGGCAGCAAAGCGTTCAGGATACCATCGTTTGGCACTTCCATAGGTTGCTCCTGCATTGATGCCAAGCATTGACTTGTTAAATCTCTTAGGCTTGATGTAGAGTTTGAGCTGTGAGATTTCATCTTTGGTAAAATCATTTATATTAACCATAGCAAGCTGAGAATATTGCTCTACAAGATGTTGATTTGTCACTATTTTTGGTGTATGAGAGAGTAAAAATCGTGAATGCCAAGACTCTCTAGCGATAGTTAAGGGTGTACTTGAAAAATAGAGTAGAAGGGAAGAGTAGAGTTGATTTCTAAATGTAATGGCAAGATTAAAAACACCTAACTCTTTAGCAAGTTTATAGGTAGCCATAAGACGCCAAGAGGCTTTTTTTGTCTCATCAACAACAGCCCTTTCACAAAGTGGATGATGTTGAAGTGCTTCAATACTGACATGGCTCCCAACAAGAGTAAATCTTGCGTTAGGATATTTTTTTGCTAAAAGCTCAATAGCCGGTGTCGCCATAGTGGCATCACCAAGCCAATTTGGGAGGATGATTAAGATTCTCATTTTATACGCTCACTTGCATTGACTTTTTTACCAACTTCTTTGGTGATGAAGATATAGACAGGGGAGTCATTGATATTAAGTATCTCATTTTTGAGGTGCTCTCCAGTTTTAGAGTAAACTTCAAAAAAATCTTCATTTTTGAGCGTCGTCGGCTTTAGTGACCAGTGAATCTGCAAGAGTTGTTCATTGACCAAGAGTTGAATGATATGGTAACCCCGTTTAATATCAAGGCGTAAAAATTGGGCATTTTTAAGTGTTTGTATCATCTGCTTATAGACATAAAAGGCTTCTCTTTTTTTAATGCTGCCTCGATTATCTACAAGGCCATAGCCGGTGGCTATGAGCTGATGCCATGTTACAGAATCGACCTGTTGACTTGCAAAGGCTAAAAGATAATAACGCAGCATATAATTAGCATAAACCTCTTCACTTATGCACTCATATTCGCTTGTTGGTGCATAGGGTGCCGTACCGCTAAGTGGCCAGTTTACTTCTGTAATGTGAAGCTCCTGTTTCGCTTTTGGACTTAACCATACCATAGTACTTAAAAGAGCGAGTTTATCGGTAAGTGAGAGTCCTAGTTGTCTATTTTCCGGTGCACCCCGTCTATCAACATATAAAAGTGCCGCAATAGCGTCATATCTGCACCTACAAAAGTTAAAGAGTGTATGGGCAGTGTAATGAAATTCAAAATCAATTACACCGCTTCCGATGATTTTGATATTTGGAAACCGCTTCTGTTTTAGATTGTAAGCAACTTTATAAAATGTGAGATATTCTCTGACGGAAAAAAAACCCCACTTTGCACGGTTAATGGTTGAGCCAACTTCAAAGATATCTACGATATCGTCTAGCTCTTGAAATATCTGCGTAAGGTTTTGTCTTAAGAGTGCTAAATCTTTGATATTTTCTCTATCTTGTAAAATTTTCAAGGTTATTTTTTTATTTTTGTACTTCGAGAGAACCTCTTTTAGTTGTGGCAATTTTTCCATTTCCCAGAGTTTAAAGCGTGTTAGAATACTCTCTACGCCAAGCTCTTTTATCATATCGGCTGTTGCGTGAGCATCTCTTTGGAAATCAATGCCTAAAGAGAAGAAGTGTTTTGACTCTATCTCTTTTCTCTTTACAAAAGGGGTGGCAAGTGTGGAGAGTGGTAGCAAAATAAGTGCACTTAAAAAAGTGTAGAGCAAAGACGGCAACTCTTTTTTACGCATCGACTTTTTAAAAGTTCTGTCTTGAAGCAGTGCTGGTTGGTCGGAATAATCATCCCAAGAAAATGGTTTTATCATAAGTGTAATTATAGCCATTTTAAGATAAAATAACTTTATGAATATATTGGTTGTACGAACAGATAAGCTTGGAGATTTTATAACGGCACTGCCAAGCTTTTATCTCTTAAAGCATCACAGCAAAAAAAACCGTATCGTAGCTCTCGTGGCTCCATCTAATCGCTCTTTGGCTCAGGCGTGTGATTTTATAGATGAGATTATAGTTGATGACGGCAAAAGTTCTCTCTTTGCTCTTTCTCGAAAACTACAAGATGCCAAGATAGATGCCTCAGTTACACTCTTTTCAAATACACGCGTGGCTCTAGTTCAGTTTTTAGCCGGCATATCAAAACGCATCGCTCCTGCTACTAAAATCGCACAGATATTTTATAACAAAAGAGTAGTACAGCGACGCAGTGAAGTAAAGATGGCTGAGTTTGAGTATAATCTTGCGCTCACGCAGGCACTGTTTTTAGATATTTCACTCGATTTTCCAAAACAGCTTTTACATTTTAATGATGCGAAAAAGGTCTATGAGATTTTTTGTGCAAACCATAGCATTACACGCGATGTTGTCGCTTTTCATGTTGGCTTTGGCGGATCATCTGATGCTAACTGGAACTTGGATGAATATGAAGAGCTTATTCGTGTAAAAATTAGAGATAAAAGGTATCAAGTTGTGCTTACTTTCGGTCCTGATGAAAAAGAGCTTTACAGAGAGATGCAAAGCCGTTTTTCGGATGATGATGTTATCCTTTATCTCTCACTTGACGGCATTGTTACCTTTGCAAAGTTGCTGAGTCGATTTAAATTTTTTATCTCTACTTCAACAGGCACATATCATCTAGCTTCTTTAATGGGGTGTCCTACAATGACCTTTTTTGGTGAGAGCAAGTTCGCAAGTGCTGCAAGATGGAAAAGCATAGGGGATGCAAAACTGCAAAAGCACTATATGCTACCTCTTGATAAGGGTAAAAGAGAGGTAATGTTAGAGGAGGTAAAGCAGGAACTACTTGCTTTTTAGCTCTTTGTTTAGTTCATGGAGTTTGATGTACTTGTAAAAATTTGTCACCATATGCGAATAGGAGATAATAAGCCCTACATAACCGTCACGAAACCCCTGTTTGAAAAAGTAGGTCTTGATAAATGAGTAGGCTCCGTTGAGGAAGGCTTTAGCAGGTGAAGAGCTCTTTTTGCCGGCGTTGTTTTTTGCAAAGAGGGTAGAGTATGTATTGGCTTTATGAATAAACTGTTCGATGTTTTGGTAGCTGTAGTGAAGTATGCTCCCCTCTAAGAGTTCTGCTTGAAGCCCCTCTGTGATGATATCTTCATGGACATCTTTGTTATTGTATTTTGTTACACTTTTGTTATAGAGTCGTTTTACTTTCTGGTCATTCCAGCCACAATGTCTTACTTCTATATTTTTGTAAAAGGCACGAGAGTTAAGAATATAGACCGTATCTCTATTTAGCTGTTTTGCAACAAGCACTTCACGCAGTCTCTTGTCGATAACTTCATCACTGTCAATGGTTAAAACCCACTCATTGCTAGCATAGCTTGCCGCCTTATTTTTCGTCCAGCCAAAACCATGAAACTCACCCTCTATTAAGTTTACATTGGTAAATCTCTTGGCAATCTCCATAGTTGTATCGCTAGAGCCGTTGTCATAAACGACAACATCTTTAAAATCTTGCAATGCCTGAAGGGTTTTTTCTATGGTTGTTTCGTTGTTTTTAGTCAAAACAACGGCGGAAATATTACCAATCAATCTCTTCTCCTTTGAGTCTTTTTTTGAAGTTTTTTATCTTTTTGTTCTGTAGGGAATAGTGCAGTGCTTTTTGTGTAAAATCTTCACACACTCCATACTCTTTTGAATATTCAGTAGTAATGGCGGTAAGTGCCTCTTTGCTTGCCCAAAGTTTTGAGAAGTTTTTGGCTCTTTCATCACAAGAGAGTGTAAAAAAGCGCATACGGTTGACATCGACTATTTTAAAGGTATAGTTATCATCCTCTTTTTTGATGAGAATATTTCCAGGAGAGTAATCTTTGTGAAATACTCCTGCATTATGTAGAGTAAGAGTAAATTTGGCAAACGCTTTAAAAATGCTCTCTCTATCGGGAAAATCTTTTTCCAAAAGAGGCTCACGAATGGTAAAGTCATAGACAAACTCCTCACTGACAAAGTAGCTTTCATCCAGAAGACCATTTTTAAAAAATTCAATATAACCTATGGGGGCAGGTGTAAAGTCACTAAGTTTAAGTGAGTAGTCAAAGGATTTTTTTGCTTTAGAATCTTTAAAAAAGGTATAGGCTATTTTATTGAGAATGTTTGGAATGCTAAAGGCTTTTACTACTGTTTGAATATTATTAAAGGGAATGATTTTGAGTTCATTGCGTGCTTTATGGATGGAAATACTCTTTTTTTGAAAATATTTCTGTATATGGAGTAGAAAATCTTTAAATATATTTTCAAACGGTGGATTTAGCCTGTATTTCATAGATATCTCATAAATAATTTTGTATAGAGCCACTTGCAAATTCTATGAGAATCCCACAATGAAGCTAAATCAATTTTTAAAAAAAGCTTTTTTATGAGAATGATTATATCAAAAAAGAGAACAAAGCTGTCTAAAATATGCAATAAAGTACTCAATCTTGAAGCTTATAACACAACAAACAAAAAAACAGCACTGAAAAAGAGAAATTAACGACCTAAATCAAATATGACTAATCCATTTTTTGTGATTTTGGTATAGTTAATTTAGGGTGATTTTGATAGAATGTTTTACGATGTTTGGGATTGAGTTTTTGCGTGAAGAGAAATATATACAACCATCTATTGAAGATCTATTTGGAAAAAACTTTATGAAAAATAAAAATATTTTAGAAGTCTGTCTTTCAGATGGACTTGGTGGGCTTGAGATGTTTGTGGCAAGTTGCTATGAAAATTTCTCTCAAAAAAGCAGTTGCCATGTTGTCGTTGCTCCCCAGAGCAAGCTCGATAAGTTTCTTGGAGAGATTCCTAGAAAAAGAGTCAAAAGAGGTAAAATCTTTCTTCTCTTTCGAGCTTTGAAGCTTGCTAAAATCATTGATAAGAATGAGATTGACATAGTTCATTTTCATTGGAATAAAGATAGTATCACTGTTGTTTTAGCTAAAATTTTCAGTAAAAGAAAGCCAAAGATAGTACAGAGTCGTCATATGGGTATGACACGCTTTAAAGATGACCTCTTTCATAGATGGATTTATAAAAATATTGCTCTTATTCACGCTGTGACTGATGAAGTTGCAACACAACTGCGAAAATATATACCACAAGATAGTTCTCCTGAAATTCAAAGAGTCTATCTTGGGACTACAAAGAGAGCAGTCGATAGTCAAAAAGTTGCACTATTGAGAGAAAAATACAACATAAAAGATGATACCTTTGTTCTTGGTATTGTCGGCAGGATAGAGAAGCAAAAAGGACAGTATAGAGTCATTGAAGCCTTACGGCTTTTAAAGAATCCAAAGATGAAGCTTTTAGTAGTCGGTGCCGGGATGCAGGAGAGCTACTTACAGGAGCTACAAGATGAAGTAGTGCATTTAGGTCTGCAAAGGCAAGTTGTCTTTACCGGATTTACTCAGGATGTTGCCGAATATATGCAACTTTTTGATGTTAATGTTTTAGCAACAGAACATGAGACATTTGGTCTAGTAGTCATTGAGGCGATGTTTGCAGGTGTTCCTGTTATCGCCACTGCAAAAGGCGGTCCTTTAGAGATTATAGATGATGGTGTTGATGGGTTTTTGTTTGATGGAAGTAGTGGAGATTTGGTAGAAAAAATTGATCGGCTTTATAGAGATAAAAAAGTGTATGCGATGATACAAAAAGCAGGCATACAGAAAGTAAAAGAGAAGTTTGATAAAGAAAAACAGTTGGCAGAACTATATGATGTTGTTGAGAAAATATAATCAGAGCACCCCTTTAGGGGTATTCTTTTTTATCTTCAATGAAGAAAGTGGCGAACTTCTGAAAAGTATAGGCTCATACCATACTCATCAGCAGCAGCAATAACTTCATCATCACGAATTGACCCACCAGGTTCAATAATATTTTTAACCCCTGCTACAGCTGCTGCATCAATAGAGTCGCGAAATGGAAAGAATGCTTCAGATGCAAGCGCAGCGCCTGTTATATCAAGATTCATCTCTTTTGCTTTTTTAAGCGCACACTGTGCGGCATCAACACGAGATGTCATACCCATTCCAACAGCCACCATCGCAGCATTTTTGACATAAACTACACAGTTGGATTTTGTAAGAGAAGCTACTTTGTACGCAATTTCAAGATCTTTCATTTCAGCTTCACTAGCACGATTTTTAGAAACAAGTTTTGCATTTTTAACTTCATCATTATGAACTCTGTCAGCATCTTGAAATACAAATCCGCCATCAATATGTTTAAAGTCCTTTGCGTCCTTTGCGACTACAAGTTTATCGCTACCCATCTCAAAAAGTTTGATACGCTTTTTGAGTGCAAATATCTCTTGTGCCTCTTTGGTGATGCGTCCGGCAATCACAACCTCCAGAAAAATCTCATTCATTTTCCCTGCAAGCTCTTTGTCGAGCACGCCATTAATGGCTACAACACCGCCAAATGCAGAAACAGGATCACACTTAAGCGCTTCCATATAAGCATCTACTAAATTGTCACGAATAGCAAAACCACAAGGGTTTC
This sequence comes from Sulfurimonas sp., assembly GCA_024513425.1. Taxonomy (GTDB): domain Bacteria; phylum Campylobacterota; class Campylobacteria; order Campylobacterales; family Sulfurimonadaceae; genus Sulfurimonas. The sequence goes on along the minus strand of JANEIH010000012.1, from coordinate 8,357 downwards.
CATGCTTTGTAATGCACACAGCATTGTCATCTCCAAAAGCTGTTGCAATTTTAATGGCACCGTTTAGGTCGTTTAAATTGTTAAAACTTGCTTCACCTTTGAGTGTTTTAAGGTTGTTGCTAAAGTGACTGTCAAACTCATATAGTGCACCTTTTTGATGGGGGTTTTCACCATAGCGAGTATCCATAGCTTTTTCACCTACGATAAACTGCTTCTCACCAAAACCTTTATTGAAACGCTCATTCATATAGTTGGCTATCATTGAATCATATGTGGCAGTATGTTCGTATGCTTTTATCATATATCTACGGCGAAACTCTTTTGTATTTTTCTTGTTTTCTATCGTATCGATAACTTCTGCATAATCTTCAACATTTGTAACGACGATAACCGAGTCAAAGTTTTTTGCAGCTGAGCGAACCATTGCCGGCCCACCAATGTCGATATTTTCAATAATAGCATCAAAATCATCTGTGCGTTCAATCGTTGCTTTAAACGGATAGAGATTAACACACACAAGGTCTATTGCCTCAACGCCAAGCTCTTTTGCTTGATTCAAGTGCGACTGTTTGTCACGACGATATAAAATACCTCCATGGACATAAGGGTTAAGTGTCTTTACACGCCCTTCAAAACATTCAGGAAACTTTGTCACTTCATCAATCTCTATAGCATCTACTCCACTCTCACGCAAGAGTTTATATGTACCACCTGTTGAGATTATCTCATATTGGTTTTTTACGAGTGATTTACAAAAATCAACCACACCAGTTTTATCGCTCACGCTAACTAACGCTCTTTTTTTCATCTCAAGCCTTGATTTAAAATATTGAAGTGATTTTAGCAAAATTGAGTTTAGAAGATGGTAAACTTAAAAGAAAATCTATATATTGGCGTAAAAAACAGAACCAGATATATTTTGATGTGTTGATAAAAAGTTGTAGGGGTATTAAAAAAGCACACCCCTATGGAGAGGTGGCTTATGAGGTAATCAAGTTAGAAAACTAGAAATCACCTTTTGCTGCACGCTCAGGAATCTCTTCCATTGCTACTTCAACTTCTTGACCAATTTTTAGCATTTTTGGCGGTAATGAGTATCCACCATATATTGCAAGAGTCATATCCATACTTATAAGATAAGCATCACCGTTTCCATATTCAAGATACATAATTCTACATGGCATAAAACCACCATAGTATCTTGAGTAGTTTAAAAATGTTTTAGCTATTGGCAGATTGCATAAAGACCAAATTCTTGCTTCTTTAACTTCATCTGGTTTTGCATTTGGTTCTGAATACATTTTTACATAACCGGTAAGACGCATATTATACTCTTCTGTAAGTGCTTCTATTGATTCTTTTATATCATCTGCGCTGATACCTTCGTCAACTTTCCACTCTCTCATCATAGCACGAGCAGGGTCACCATACTTAACAACTTTTGTAAACATATCATCATATGCATCCATCGCACGATCATCTAATTTGTGTTGACCGGTCATTGCTGTCCAACCCATATGCATTGTAGAACATCCACTTGCAAAAAATGCAAAACTGAGTGCCAATAATGCAGTTAATAAACTTCTTTTCATTTAATTTCCTTAGTATTTAAATTTTGTGAAATTATACAATAATTAATATAAAAGTAAATTGATTTTCAAATTATATTTTTATTTATAGATCTTGTTCTATCACGCGTTTAAATCTATTGAAGTAGTTGTCTTGCAATGTTTTCATACTTATAGTAACATTATTTATTTTCACTATATCGCCACCAATAACACCTATCTTTTCATATGTCAAACCATCTAGCATTGCTTCAAAAGCTTCAACATTTTCAGGTTTGACTTCCACTATTGCACGGCTTTGGGATTCAGCGAAAATATCTCTCTCATCTTTTACACTCATACTCACGCCACACCCAAGCCCACTTACGGCTGCCATCTTAGCAAGTGCAATTGCCACGCCGCCACTACTTGCATCCTTGGCACACTCTAGAAGATGCTTTTTGTTTGCCTCAATGACAAGATCCCAAAGAGCAAGCTCTCTTGCATAATCTATCTCGGGAAGTCTTCCTGCAACAACACCACAAATCTCTTTCATATATAAAGAGCCACCAAACTCACTTCTACTCTCTCCTATAAGATAAAGTTGATTGCCTGCCTCTTGAAATATTGACATTAAGACATTGTTTTGGTCATCATTGACACCAACTGTTGTAATAGAGAGCGTCGGGAAAACGGAAACCCCGTTTGTTTCATTATAAAGTGAAACATTTCCACCGATTACCGGAGTCATTAGCTCGGCACAGGACTCTTTAATGCCTAAGCATCCCTCTGCAAACTGCCACATAACTTCAGGATTTTCAGGATTACCACAGTTTAGACAATCTGTAATAGCTAGCGGGCGTGCTCCACTCATAGCGACATTGCGACCTGATTCAACAACAGCAGCAGCTCCACCGCCTTTGGGGTCGATGTAGCAGTAGCGTACATTGCAGTCCGCTGACATTGCGAGAGCTTTTCCATTCTCTTTTACGCGAATAACCGAAGCATCAAGTTCTCCGCCTTTTTTAATCGTATTTGTCTGAACCATAGAATCATACTGCGTGTAGATCCATGATTTATCTACAACTTCCATAGATTTTGTCAGCTTTTCAAATGCTTCTTGGTTTGCAACTTTTGGAAAGTTGTCAATAGTCGTATCTTTAATTTGATCAAGATACTCTGGTTTTTTCATTGGACGGTTTAGTTCCGGTGCCTCTTCAGAAACAGGATCAACAGGAACTTCTGCAACTTTTTTGCCATGCCAGAAGAGTTCTATATTTCCCGTATCTGTCACTTCACCGATAACCGCAGCATCAAGATCCCACTTCTTAAAAATATTGATGATCTCCTCTTCACTTCCTTTTTTTGCACACAGAAGCATACGCTCTTGAGATTCAGAGAGCATAAAGTCATAAGGAGTCATATTCTCTTCACGAGCAGGAACTTTATCAAGATGCATAATCATCCCACTTCCTGAGCGTCCTGCCATCTCAAATGATGAAGATGTAAGTCCAGCTGCACCCATATCTTGGATACCGATAACATAATCAGTTTTGAAAAGTTCCAAACACGCTTCTAAAAGAAGTTTTTCGGTAAAAGGATCTCCAACTTGAACGGTTGGACGAAGTGATTTTGACTCTTCCGTGAAAGAGTCCGAGCTCATAACGGCCCCACCAAGACCATCACGACCAGTTTTTGCACCAACATAAAGAACCGGATTTCCTATACCTTCTGCTTTTCCATAAAATATCTCATCACTTTTTGCAAGACCGAGCGTAAATGCATTTACTAAAATATTTCCATTGTAACACTCATCAAAACTTGTTTCACCGCCAATTGTCGGAACTCCCATACAGTTACCATAGCCACCGATTCCTTCAGTTACACCGCGAACAAGATACCTCTGGTGCTTTGAAGTTTTATCATCATTTAAAATATTACCAAAACGAAGTGCATTAAGGTTTGCTACAGGACGCGCACCCATTGTAAAGACATCACGCATAATCCCACCAACACCGGTTGCTGCACCCTGATATGGCTCAATGAAAGATGGGTGGTTGTGACTCTCCATTTTAAATACGGCTGCCATACCGTCACCAATATCAATAACGCCGGCATTTTCACCTGGACCTTGAATGACCCATGGTGCCGATGTCGGGAAGCCCTTTAAGTGCACTTTTGAAGATTTATACGAACAGTGCTCAGACCACATTGCAGAGAAGATTCCAAGCTCTACAAGATTTGGCTCACGACCCAAAATCTGCTTGATATGTGCATAATCTTCCTGTGATAATTTATGATCAGCTAACTGTGTATCTATATCTGGTAATTGTTGGCTCATTTGGTGTTGTCCTAAAAAATGGTTTTTAAAAGCGGATTATATCTAAATGCGGGTAAAAATTATTTTAATTACTTAACTTTTCGTGCGGATATCCATTAAGATTCATAGGCTCACGCAATCTTTTTCTTAGTGGTGAAACCAGTAATATAATAAGTCTCTTTATTTAGAAGTTTTTCAATAGCTACTTTATATTTTTCACTAAAATTCCGTATCTTTTCATGTGCTTCTTGTGCTAGTTCCTGTGTCGGTGAATCTATTTTGATTTTTAAATAATTTTTCGTATTTGAGAGGGCAACATAGGCGTTATTAACTTTTAAATTCTCATGTAAATCCATGATATGTTTCTCAATTTTCTCATACCCTGGTGTATTTTCCCGTATATCTTTTAACTGTTTTGTCAGTGCCTTATTCGGTGCATAGCCCAATTGGGTTAAAATTGCTTCTACTTCCATCTGTCCACTCCTTCTTTTGCTTTTTATCAATCTTAAAAATAATATCAGTTTTTTGTAAATATTCAGTATGAATTTATCTGTTGATACTATAATTACAAATACAATACTTATATATTTTCATTGAGAAGTGAGCAACCAATATGACAGAAGAGATACTTAAAAAAATCGAACAACTCCCACCTCTTCCAGAGTCTGTGATGCAGATTGAGGCGGTTTACCAAGATCCAGATTCTACTTTTAATGACATGGTAAAAATTTTAGAAAAAGATCCTCTTCTCACAGCAGACATTCTCAAAGCGGTAAACTCTCCGCTTTATGGATTTAGCCGTGAGATCAGTGCAATCTCTCAGGCAGTAGGACTTTTTGGAATGGGAACAGTTCGTGGTTTTGCGTTAGCGAGTATTGTAAAAAAAAGCTTTACACTTGATCTTTCGCCATACGGCATAACCAATGAGATGTTTTCGGAATTTTCTAAAAAACAGCATGCATTGGTGGTTTCATGGTGCTTACAAAAAAAGAATAGACTGCTTAATATTCTCTCGCCTGCGGTATTTCTTGTTGAAATTGGAAAAGTATTGATCGCTCAGCAGATTATTGCAGACAAAAAAGAAGAAGAGTTCCGTCTTGCCCTCTTGGAGTTGCAAAATGTTGAAGCAGCAGAGAGAGAAGTAGTAGGTGCAAATACACTAGAGGTAAGTGCTGTAATCTTTGAACAATGGAAGTTTGAAGAGAGTCTTGTAGCTGTTGTAAGAGACTGTCAGAATCTCGCAAAAGCAGAAACAGAAGAAGGTAGGTATGCAGCACAAATTTTAAATGTTTTCCGCACAGTAGTATCAATCAATGGCACGCTAACAGAAGATAGTATTGGCAAAGCAAGAGAGCTTGCTAGAGAGTATGGTCTTGATATGGAAAGCTTCAATAGTACTATAGAGGCTTTTAAATAAATTGCACGAATTAAAATCTCTCCTTATTAAACTCACACACGGCGTAGATGAACAAGATATCTCCGAAGATGAATTGTCACTCATTAAAGAGTGGCTTGCAAAAAAATATCTCACTTTTAAAAACAATACCTATAGATTTAACTCAAAATACCGTGCCGGTATTTTAGGGCTTGTCCAAAAAGGAACAGCCTATCTTCATGTTATCGGTGATAATATCAAAGACCTCTATATTGATGAGCTTGGCAGTGCAACAGAAGGCGATCTCATTATTGCAAAGAGAATTCTTGGCAGGCGTGGAGGGGCAAGTGCTAAGATAAGTGAAGTTGTCGGGCGTGAAGAGAGTTATGGAGTTGCCTGCATTATAGAAAAGTGTGGGCATAAATCTTTAGTTGACATTAAAACAGGACACCCTGTAAGAGCTAAACTCACGCCAGAAGAGTTAGCAAATTATCAGCTTGGAGATCTCTTTAAAATTGACCATCAAAAACATAGAGTAGTACAAAAGCTTGGTCACATAGATGATCCAAAAGTTGATGAAAAAATTGTTCTTGCTCAATACAATAAACACAATGAGTTTGATGAAGAGGTCTTAAAGATAGCTCGCTCATTCCCACCTGTCAATAGAGAGAACTATCCAAAAAGAAAAGACCTGCGTGAGCTTCCTTTTTGTACTATTGATCCTGTGACTGCGAAAGATTTTGATGATGCTATCTATTGGGATGATACAAACTCTACTCTTTATGTTGCTATTGCCGATGTGAGTGAATATGTCAAACCTTTTGGAGCACTTGACAATGAGGCGATGTATAGAGGTTTTTCTATCTATTTGCCACACTGTTCTATTCCAATGCTTCCGCGTCAGTTGAGTGAGACTCTCTGCTCTCTTCAGCCACATGTTGACCGTCTTGCTTATGTTTTTGAGATAAAACTAGACAAAGAGACTCCTGAAGTTGTTTATTGTGATATTTATGAAGCAATTATTCATTCAGATAGATGTTTTAACTATGAAGAGATTGATGATCTTTTCGATGGAAAATTAAAGGCAAAAACACAAAAAGAAGAGATCATCTTTACAGCTCTGACAAAACTACGCACTCTTACGAAAAGACTTAAAGAAAACCGTCTTAAAATCGGTTTTGACTTTCACTCTGTTGAGGTCTCTATGGAGATCGATGAAGAGACAAATATTTTATCTACAAAAGAGTCCGAAGAAACACCTTCTCACGCACTTATAGAAGATTGTATGCTATTAGCAAACAAAGAAGCTGCCAAGATGTATGCGAGAGGAGTTTTTAGGATTCATGAGCCGCCGAGTCAAAGAAAACTCGAAACACTCTATCAAGAGCTTTCTGCTATTGGGATGAATATTGAGATTAAAAGTACAGTGAAAGAGAGCATTGAGATGATTCAAAAACAGGCACGCGAGATGGGTATAGAAACAGATGTTAACACCCTTATTGTACGCTCACAGATGCAGGCACGCTATGCACCGCTGAACTCTGGACACTTTGGGCTTGGATTTGAAGAGTATACGCACTTTACTTCACCTATTCGACGCTACTCAGATCTCATGGTTCACAGACTCATCAAAGCCATCAAAAAAGGTGATACAAAAGAGAGCTCTTATGTTCTTAGAAACATTGAAACTTTGGCTATGATAATAAGTGAAAAAGAACGAGAGGCAAGTGCTATTGAAGTAGAGTACAAAGCACGAAAATATGCACGCTGGGCAAACAATAATCTTGGTTGTGAGTTTAAAGCTAGAGTTGTAGCCACAGAGCCTGAATTTAAGGCTGATCTATATGGTGAGATAGTCGGTGCACGCATCAATATTGTAACAGCTAGCGATACCGTTCTTTTTGAAAATGTCATCGTACGCATTGATAGAGTAGATACTCTGCGTGCTCAAATCTATGGTACTATAGTAGGAAAAGTAAGTAATGTATAAAAATGAATTTGACAATCATATTCGGAACAAGACTATTTCAAACTCTTTTGTCTTTTTTGGGGAGAGTCATTTTCTCATAAATATGTACACAAAAATGCTAAGCAATGTAGAAGATGCAAATATCTTAAACTGCTATTATGATGATTATGACTTTGGTTCGGCAAAAGCGCACCTCTCACAAGGCTCACTCTTTGGTGATCAAAACATCCTTGTTATAAAAAATGAGAAAAAAGTTCCAAAAAAAGAGCTTGATACTCTTTTGGAGCTTGCAGATAAAAATTCAGATAATATTTTTATCTACGCATACTACGGAAGTGATCATAAATCTTACAGCAATGCAAAGAGCTTTGCCAAAACAAAGACGATGAGTGTTCGTTTTTTTCATCCAAAAGAGTTTGAAGCACAAAATATTCTACTTCAAATTGCTCAGGAAAAAAAAGTAACTATTGATAAATACACCCTTTCGCATCTTCTTAAAATTCACAACGGAGATATAGCACTTGCAGTCAATGAGATAGAAAAGTTTTCTGTTTTTGACAGAGAGATAAGCATTAAAGATGTTGATGCATTGGTTTATGGGCTCGGAGAGATTAACCTTGATGATTTTATGAAAAAACTCTTAGAGAAAAAAGATTTTAAAGAAGATCTGCAAAATATTTTAGAACATGGCGAAGATGAGATACGCATACTTACCGCACTCACATCATATCTCACGCAGCTTTATATGTTTAACATTTACATTCGAGTAAACGGGGTGCCAAATGCCTTGGAAATTTTAGGCTATCCTGCTCCAAAGTTTGTCGTAGAGCAAAAAGCATCATTTGCCGTAAAAATCAAACCTGCTACTTTCTATAGACTCCATGAACTCCTACTTGAGAGTGAGCTAAAGATGAAGGGCTCTCACATAGACAAGAGTGCCATACTCTTCTCAACACTCATAAAGCTACAAAAGATACTTTAAAAATCTACTTTATTAAAATCATGGAATTTTTTAGATAATATATTGGAGCCACTTGCAAATTCAAATCTTCACAAACAGTTAGTTTTTCCTCATAGTGATTTTTGATTAAAAAAATCTCTATGGGCAATATTTTTAATATTTTATCTCAATTTCTATAAAATCCT
>JANEIH010000089.1 GCA_024513425.1 Sulfurimonas sp. | reverse complement strand
AACCTAACTCTTTTTGCGTATAAGCACTGAGAACAGCGATAATCTGTAAGAAATTTTTATTGTCCTTGACAACATTTTGTATTTCAGAGATTTTTGTGAGTATTTTTATAAAAAGTTGCATCGATATTGCCAAGGATTCAAGCTCACATTCCAAATCCCTAAAGAGTTCTCCAAGCGTTTGTGGCTCATGTTTAATACGATTAATATAGCTTACAACCTTAACTTTCGCACCTAAATCCAAGTAAATCTTGAGTAGTGCTTCGTAGTGTAGCGATTATACTGGTGAAGTCCTTATTGTTCTGTACAATCTCATCTATCTGTGCTATTTTTTCCATTATTTCAATAAATGCTTGCATAGCGATAGAGAGTGTATGCAGTTCACACTCTAAATCTTTAAAAAGACCGCCTATAGTTTTAGGTTCATTGCTCATTCTATTGATATAACTGACAATATTATATGAGAAGAATGAGAGAGTGATTCTTGCTATTAAAGCTTCATAAATTCTATTCTCTTCTTTGCCAAATCCAAAGTGTTCTCTGAGTTCTTTATAGCCTTGTTCTATATCCCATCGGCGTTTATAAATCTCAATAATCTCTTCATCGTTTATCTCTGTATCAGTAGAGGCTATAGGAATTAATTTCTCTTTAGTTTTGATAAAAACAATTTTGATTCTACCAGCATTTTTATGTTCAACTATAACAGAAAAATATTTGAATTTAATTTTTTTACCATAGGTACCAGCTTTTTCAGTTTTGAGTTTCTTGAACTTCTCATAGATGGCATTGAGTGTCTTTTCTTTGGCTGTAAAGTTCCAGATCTTGTTATTATTGGTAATACGAGAAATCACTTTGAGTCCTAAATTATTCATCTCTTTCATAAATGCAGGCTTGCTATACCAACTATCTACAAGTAAACAATCTGCATAAACACCACTCTTTAGAGCCATTGCAACCATATCTATAGCTATTTTAGACTTTCCATCCATAATCTCTAATCTTCTCTTGTAAGCTGTTGTTCTTACATCTACCTCTTGAGTGAATTCTTCAAATTTGACTCGCCTAAAGCAGGTGTTTTGAACAAAATATGTTTATTCTAAGACATAAAGAAATATTTTCGAGTCACATAGGAACAACCACTTACAATCCCCTAAAAAGCGACATTTCAAAGAATTTATAAACTGATAAAACTATTTAAGTTTTCAATGAGTAACCACTTGGGTGACCACTTTGTACAAAAAGTTTATTTCTCCAATGGTTAAAATAACCTTTCAGGATATTAAAAGTTATATTGCTCTATAATTTTACTTACCGTTAAGTAAGGAGATTATCGAGTGGCAAAAGTTTCTAAAAAAGAGTTAATTATTGAGCACTCAAGAAAATCATTCTCACAACTAGGCTATGAGCTTACAAGTTTAGAGTCTGTCGCTAAAGAGTGCGGGATTACAAAATCTGCTATTTATTATCATTTTAAAGATAAAGCAGCTCTCTACAAAGCTGTTGTTTGTCCTGAGTTCACATCACTTGCACAGAGAATAGAAGCGTTTCCTCAAACAGGTAGTGCGGTCGAAAGACTCAAGGCTTATATTCATACTTTTGGTGAGTTTTTAATCTCCAATCCAAACTTTAGTGCTATTTTTGCACGTGAGATTGCAAATGGTTCTGCTAATCTTCCTGATGAGTGTATAGAGCAACTCT
>JANEIH010000067.1 GCA_024513425.1 Sulfurimonas sp. | reverse complement strand
GCTATGGATATGTCGCCTAGAGATTTTGCGAAAGAAGGGATCGTTACGGCTAGTGGGGATAAAGGAAGAGAGATAGACTTTGCTACTTCTGGTTCTGTTGCTAGGGATGAACTTCGTGGTGAAATGAGAATGGCTCAAGAGAAAGTTATGGATAATGCTAATATCATTATGCAAAATGCTAAGATCCAGCTTCAAGGTTCTGATTTCGATCTTAAAGGGCAGGCTGCTACTGCCGGTGCTGTTCTTGGTGGTAGTGCTGTTGGGCCTAGTGGTGGTGTGCCGCAAGGGATTTTTGGTGGGGGGGGGAATTTCTAACTAACAAACTAACAAACACGCCGTTTTTTAACTTTTTTTTTCTTTTTTTCGCTTTAACTATCTTCCATAATAAATCTCACTCATACGATTAAAATAAATCCGGAATTTCTGATATAATATTTTTGTGCTGGAATCATGTGTTTAATTGCCATTTGTACTTTTAAGTAAGAGGATTATAGTCTATGGATTTTATTTATCATAATAGAAAAACTGGAACATTTGCAGAGTTTAGTATGGATATTGACATGCAAGATTCCAATCCTAAAAGTGCGATAGATACACTTCTAAGTATTATCATGGAAGATAAAGAGCTTATTTTACCCGATTCATTGATGAAACTTCTCACTCAAGATGAAATCACTTTATTCCTTATGCTCCCTTATTCAGCAGAGTATAAAGCAGCTGTTGAGGATATGTTATTTCTCAGCAGCAACGAGATTGTCTATGATGAACATCATACACCCTACAACGTAGAATATATCGGAAAAACAAGAACGATTATCTCTTACGAGACTTTGAGTGATCTTAAAGTTTTCAATATCTCATCGTCAGCTATAGTTGACAACCAGATCTCATTTCGAAACTTACGTTTTGAGGAATATTAATTCCACTGAACTTTATATATAACTGATTTCAATATGGGACTAATTGATAAAACTTTCAGGATGCAATATTTTAAACAAATCACCCTCTTTATTATCTTTTTCCGCAACATAAAAGACAATTGATGCGAATGCTATAGCGATTAATAATTCTACCACTCTCTTCTCCTACTTCTTTCTTTACTGTTTCTTAGCAGAATAAGCATAACTTTTTTTCTCTGATTATAACATATTGCCTTATATTTTTACCTATAAAAATGGGAAGATGCTCTATCCTCTCGCTGATAATCAGTATATTTCTCTTTTTGATTTTTGCGATTCTAATCTTTGCAGAGTGTTATAAAGATCTTCCGTTTTCATCGAAAATCAAATCTTTCTGTCCATCACAATTTTATCTCCAAATTATCGAAGAAACCGTACTTCTTTAACGCTATTAACCTCTCGTTATAGAAATTTTGTAATTTTAAAATCAAATTTGTCGTTTTTGTTCTATTTTTACTGATAGCCAGCGGATCGATTTCAAGCAACAGTTTTGTTTTATCTATATAGCTTGGAAACTTTTCAATGAAAGTGACAAGGAGTTTGCGAAGCTCTTTTTTGGTTTGCAGTTTGTTAAGCTCCAAGATATCGGCAAGATATATAAAATCATCCAATGTAAATTTCGATCTTTGTGTTTTATGCACTCTTTGTATAGGTAGTGCCAGATCATCGACATCTTTTCCTTTGATAACTCCGATGGAGATAACATCATACAAAGGCGCGAATATGTACCTATCTTTTCCAACATTAAAAGCCGCAAGATTTTTTACATGAAGATCACTATGTTGAATGATAAAAGAGTAAAAATAAAACTTCAATAGCTCCATTTTCGAATTTTGATCATACAACACCTCTTTTGCTTTGTGAAAAACCATCTCACTGCTTGGAGAGTATTTTTGTACACTTGGAATATTTAAAAACTGCCCAAAATCGTACTGTTCATATCTAAACTCCTCATACCTGTCAAATCGTTTAACAATATAGTGAAATTGGTTGTTATGATAAATAAGAGCGCTATACGGCACATCAAATCCTAATTCATTTTTTGCAAAACTCATAAATAGATGTTCATTAACCGATACAAGTGGATAGTAGGATTTTTTATCACCAAAATAGAGTCCTATATTTTTGTTAAACGGCTTGAGAAGATAATGAGCATTTTTCGTATCTACAGACACACTTTTATTTTCGTGGTTAAGAGCTACATCTATTTTATTTTGATAGCCACTGAGTGAGGAGTAATCGTATTTGCTTTTATCTTCAAGTATCTCTTCATCTATATCAAGATGATAGTTTAAAATATTTGGATATTGGTAATGTTCTAAGACTTTTTGTTTTACCGTAATCCAATTGGGAGACAATGCTTTTGGTTTTTTATATTTATAGAGTTCGTAAGTATAGACAAATTCATAAGAACCGTGCGTATTGGTAAGTAAAACTAAGGCATCGGCTATATCTTCATATTTTTCAATATCTATATGTTTTTCACGTCTGTGCGATTCGGGTATAAGGTTTTCAAAAATATTGAAAAGCTTGGAACTTTCTAAAACTTTTCCATCATTTTTAAGTCCGATCAGCTCTTTTCCTCTATAAGAAGTGTTGTATCGAAAATAGTACTTTCCATCTCCAAAACTCAACTCTCCTACAACGACACCCTCTTTTATTACAGTAATATTTTTATAGGAAAACTGTCCATGATAGACTCGTTGATAATAGGTGGCACGTGCTTTACCGAGTCTTTGCAGATATGAAGACTCCACTAACTTTTTAAGAATATTGTTAAGTGTCGAGCCTTTGATATCTGTTTTTGTTTCAATCTCTTTTTTTGTAAGACTTGTCTCTCTTTCAAAAAGATCAAGAATCGCTTTTTCTTTGCCAATCATCCAAAATCGTCCAGGTTATTTTAATTTTAAGTTTATTATTATATTCTTTCAATCCTTATACTCTACCAAAAATCTTTTCTTTTCTACTCCCTCTGTAGCTACTTCTTTGTTCTGGGGTCATATTCATATATATCCTCTACCCTCTCCATCAACTCTAAAGCCTCTGGATGCGTATTGTAATAAGAGACCATAGAGTTGGCTTGCTCTTTGAGTTTTCTTTGTCTAAAATACTCCTCCATCTCCCCCTTCGGAGATCATCTTTGCTCCAGTGGCTTGCTGGTGTGCTTCTCTTTTTTTGATGAGTTCGAGGATTTGAAGATCCTCTTGTTCTGTGTTGTATCTGTATTTCCCAAGAGCTAAAATAGCTCCTACAAAGATCATAACAACCATAATTACAGTAAATGTCGTCATTGGTGTTTCCCCTTTTTCAGATCTATTTGCACATTGACAGCGACGGTGTTATGCATATTGAAATATAAAAAGTATCGTCATATGGTGGATGCGATAGAGAGATTCTTTTAAGTGCAGTGGTATCCAACTATTTTTTTCTCTCTTTACAAAACTGCGCATCGATCAACATCGAATCTTTTACAAACGCCTCTTGTGACAATCTCCACCCCTCTTGTTTCGAGACAAGGTAGACACCTTCGAAAGTAGCGGCACATCTGAGCTCTTTGTCTTCTTGAAACAATGTTATGTTTTCCTCTATGGTGGTTTTTGTGGTGTAGCCATCAAGCAGTACACCTATGACGATGAGTGTCATAATTGTAAATCCTATATAGGGAGATTTACTCGATCTGTTTTGCGTTTGCGCTTTACCTATTGCCAATAGGGTGGACAAGCCTACTGCAAAAAACGCCAAAATCCCCATCAATAAAATTGCCAAATTGATATGTTCCAACATCACCTTCCCTTCAATTGTGTTATCACTATGCTCAACTCTCCACCATAAGCAGCATATCGGCTCCCTTGTCTATCTCTATGGCACTTTCCCCTTTATACTCTTTGGAGAGTTTGTACACACCAGTGCTCGATCTACTCAAAAAGAGATCTTTGTATTCAAAGAGTACGGTACCATCGGCACTTATGAGTCTGATAGATTTTTTGGGTTTGTGGGAGTTCGTAAGAGAGCCTTGTGTATTTGGTTTGCGATAGGCTACAAAAACCATCACTATCGACATCACTACTAGTAAGGTGATAAGTATAACTGCACTGTTCATCGACTCCCTTTGTGGTTGGTTGTTGTGGGGAGTATAACAAAAATGTCGACATTTTCAAAATCAAAAAATTAACAACTCCCATAAACTAAATCCTTTAAAATTTACTTCATAATTTTAATATTTATCAGTCAGTTTTTGAGTCTTTTTCTAGAGTTGATGTTCAGTTCTTCAAGAAAAAGATTGTAATTGGTTATAAAATATAGCCTTTAAACACGTCATATCTATTCAACAACGAACGAAATAGTCATAACCAATACCTAGACATATCCAAGCACTTAAAATTGCTTATTTCGCTTTATTTTGAGTTTTTTGCTTTTTTGAGAAATTTTTGAAAGATGTGCGTATAAAAGCCTAAGATAGGTTTCAATTCGTAATCTTATTTTTTATCGACAACGTCAAATATCGAATCTTCTATGCTGCTAAGATTAATTTTCTTTTGCTCTTCTTCAAATGGTTCGGAAGAAAAAATTTTTTGCCGAGTGAATCCAAAGACGAAATCAAAACTGTT
>JANEIH010000080.1 GCA_024513425.1 Sulfurimonas sp. | reverse complement strand
CAATTCCTCTTTTTTCCATTCATGATACAGAAGTTCTTCTAGCTCCTCTAAAACAGTTATGCTCCGCTCCACTCTCTTATGTTCATTGGGCAAAAAACAGGCGTTGATAAATTGGCGTAAATAGACTTTTTCATTTTTTCTGTATGCCATTAACTGCAATCGTTTAAATTTTTCATCTTTACTTTGGAAAAATGCCGGTGAAAAGAGTTGCAGAGTATCTACTCTCTCTCCTTTTAAAAGTGCTTTTTTCAGACTTTCAAATGCCTTTATGGCACCATAAGAGAAACCGCAAATTGTATAATCGCTCTTCTTGATAAAAGGTGCAAAAAAGTGCATATCATTCTTTAGAGAAAAACCACTAAAAAATTTCATTGATATATTTTTTTACCTCTTCTTTTGTAATACTCTCTCTATCTTGTAAGACACATTCAACATTTTGCATCACTTCGCCTAGTGATTCAAGAAGTAGTGTTGTCTCTTTATAGAGACGCTTTAGCATAAACTCTTCCTCATTGGCTTCTGAAATGATCGATGAGCCCATTCCATACTCTTGACACATCTTGCGTGTGATGTCTTTAGCATCATCAAGGTCATTTTTTGCACTGCTTGCGTGCTCGTTAAATTTCATATCACAAGCCACGCTACCGGCGATAAGCATTTTTACACGAGCCTCTAGCTCCTGCTTAATGAAAAGATCATCTGTTGCAGGCGTGAGTTTCTCATTGGAAAGCATCAACTTCTCAAATGAGAGATCATAATATGTCGCTATTATAACTTTTCCTGCCTGATAGGTAATACGATAGGCTTTTTGTTTGTCATTGAGCATCAGCAGTTTTTTCTTGCCAAACATCACTTTATCTTTTACTTGATAAAAATGATCCAAAGTTACATGGAAATCATTTTGGCGAAGAGCTAAAAGTGCCGATTCATTCACAAGTGTAGCCAAAGCTGCTCCATTAAATCCGACCGTCATATTTGCAATCACTTTGGGATCAAGCTTATGCGGTACTTTAGAAAGATATTTCATCAAAATTGATTCACGCTCTCGTTTTGTCGGCAGTTCAACAAATACACGCCTATCAAATCGTCCTGCACGAAGTAGTGCCGGATCAAGTAGATCTATCTTGTTTGTTGCAGCAATTATAATAACACCGCTAGAATCTTCAAAACCATCCATCTCTGTAAGGAGCTGATTGAGTGTTGCATCACGCTCATCATTTCTCTGTCCGTCACGCTTTTTCCCAACAGCGTCAATCTCATCTATAAAAATGATTGATGGTGCATTTTTCTTTGCTGTTGCAAAAAGCTCATGAACGCGTTTCGCCCCCATACCGACATAGATTTGCACAAAAGAAGCTCCACTTTGATAATAAAACGGTACATCTGCAGCACTTGCAACTGCTTTGGCTATCATAGTCTTTCCGACTCCAGGAGGTCCCACAAGCAAAACACCTCGAGGTAAGCGTGCCCCAAAATTTTTGTAGCGTTTTGGATTTTTCATAAAATCAATAATCTCTTCAAGCTCAATTTTAACATCACTGATACCACCAATGT
The DNA here is from genome assembly GCA_024513425.1 of Sulfurimonas sp. Taxonomy (GTDB): domain Bacteria; phylum Campylobacterota; class Campylobacteria; order Campylobacterales; family Sulfurimonadaceae; genus Sulfurimonas. The sequence continues at coordinate 1,136 of JANEIH010000080.1, read as the reverse complement.
CATTAAAACTTACATCACTTTTTATCGCCTCTATAGGAGTATTTATCTCTAAAGAGCTGCTACTTGTACCTTTGTTTTGTTTTGTTGTAAAATGAAGTGCACAAAAGAGACCTTTTTTTTGTAAAAATTTAAAAATTAAAGAGCCAATTCCCAAGAGAAGAATCAAGAAAAGAATAGAGATAAGAGTGTTTGACTCACTACCTATTTCGACTCTATAATCAACAAACATTTGAGGAGTAGCCTGTGAAGCAGCAATCTTATAATAATCGTTTTTTGTCTTTAGATAGATATACTTTTTTGTTGCTATTACTTTTGTTACCTGCTTATTTTTCAATAGAGTGCTTGCCTGACCCAGCGTAATAGTATAAGCATTGTCACGCAGTATTGCAAAAAGAGTGAGAGCGATAATAATAAAAGCAGAAGCGATTAATATGATACGATTTTTTCTAGATGTTGGCATAATTATATTCTCTCATCACTTTATAATCTGAAATTTTCACCCAATTTCCAAGAAGGTCTTCATCTGATTTTACCACTATTTTATTAAAATGTTGGTCAAGACCATGATAGAGCCCGCTTTTGTAGGACTCAACAAGAACATCTAACTCTCCATTGAAAGCTTTTCTAAATGTATAATTTTTCTCATTTACCAAAGCTTCTATCTCATGCAGTCTCTCTTTTGCAACTTTACCGTTTACTTCCGGTCTCATAGCCGCAGCAACTGTGCCATCACGCTTTGAATAGGTAAAAGCATGCAGGTGTGTCAGTGGCAATGCTTTTGCATTCTCTATTGCCTCTTGCCATAATAATGTATCTTCTCCCGGAAAGCCGGTAATAAAATCTGTTCCTATTGCATAGCCTTTATCTGCCAAAAATTCAAATAGCTCTCTATCTTGTCTGTAAATATTTCGTCTATTCATCAATTTGAGTATTTTTGGAGATGTATGCTGTAGAGCAATATGCATATGCTTCTCCATCCACGGCTCATCTAAAATCTCTTTAAATTCATCCGTAATTTGAATCGGCTCAACACTCCCTAAGCGAATACGACATACTCCACGAATAAGTGATATCTTTTTCATCAGTTTTGCTAAAGATGTTTTTGTATCTTGACCGTATGAGCCGACATTTGTTCC
>JANEIH010000011.1 GCA_024513425.1 Sulfurimonas sp. | reverse complement strand
TCTCATCTATAAGATATCTACCCCTTAGAGTGGTTAGATTGTCTTTGTGGGTTACATGCTCTTTATATATCCCTTTTTGAAGCTCTTTAAATAAATTTTTAGCAAACATTTGAATAAATACTTCTAAAATATTATTTGATTGATGATTTAAAGATGTTGCCAAATCTTCATTTTTTATATTGATATTATTTGAAAAAGAGAGCATATAGATAAAAATATTTAAATTTGTTTGCATCTCTTTGCTCTTAGCAATTTTTTAGAAGTATATAAAACTCTTTACCTTTAAAATTTATAATGCCGCAATACTGCTCTAGTTTGATATCTTCTACTAGCTGATATTCATATATGAAACTATCCGACACAACCGCCTATACTAACTTTGACACATTATATGGTAAATCTTTTTTAAGGTTTAAGAGATGCAAAAAGATGATAAAATATCATATCCGATAAAGGTGAATATTTTGAAACAGTATAGATCTTTAGCTACTCCTTATTATCTCTGCGAAGAGGAGTTGTTAGAAAAAAATTTAAAAGTTTTAGATTATGTACAAAAAGAGAGTGGAGCTAAAATTATTTTGGCTTTGAAGGGTTTTGCTATGTGGTCTACTTTTGACCTAGTCTCACGCCACCTTGGTGGATGTACCGCAAGTGGGCTTTATGAAGCACGACTTGCACGCGAGGAGTTTTGCAAGTGGAAACCTCACGCAGAAGTCCATACCTATTCACCTGCCTTTAGAGAGGATGAGATAGAGGAGATAGCACGCATCTCCGATCATATAGTATTTAATTCTCCAAATCAATTAAACAGATTTATTTGTAAAGTCAAAGAAATTAATCCGAAAATAGAAGTTTCTTTGCGTGTTAATCCTGAAGTCTCATCTTCTCCGGTTGCTCTCTATAATCCTTGCGGTTTATACTCAAGGCTCGGTGCAACAGTTGAAAATTTTGATAAAAATCTTTTAAAAAAACTTGATGGATTTAATTTTCATGCACTCTGCGAACAAAATGTAGATGCCTTAGAAGAAGTGCTTGAGAGTTTTGATAAAAAATTCTCAAAATATTGTAAAAATTTGAAGTATATCAACTTTGGCGGTGGTCATCATATATCTAAAAAAGGGTATGATTTAGAGAAACTTATTTGGATAATCAAAGAATTTAAGAAGAAACATAATGATATTGAAGTTTATCTTGAACCAGGTGAAGCTGTTGGCTTGGAGACGGGTTATTTGGTATCAACCGTACTTGATACTTTTAAAAACGGTATGAATATTGCCATCTTAGATATATCGGCTGAAGCACATATGCCAGATACATTGGCAATGCCATATCGTGCAGAAGTTAGAGGTGCCGGAAAAGCAGGTGAGAAAAAATATACTTATCGCTTGGGAGGAAACAGTTGTCTTGCCGGTGATATTATGGGAGATTACTCATTTGATAAACCTCTAAAGATTGGTGATAAAATCATCTTTGAAGATCAGATTCATTATACTTTTGTAAAAAATACAACTTTTAACGGTATCAAACTTCCATCTCTTGCCATCAAACGCAAAAATGGTATGATAGAGTTAATAAAAGAGTTTGGCTATGAGGATTATAGAGATAGATTAAGTTAAAGAAAATTTAACTTATGAAAATATTGTTTTCTCATTTTCTTATCTTCTTTATCGCCTCTGAACACATCATAAGACCAAAGGTTGCCGTCACACCCATAAAACTGCCTTTCTCTTTTATCTGTGCCTCTTCTGATGAAAATATCACTGTATATTTCTTTCTAAAAGCTCTTTTTTTAAGCTCATACCGAATCTTTGAACCAAATTTATCGCCATAGCTCTTCCAGATATCGCCAACTTCTACTTTTGTAGGATCTAGGCGTTTTGCACTTCCAAAAGAAGAGATAAGTTTTTTGTAACACTTCTGTGCAAGAGCAAGTTTGGCATTTCTATCGTCAATGGCATCAAGAACTAGATCATATGGTTTAAAATCAAACGCCAAAACCCACGCTTCATCAATACGCTTATTGATAATTTTAAGTTCCGCATAGTGTTTCTTAAGAGCCTCTGTCTTTAGCTCATTCTCGTGCAATTCTGACCACATCTGTCTATTTTGATTTGACTTGTCATAAGTATCAAAATCAACTACCGTAATGTTTTTTACGCCACTTCTATAGAGACAGTCCAAACAGAAGCTCCCAACACCCCCAACACCCAAAAGTAAAATATTGGCATTTTGCAGTTTTGAAAAATCATCTTGCAAGATAAGTTTTATACGGTCATATTTTTCACTCACTTAAAGCCACTCTTGCAATTTTTTCATACTTTTATAGGCACTTAGATCTAGCATAATCGGTGTAATAGAGATAAAGCCGTCACGAATTGCCTCATAATCACTCAAACCCTCTACTCCCTTGCGTGCCCTAAAGTTCAATGGATGCAGACCGAGCCAGTAGTGTTCTTCTCCACGTGGATTTCTGTGAATCTCTGCATCATTGGAGTAGATTCTGTAGCCCGCATAGGTTATCCTCATCTCTGCCTCTTTTTTCTCAAAAGGGATATTGATATTTAAAAACTCTCTACCACTTAAAGGAAAGCCATTTTCTCGCACCTGCGTGACAACTCTTTTAATTGTTTTTTTTGCCAGTGTAAAATCGCCCTTTGGATTTGTAAAGTCCATCACCTGACTGATAGCAATAGAGGGGACATTATGAAGCACTCCCTCCATCGCTCCGGCAGCGGTGCCTGAATAGGTAATATCTTCACCCATATTAGAACCACGATTTATACCGCTTACTATTAAGTCCGGCTTTTTATCTTGAAATATTGCACTTAGTGAAAGATAGACACAATCTGTTGGTGTTCCGTCTTCAAGTTTAAAAAAGTTCTCATCAATCTCAATAAAGCGAAGAGGTCTTGTTAAAGTAAGAGAGTGTCCGCACGCAGATTTTTCATTTGCAGGAGCGACAACCACCACCTCCACATCATTAAGTTCACGCAAAGCACCTACAAGACTCAAAAGCCCTTTTGCCTTATATCCATCATCATTTGTTACTAAAATTGTATATTTTTTATTCATGATAATATTCTATACAAAAAGAGGTTAATTTTGGTATAAGATATACTTAAAAATACAAAAACTTGACAATAGAGTGGCTCTTATTGTAAAATTGCAATATCAAAAAAGATATTAGGATCTTTATTAACCTTTCCCACAATCAAATTCCCAAAAAATTAAGGTAGTTATACTTATGAGTGAAAACAGTTCATCGCAAGCACGCAAAAATTCAAAACCTAACAATAAAAACAGTAACCCCAAACGAACACACACGCCCGTAAAAGGTTCAAGTGTTGAAGAGCTTCGTACAAAAAGTATTCAAGAGCTTGTAGAGATAGCGACAAAGCTTAGTATCGAACAGCCAAATGAGCTCAAGCGTCAAGATGTTATCTTTGAAATTTTAAAAGCACAAACTGCACAGGGTGGCTATATCCTCTTCTCTGGAATTTTAGAGATTATGCAAGATGGATATGGTTTTATCCGCTCAATTGATAAATCTTTTAATGAGTCTATCAACGATGCTTATGTTTCAAATACGCAAATCAAACGCTTTGCTCTTCGCAATGGTGATGTTGTAACGGGTCAGGTTCGCCCTCCAAGAGACCAAGAGCGTTACTATGCACTTATCAAGATTGAAGCGGTAAACAGCCTGCCACCAGAAGAGAGCAAAAAGCGTCCTCTTTTTGATAACTTAACACCACTCTACCCGGAAGAACAGTTCAAATTGGAGTACCGCAACAAAGGTCTTACCGGTCGTATGCTTGATCTGTTTGCACCTATCGGTAAAGGACAGCGTGGGCTTATTGTCGCACCTCCAAGATCTGGTAAAACAGAACTCTTAAAAGAGATAGCTCACGGAATTACGGCAAATCATACCGAAGTAGATCTAATGGTTCTACTTGTTGATGAGCGTCCCGAAGAGGTAACAGATATGGAACGCAGTGTAAAAGGGGAGGTCTATAGCTCAACTTTTGATATGCCTGCTAAAAACCATGTAAAAGTTGCAGAGATGGTGATCGAAAAAGCAAAGCGTCGTGTTGAGATTGGTCGCAATGTAGTAATCTTACTTGACTCTATTACGCGTCTTGCACGCGCTTACAATACTGTTACTCCATCAAGCGGTAAAGTTCTCTCAGGTGGCGTGGATGCAAACGCTCTACATAAACCAAAGCGTTTCTTTGGTGCAGCGCGTAATATTGAAAATGGCGGCAGTCTTACTATTATTGCAACTGCTCTTGTTGATACAGGAAGTAGAATGGATGAAGTTATCTTTGAAGAGTTCAAAGGTACGGGTAATATGGAGGTGATTCTTGATAGAAAAATCGCCGACAGAAGAATCTTCCCTGCTATTGACATCCTTAAATCTGGTACGCGTAAAGATGATCTGCTTATAGGAAAAGATAGACTGCAAAAAGTATTTATCTTGCGTCAAATGCTTCACAAACAAGATAATGAAATCGAAGCACTGAAATTTATCTACAACACCATGGGTAAAAAAGCTACAAATGAGGAGTTTTTAGAGAGTATGAACACAGATAAGTAAGAGTAGTAGCACCTCTGCTTATTGTTCACGCAAGGTTTAATACCTCATCTTTAAAGGCCTCACCCCGCTCTACAAAGTTTCTATACATATTAAAACTTGAAGCTGCAGGAGAAAAGAGTACAATATTTTTTGCTACACATTTTGCTTTTTCGACACTCTTTTGTAAATCATCTAGGTAAAAGATATTTTTTTCTTTTTTGTTATCCTTTAATTTTTCATAGATTTGCCTACCTGTATCTGAAAAACAGATAATATTTTCTACATCACTCGCATCTAAAAACTCTCCAAGCGCTTTATAACTCACGCCCCTGTCGTAACCACCTAAGATAAGCGTATCGACATCTTTTAAAATCTTAACCGCCTCCATTGTCGCTTCGGGAATTGTCGCAATGGAGTCATTAATATAACTAATACCATTAAGAGTGCCTACATACTCAAGGCGGTGTGGTAGTGTTTGAAACTCACGCAAACTCTTTTGATATGCCAAAGCGTCAATATCCAACACCTCACGCACCTGCTCCAAAATCTGCAAACCTGCATGGTGAACATAGCCCTGTTTTATATCAAAAGTGTATGGATAAGCAAGTTTTTTATCAAAAACATTATAAAAGCGTTCGGTCTTTATAAGCTCTTTATTAAAAAACTTTTTTTGATTTTCAATATTTGTAATGAAACTATCTTCTGGTTTTTGATGTAAAAAGATATTGAACTTTGCTTGGTAATAGTCTGTTTCGCTCTTATAATAATCCAAATGCTCCGCAAAGAGATTTGTTAAAATTGCAATATGTGGTGCGTGCCGTATATGATGGAGTTGGTGTGATGAGAGTTCCATAACTACTACTGTATCTCTATTGATATCTTCGATAATTTCTAGTGGAGACAATCCGATATTTCCACACAATAAACTCTTTTTGCCGGCATTTTTTAACATAGTATCGATGAGTGTTGCTAGTGTACTTTTACCTTTTGTGCCGGTAACTCCTATGGTTTGCGAGCCAAAATGTTTCAAAAAAAGCTCTGTGGTAGATGTAAAATTATAAGTATCATAATCAATACCTAAATTATGCAGTGAAACTCCGGGAGATTTTACAATCAGCTCTGCACTGCACAATCTGTTGAGATAATTCTCCTCATCACCGTAAGCTTTATCGATAATGATTATCTCTGTATGCGGTAAATACTTTTGAGCAAAAGAGTGAAAGGATTTTCCCTCTACTCCATAGCCAAAAATAGCTATCCTCTTATAAATTTCCAGTTCAGAAATGAAGTTTTTCAACCTGCTCACGCAACACCTCTTTAAACTTCTGTGGCAAATTATTTTCACCATCAAAATCAACCCTCAAACTATAGGCTATCTCTTTTGGTTGATAGCCCTGTAACAGTTTTGGCAACTGCTCCCTCTCATAACTCTTATACTTCTGTGTCAAGGCATAATTTACCTCATCATAAGTTCCCACACACTCAAAAGGCTTGAGAGTCTCACTCTGACTTAGTCCATCGAAAAGCTCACGCAACTCCTCAGCGTCCAACATATCTCTACCAAATATCTCATGCAAAGTCGCATCATCAATATAGTTACAAAGCATTATGTAGGTAAAGAGACACTTTGGGCATCTACAGCACCATTTATCTGCTTTACTGCCGACATTACAGCTACGAAATGTAAAGAGATGCTCAGTAGCTAAAGTAGTAAATAGTTTGGCAATGTGAATCTCATCTAGTGGTCTTAAAAAGCTAAAATACTCTACATCATCCGTTACAAAGTTTTTGATATACCAGCGAAAATCATTCTCAAACTCAATCGATTTTGAGTATTGATGATTAATCTTTTGATCGTTATAGATGATATTCTCTTCATTGGCACTTGATTCATTTGAGAGTACTATATAGCGACTCCTATAGAGCAGTCCAAGCCAGATGGAGATAAAACCGACAATGGAAGAGAATGGTATATGCCCATTTAAATAGCCTCGTCTGTTGAAGTCCAAAATCTTCTCTAAATCAAGTTCACGCTTTAACACAATGCTATTATCTCGATGTTTATCTAAAATTACTCTAGAGGCTTTGATGGGGTTCATAGAAAAAAGAGATGAATCAGGAAAAACATCACGCAAGAGCTCATAACTTACAAGCGAGTCTTTTCCTCCGCCTATCGGGATTATGGCACGCTCCTTGGTCTCTCTCTCTATCTTTGTAAACTTCGGCTCATCTACGGTAATAAACTCTACTAGGTCATCCTCTGCGATATCTATCTTATTTAAGTAGATAAACTCACCAAGACCATTAAAGTAGAGCTTAACAAACCACTTTTTTTGCTCCTGCGTAAGATATCCACACGCAATATAAAACTCTTTTGGAACGGCTATTTTATAGTAGCTAACAGCCTCAACAAGACCGATATGAAAGAGAATAGTCTCCATATCAAAATCTGTACTCATTTTTATATTTTTTTTGAGTGAAATACGATGATGAAACGGTGTTACCCTCTCACCCTCACGCAACTCATAAAGAAAATGGAGTGCTATCTCCCCATCACTCTCTACAACACTATAGCTTCTATATACAAATTGATTATTTTCTTCTCGTAACTGCTCAAAATTTTTCATAATTACCATTTTTAATTTGATAGAGATATTATAACTTAAGTTGGCAATAAGGGAGGTAAAATCAGAACCAATCTACCCTCTTCTGCTAGAACTCCTGCGTGAACTTCGTGTTTTATTGCGTGAGCCGCCTCTATTGATTGGCTCGGCTTTTATGCTTGGATCTGGTTTAAAACCTTTAAGCCACACTTTTGGAATATCTTTTTTTATAAGCTTTTCTATATTTTTAAGATAGTCATCTTCATCAATACAAACAAGTGAGAGTGCTTCACCCTCATTGCCCGCACGCCCGGTTCTGCCAATTCGATGCACATAATCTTCACTTATATTTGGTAGCTCATAATTGACAACATGAGGCAGTTGATCGATGTCAATACCACGCGCTGCAATATCTGTTGCCACAAGTACACGAACATCACCTTTTTTAAAGTTAGCCAATGCTTTTGTTCTAGCAGATTGTGATTTGTTTCCATGAATGGCAACAGCGGAAATACCATCTTTTTCAAGTTGTCCCGTAAGCTTATTTGCACCATGTTTTGTTCGGGTAAAAACCAAGACCTGCTGCCATTTTCCTTCATTTATAAGATGAACCAAAAGCTCTTGTTTGCGTCCTTTATCAACATGATAAACAGATTGGGCAACCTGTTCACTCGATCTGTTTTGACGCGCAACTTCAACAAGTGCAGGTGACTTTAGAAGTGAATTTGAAAGTTTTTTTATCTCATCTGAATATGTTGCAGAAAAGAGGAGTGTCTGTTTCTGTTTTGGTATAACTTTGAGTACTTTTTTTATACTATCGATAAATCCCATATCAAGCATTCTATCAGCCTCATCCAAGATTAAAAACTCAATATTTTGCAAATCTATTGTCTTTTGTGAGAGATGGTCAAGCAGTCGCCCCGGTGTTGCAATGACAATATCAACTCCTTTTTTAAGCTGCGTGATTTGTGGGTTGATTTTCACGCCACCAAAGATGACCGTTGATTTAAAAGAGAGGTGTTTTCCATAAAGTGCCACACTCTTGCCAACCTGAGCAGCAAGCTCACGCGTCGGCGTTAAGATAAGTGCCTTTGGGTAGTGTTTACCTTTTTGTATCTTCTTGCGTGAGAGAAGTTCTAGTAGTGGCAGTGTAAATCCTGCTGTTTTTCCTGTTCCTGTCTGTGCTCCGGCTAAAATATCTCTGCCATCCAAAATGATGGGAATCGCTTTTTTCTGAATTGGTGTCGGGCTGACATAGCCCTGCTCTTTTATAGCTTGTAGTAATGGTTTTGATAAACCGAGTTTGTCGAATGACATATATCTCCATTTTTGTTAATATTTAGACTTCTTTTGAAGAACTCTAATTCATAATAGCATAACTTAAACAACCTCGTGGTAAAATTACTTATTATTATTTGAGGAGCAAAAAATTGAGAGAAGCATATGAAGTACTAGCAAGAAAATATAGACCATCCAATTTTGATGAACTTATCGGTCAAGAGACCATCGCTCAAACTCTCTCTCTTGCTCTTGATGCAAACAGACTCTCACATGCTTATCTCTTCTCAGGGCTACGAGGAAGCGGTAAAACCTCTACTGCGCGAATCTTTGCCAAGGCTCTTATTTGTGAAGAGGGAATGAGCCATCAACCTTGCGATAGATGTTCAAACTGTATAATGGCAAAAGAGGGACGCCATATGGATATTGTCGAGATGGATGGAGCATCCTCACGCAAGATTGATGATATTCGAAATCTTATCGAACAGACAAAATACAAACCGGCCACCGCACGCTATAAAATCTTTATCATCGATGAAGTCCATATGCTTACAAAAGAGGCTTTTAATGCCTTGCTAAAAACCCTTGAAGAGCCACCTGAATATGTCAAGTTTATCTTAGCAACAACAGACCCGCTCAAACTCCCGGCAACAATTCTCAGCCGTACACAGCACTTTCGTTTTAAAAGTATAGCTACTAACAAGATAGTAGATCACTTAGTATATATCTTAAATCTTGAAGCTATTGGCTTTGAACATGACGCTTTAGAGATTTTAGCACGAAGTGGCGGTGGCAGTCTGCGTGATACACTTACCCTGCTTGATCAAGCCATCATCTACTCAAAAAATCATATCGATGTGCAAACGGTTACAGATATGCTTGGACTTGTTGATCCAAAATTCATCTCTGAGCTTTTTGATGCTGTTTTTGCAAAAGATTATGCAAAACTTGTAGAGTATACCAAAGTACTTGAAGATTATGAATCTGAGATGGTAGTCGATGAGCTTATCGCCTTTTTAAAAGAGAAGATGTATCATCAAGATGCCCTTTTTTCAACACTTGTTCTTGATAGATTCTTTAGAATTTTAAGCGAATCAAAGTATCTCTTTAGTATCAATGCAGATGGTTCTTTTGTGTTGAGTATGATATTTTTCAAGATGATTGAAGCACTTCGCATCCATGAGATTGACCAGATGATAGAGTCATTTCAAAAAGATACTCCTCGTCCTAATATCCTCACGCAAGAGACAACAAAGAGAGTGTCGCCTGTAGAGATAAAACCTCAAGAGGCTCCTCAAGAAGAGATCCCAAAAGCAGAGAAAAAAGAAGAGAAAAAAGCAGATCCCAATTCAGAGATATTTCAAGAACTCATCGCAAAAATCACAGATAGAAACGCAACGCTTGGAGAGTGTTTTAAAAAACAGATTCATTTCATCTCTTTTAGTGATAATCTGCTTACCTGGGAGAGTTGTGCCGATGAAGAGTGCAAAAAAGCACTCAAACATGGCTATGGTGTCATTAAGCAGCTTGTACGTGAGACTTTTGGTTTTGAAACTGCTATCAAAGGTGTGCCTTGTTCGCAAAAGAGCATCTCTCATGAGCCTCAAGATCCACAAAATGTAGCTAGCTGTGTAAGTAACTGTGATGAGCCTTCCACGCAGGATGAAGTGGATGGAACAGACATCACAAAAGAACCTATGGTGCAAAAGGCCATAGAGCTATTTGAGGCAAAAAAAGTAATAATCCAGTCAAAAATTTAATCTTCGACCCATGCATCTGTTTTAATAACTCTATTGTCATCAAATATTTTTAATTTATAAGCAGATCTGCAACTCCCACAACTTATCTCCATAATGGCAATCTGCAATATTTTTTTACACTTTTTTGGGACATCAAAATGACCTTTCATTCCTGTTAAAAATTGCGTTAATGGTACTTTTTTATCCATACCTATAACATTATCACGGCATCCGGTAAGTCCAATATCACTGAGATATGCAGTTCCCTGCACAATCTGAAAATCATCACTGCTAATATGTGTATGTGTTCCGATAATAGCACTTGCCTCTCCCTCTAAAAGCATCATCATTGCCCGTTTTTCGCTTGTAGCTGTTGCGTGAAAATCGATAAATATATTTTCCACTCCATCCTCACGCAGACATTTCACACTCTTGCGTGCGCAGCGAAAAACATTATCGGCATACGGCATACCGTAATGCCCCATCAGATTAAGTACGGCAAGCCTCTCACCTGCGACATCATAAACTCTGCAACCTGTTCCTGCAACCTCCTCAGGGTAGTTATGTGGACGCAGTACCTCATGGGTCTCAAAAAGGGGTAGAATATCTTTTTTATCCCAAGAGTGATTACCGCCTGTCATCACATCAACACCGTAAGTAAAAAGCTCACCGCAGTTCTTTGCAGTCAAACCAAAACCATGCGATGCATTTTCATAGTTTGCTATAACAAAATCTATACCCTCTTCTTCTCTTAATCTTCTCAAATATATCTTGAGCATATCACGCCCTGGAGATCCTACGATATCGCCAATAAAAGCTATTTTCATTATAGTGCCTTTGGTTTATTGTTTCTAAGATAAAAGAGCGTTGCTTTGATAATGTCATCATCATCTTTGCTCTTTGATTGTATTGTCTCTTTTGAGTCATTGAGATAAGTGAAGGTGATGCTTTGTCCATAGTTTCCGATAGACTTTATCCTCTTTTCAAGTGCCAAGAGCTTAATGAGCATTAACTCAAAAAACTGCTTTGTCGGCATATCGAGCTCACCAAAACGGTCAATCACCTCCTCTTCTATCTCATAGATCTCAACCCTCTCTTCACACTGTGAAAGACGGCGATAAATATCCAAACGAAGTCTATCTTCTTCTACTACATCATCAGAGATATATGCCGAAATAGTCAGTTTGATATCTACTTTTATCTTTTGACTCTCTTTTGTGTTGCTAAGCTCTTTAATGGCATCCTCAAGCATACGCAAATAGAGTGAATAGCCAATATTTTTAATATGTCCACTCTGTGCATCACCTATTAAGTTCCCGCCACCGCGAATCTCTAAATCATGGTGTGCAAGAATTGAGCCTGAACCTAAAAAGGAGTTGGACTCTAGTGCCAAAAGGCGTTTTTTCGCTTCATCTGTGAGAGCTTCTTTATTTTGAACTATAAAGTAGGAAAAACCCTCAATATGCCCACGCCCAACACGCCCACGCAACTGATGTAGATCTGCTATACCAAATCTATCGGCACCGTCAACAATGATGGTATTTACCTTTGGCATATGAATGCCACTCTCAATAATAGATGTTGCAATCATCATATCATACTCGCCTGCTTCAAACTTCAAAAGCTCTTTTTCTGTTTCGACCGCTGAGATTTTAGAGTGCAACATCAAAATTCTCAAATCTGGAAGCAGTGCTTTTAGCTCACCCATTTTAATGGGCATATAATCAATTGAGTTATGGACATAAAAAACCTGTCCACCACGGCGAAGCTCACGCAAGATAACCTCTTTGATAAGTTTTTCATCATACTCTTTTACAAAAGTACGCACTCCTTGGCGTTCACTCGGCGGTGTTAAGAGTTGACTCATGGTTTTAATAGAGCTAAGCGCCTGATTGAGACTTCTTGGAATCGGCGTTGCCGACATCAAAAGCAGATGGACATTATGATAGAGCTCTTTTATCTTCTCTTTTTGTTTTACGCCAAATTTATGCTCCTCATCAATAATAACAACACCTAGTTTTTTAAAATTTAGACCAAAAAGAGTATGTGTACCGACTACACAATCTATCTCTCCGCTAGCCAAACCTTCAACAATAGCACTTTTCTCTTTCGTGCTTACAAATCTGTCAAGTTTAACATAACGAATTCCAAGCTCACAAAAACGCTCATCCAAACTCCTAAAATGCTGTGCCGAGAGGAGTGTCGTTGGTACGATAAAGGCTGACTGATAGCCTGATTTATAAGCAGCATAGATGGTATTAAGTGCAATTTCTGTCTTTCCAAAACCAACATCGCCACTAAGCAGTCTATCCATAATACGCCCAGAGCTCATCTGCGTGAGAATCTCATTGACCGCCTGCGTCTGGTCTTCTGTATATTCAAACTCCGCAAGTGCCTGAAACTCTTGAAGTTCTTTTTTTGTAAGTGTAATTTTTGGAGCTTTTATCAGAGCCCTTGCGGCTGCAGTATTTACAATCTCTCCGGCAATCTCTAAAAGGCGTTTACGCACTTTTGTTTTGAGCTTTCCAAAACTTCCCTTGCCAAGCCTATCAAGAACCGGTACACTTCCACCACCTGCAATGTAACGGTCAATATAGTCAAGATTTTCAACCGGGAGTAAAATCTTATCGTCACCAATATACTTAATCACAATAAAATCTTTTACTCCGCCTAGGATCTCTGCCTGCTCAATCTTTTCAAAGATTCCAACACCATAATCTTCATGAACAACATAATCACCCGCTTTTAAATCATCAAGTAAGATTGAGCTTTTTCTTCTGCGTCGCTTCTTTTGAGGCTTGTTGAGCGATATAACGATCTCATCATCCGTAATAATATTTAAAATATAAGGCGCTTCCACAACTTCAATATTTGTTGTATCATAAATACCGGCTTGTTTTATGGTCGCTTCATTTGTGGCAATAAGTGTAATCTTTTTAGTTTGATGAACTTTAATAAGCTGTACCGCATTGGCGACTACAAGCTCTCTTACTCTCTCATTTTCACGCAATACCGCAAGATTAAATACACTGCGTGAGATTGTTGGGTTATTAATAGCATAGGCATCAACAAGAGCACTGTCCATCTTGCGTGAGAAGATCGCTTTTTTATCTGCTAAAAAGTTCTCTGCCATCTCTTGGAGATGCCAAAAACCAAGTGATGCGATGTCACGAGAAAGTGCATCAAATTCACTCTTTTCAATCCGTTCATTAAGCTCTATATACTCTGTTTCATTCAAGGAGAAAAATGCACTTGTAATCTCTATGGAGTCTAGTTCATCGCCCACTGTCCGTTGTGAATCAAGATCGAACGCTTTTATCTGCTCTATCTCTGCATCAAAAAGAGAGATTCTAACAGGATTTTGACTTGATGGTGTAAAGATATCTATAATATCTCCACGGTGTGATATCTCTCCGGCAACCTGAACCATATCTACAAAAATATACCCCCAAAAGAGCATCTTCTCTTTAAAACCTTGCAGATCTATCTCACTGCCAAACTCTAGCTTCATTGAGTCTAAAAACTCTTTTTTAGGAAGAGGGAAAAGAAGTGTTTTCAATGGTGAAATTATCAATGGCTTTTTTTCGGCTTCATGATATTTTCGTAAAGTAGCTAAAAGTTCATGGATCTCTTCTTTGTAAGAGCGTAGATCATCCCCAAAAGATGGACGAAAATCCACAAAAGTAACAACATCTTTGTTGAAAAAATTTGCTACATTTTCTAACTCATGAACCTCTTTGCTATCCTCACATATAAGGATGTCAAACTCTTCATGAGGGTTTTTAAAATAGTTATAAAGTGCAGCTTGAGACATTTAGTTCCCGTGTTATGCTTTTTTTGCCGTAGTAGTCTTGTCTGCGACGGTATGATTGGAGCTGTTCTTGACAACAGAATTCCCCTCAAAAACACCTTTTGACTCTATAACTAGCTCAGTTGAAGTAATCTCACCATTAATATGACCGGCTGCTTTTATCTCTACTCTTTCAGCTTCGATACTCCCCTCGGCATAACCCTGAACGACAACTCTGTTTGCTGTAATGTTGCCTTTAATACGCCCATTTTTTCCAACATTGACCTCTTTGGAAGAGTTGATACTGCCATCAAGTTCACCATCAATATACAGACCGCAAGAGAGCTCTATTTCTCCGGTAATTTTTGCACCTGCTGTGATGATTGTCGTGTTTGAATCTGTGGGATTACTCTTAGTCGAGATGTCGCTGTTATTAAAGATTGCCATGGTACTTTTTTCTCCTTTTGAAATATTTCATTATAGTTTTGCTGTGTCCAGTTTATAAAATAGAACGGATTGAGAACTCTATGAATAAAACGCACTTCATAATGCAAATGCGGGCCATTACTCATTCCTGTATTTCCACTATATGCTATAAGATCACCTTTTTTTACAAATTGACCGGATTTTACCACAACTTTGTTTAAATGTCCGTAGTATGATTTAAAACCATATGTATGCTCTAGTATAACAAGATTTCCAAATCCACTACTCTTATGGTATCCTGACCACTCCACAATGCCATCGGCTGTAGCATAAACTGGAGTATTGGATTTTGCTTTCATATCTAAGCCACGGTGAAACTCACGCTTTAGTGATATTGGATGAATTCTATACCCAAACTTACTTGTAATTCCATGATACTCAACCGGTGAGCCACTTGGAATGAGTTGTAAAAGTGTTGCTCTTTGCGAAGAGTTTAACTTGGCAATACTCACCCGCTCACGCAAAGACTCATCCCCAATAGGCTTAAGCCCTATAAGCGTCTCAATCTCTGCAAGTGAATCAGAGAGTTTATTCAACTCTTTTTTCTTAGCAAGCAGTGATTGATTTGTTGCTTGCATCATCTCTTTAAACAGTTCGTTTTTCTTTTTGAGACTTTCATTGGCATGCTCTATTAGATCTTTTTTATGCTGCATCGTATCGATATGATAATCAAGATACAAGATTGTCACAATTGCAATAAATCCTAGCACTAAAAGAAAAAGCCCCGCATACAAAAAAGCTTTTTTAACAAATTTATGCAGATTAAACTGCCTGACCCCATTATCATCGTGAATAGTAATAGTGAAATGTTTATTCATGATACACCCTCAAAAAAGCCTCTGCTACACTAAAAGAACCAAATACCAAATACTCTTCTTTCTTATCTATCTTCTCAAAGCGACTATACTCTATATCTAATTTTTTAAGAGCCTCTTGCAAGAAGGTACTTTTAGCAACACGAGCATTACAAACATCAATCAACTCTACTCTTGAAATTATGGGTTTTAAGATCGATAATATCTCTTTGTAATTTTTATCTTTATAGCTATTATATATTAAAATATATTTTTTACCTTTTAAACTCTCTAAAATTGATTTCGCTGCAAGTACATTATGACCTACATCAATTAAAATATTTTTCTCTAAAACGCTCAATCTTCCAAATAATCTTGCACTATAAAAGTTTTCTGCCGAGTAGTTAATCTCCAAATAGTTTAAGGCCGCTATCGCGAGAGAGAGATTTTGCACTAGATATGGTACTAGTTCCTCATGTTTTGCTATGTTCTCAATCTCTCTATAATCTTTATGCCCAAGCAACTCTTCATACGAATATGTAGTGATACTCTTATGCTCCCGTATCATCTGCAAGCTTTTATATACCTCTTTATATCTCTGTTTTGCAAGAATTGCACTGCTTTGAATAGCAGAGAGTTTTGTTTGTGCAATATCACTGATATTTTCCCCTAAAAACGCTTCATGATCTTTGTCTATAGGAGTGACAAGTGTAAGTATATTTTCAAAAACAGTCGTAGCATCATACTCACCTCCCAAACCGGCTTCTAAAATAATAAAATCGCTCCTTTTACTAAAAAAGAGCATAGCAAGGAGTGTTGTATATTCAAAGTAACTCAATCTCTGTGCTTCATCCTGCGTGAGAATAGATAAAAGCTCTTGATGAACAGATTGTAAAATCTCCATAGAAATATTATGACCATTAAACCAGATACGCTCATTAAATTCTACAATATGCGGGGAGGTGTAGTGCCCGGTATTGTATCCCAATTTATACAGTGCTGTTGCTAGAAATCTCCCCGTAGTCCCTTTACCGTTTGTACCAATGATATGAATAACTTTTCGAAGCTGAAATCTCTCTTTTATGCGTGCATATACACGCGGCATACGCATATAGTCTATCGCATCATAAAAAAGAGGTTTTGCATCAAGAAATAGAGATAACACTACTTTTTATACTCTATTTTGTTATATCCATTTTTCTTGGCAATATAGAGATACTCATCTGCAGAATTAATTGTTGCTTGCAAGGAGGCATACTTTGCTCGCTCACTTACCCCTGCACTTGATGTAATTGAAAAATGTTGTTTCTTATACATAAAACGGGCTTTTTCCACACGCTTTAGAACTTTAGTCGCAAAAGCGACTCCACCTTGCGTATCTGTATCACTAAGGAGTGTCAAAAACTCCTCTCCACAAAAACGCCCGACAATATCAACATTGCGTGCCTCTTTTTTGAGTATTTTAGCAAAAGCCGTCAAAACCGCCTCTCCTGCTTCATGCTCAAAAGTATTATTGATATTTTTTAAGTGATCCAAAGCAAACACAGCAATGACATAGTTACGGTTATAACGCTGATACTCCGCCTCTTTTAGATCTAAAAACTTATCAAATGCCCGTTTATTATAAAACTTTGTTAAGAACTCTTCTTTAGACTCTTTTTTCACCTCTTCAAGTTCACATTCTAGCTCTTTTATCTTTCTGCTTAGTGCTTCTACATCTTCATTATGATTTTTCAAATCTCTACTTAAAAGCTCTGTATTTTCTTCAAGTGCAACAGCAATTGTAAAGAGTTTTTTATGTGTTCCTTTAAAATTGACGGTTGATTCTTCCGTATAAGATTCTAACTCTTTTTTAATAGCCCGAATCTCTGCATTTGAGTTATCAGAGCTCTCAATCATATCTATCAGACGAAAAGAGAGCTTATCAAGAACGCCGTCAATAGACTCAACCATCTCTTTAACGCTCCCTTTATCTAAGGCGATACGCAATGATATAGCTGATTTTATCTCTTTTTCTATATTGTCATCATCTAATATTGCAGGATTTTTTGTGATCTTTTCACTTATATTTGCTATTGTATCATCAACACTTGAAGCGATAGATGGGACAAATGATGCAACCAAGAGCTTAGATATCCTCTGTAGATTTCTTGTTTCATTCTCCGAACCCTCTGTTAGCTTAAAAACCTGTAGGCTCTCTATTGTTTTTTGCAAATCACTGCTGTCAACATCTCCGAAACTCTTTAGTTTTTGTAAAAAAGTATCATTATAAGTTGTAAGAAAATTGACCCAGCGTTGACGAAAATTATCTAACTGCTCAAGAGTAGGAGTATTCTCAAGCAAATCAATACTATTTTTTGCCAACTCTGCGGCCTCTTTGTTGTGCAGTACTGTTATAACCTGTAGAGCACGCTTACATAAGATTGTTTGTGCTTTTAAGGTATCAGAGCATTGCGTGGGATTGGTACGATTGAGTGTAGAGATAAGAAAACGGACAAATTCACTCATTGTCTTGATGCGGTAGTTTTTCAAATCTTTTTGAAAATCTTTTGAGAGCATTTTTTTAAATTTTTCTACATGATTACAATCTTCTACACTCATTTTGGCAAGCTCGGCCTCTTTACAAAAAGCCTCTGCATAAAAGTCGGGGGTTAAAAGCCTCCCCTCTGCTTTGAGTCGTTTTATTGCATTGTTTATAATCGTCTGTATTGTCATTGCTCTCTCCCGAGTTATCTTGAACCTTCAGCTGAAACCTGTGCCATAAAAGCTGCGATTGCTTTTTTTGTACTGTATCTAATAGCATCAAATCTCTCTTGATCTGTAATTACTGCATTTGGAGCAATAGCAAAATCATAAGTACCTACGGCATTATAGTTCTTTTTCACACCTTTTGTCTCTCGTATGATATGCATTGTAATTGTAGCACGATAAGCGACAACAAAACCATTTATATTGTATTGGATTGGCATATATCTTGGTTCAGAGATACTAAAACTCAAATTTGTATCGGCATATCTCTTTTCAACCAAAGAGGCACGAAAAACCTCAACAATAGCTTTATCTGCAGCATCTTTGATAAAAACTGTATTTTCGGGATCTTGCGCAGAGATTATAACATTTGTACTAATTTTCTCTCCAACAACTGCTCTAGAATATTTTGAGCTTGGTCTATAGCCACATCCGCTAAACTCTAATAATAAAAAAGAAAAGAGAAAAAGCGAAAACAAAAATTTCATAATCTAGCCTTTGACTACTAGATTGACAAGTTTTTTAGGAACAACGATCTCTTTGACTATCTCTTTATCTTTAAGCCACTTAGAGACTTCAGCTTTTGCAGCTTCTATGATATCCTCTTTTGAAGCATCACTAGCAATTTCGATCTCTGCGCGTTTTTTTCCATTAATAGAAACGCCGAAAGAGATGCTCTCTTCTATAAAAACCTCTTCAATAATCTCCTGTTTTGTAAAGTTTTTGAGATTAAAATATTTTTCACTTATCTCTGAGGCTGTATGCGGAATGACAGGTTCCATTATAGAGGTCAAAATCCAATACGCTTCACTCCATACTTCAACATTACTTTGTCCATTAAGTGCATTCATCGCCTCCATAACACCTGCTATCATCGTATTGAATGTATAACGCTCATTATAGACTTCTTCGGCGCGTTTTAAGGCTTCATAAACTTTTTTACGAGCAAATTTTTCCTCTTTTTTTAAACTTGTATGTTCAATTTTAGGTTTTTGCTCACACGCAACTACATTGGCACTTCTCTCATAAAAGCGTTTGATAAATCGAAATGCACCCTCAACAGCACTATCATTCCACTCTAACTCCTGTGTTGGCGGTGCAGCAAAAAGAATAAAAAGACGGGCAGTATCTGCACCATACTTGTCAATGATGGCATCAGGATCAACGGTATTGCCTTTTGATTTAGACATTTTAGCGCCATCTTTTAGTACCATCCCTTGCGTGAGCAGTCTATCAAAAGGTTCATCAAAATCAAGGTATCCCAAATCACGAAATACCTTTGTGAAAAAGCGTGCATAGAGTAAATGAAGTACTGCATGCTCAATTCCACCAATGTAGTGATCGACACCCATCCAGTATTTAATCTCTTTAGCAGAAAATGCCTCTTTGTCCTGATTTTGCGGTGATGCACAAAAACGCAAAAAGTACCAGCTAGATTCGACAAATGTATCCATAGTATCTGTCTCACGAGTCGCATCTCCACCACACTCAGGACATTTACAATATTTCCAAGTTGGATGTTTTTCAAGTGGATTACCCTCACCTGTAATCTCAATCTCTTCAGGAAGTGCGATGGGGAGATTCTCTTTTTTTTCTGTCACAAGACCACACAAGTCACAGCGAACAAAAGGAGTAGGCGCACCCCAGTAACGCTGACGGCTTACACCCCAATCTTTAAGTTTGTAGTTTGTTCTCTTTTCCCCGAGATTTTTTGCCTCAAACATCTCAATGATTGCAGCCTGTACCTCTTTAGAATTCATACCATCAAACTTATCAGAGTTTATAAGCTTTCCAACTTCCGTAAATGCTGATTTACTAAAGTCATGCGCACCCTTGTACGGCTCAATTACCGGATTGATTGGAAGATCATACTTCTTGGCAAAATCGTAATCTCTCTCATCATGAGCCGGTACCGCCATAACAGCTCCACTACCATAATCCATCAATACAAAATTTGCTATCCACACAGGAATACTTTTACCCGTAAGTGGATGTATAACACTCAGACCCAACGCCAAACCCGATTTCTCTTTTTGTCTATCGACTGAAGAGGTATTTTTCATCGTATTGATTGCCATTACCGTACTCTTATCAAGAAAGCCGTTATTGATCATATGCGTAACAATTTCATGCTCAGGAGCTAAAGCTGTATAGCTTACACCATAGATGGTATCTGGACGCGTTGTAAAGACATCAAAGCTCTCAAATCTGCTATCAAGTTTTATCTTGCTTGCTTCATCAAAGTAGAGATCAAATGCCAAACCATTCGATTTGCCTATCCAATTCTCCTGCATTGTAAGAACCTGTTTTGGCCAACCATCCCCTAACTTTTTAAGATCTTCTAAAAGTTCATCGGCATACTTCGTAATTTTAAAGTAGTACTGATCCATATCTTTTTTCACTATTGGAGTATCACAGCGCCAACAGCACCCATCAATCACCTGTTCATTTGCAAGAACAGTCTGGTCATGCGGACACCAGTTAAGCATCCCTTTTTCACGATACAAAAGCCCTGCGGTGTACATATCTATAATAAAACTCTGCTCAAATTTCGTATAGAGCTCATCTGAAGTTGCCAGTTCACGCTTGCGTGAGAATGAGAAACCAAGTGAATAGAATTCGTTTTTCATATAGTCTATATTGTCATAAGTCCAAGATTTTGGATGACTTCCATTTTTGGTAGCTGCATTTTCTGCGGGCATACCAAAACTGTCAAATCCGATTGGATGTAGAACATTTTTGCCTTGCTGTCTGTGGTATCTTGCAAGAGCATCAGAGATTGAGTAGTTTCTTACATGTCCCATATGCAATCTTCCACTTGGAAATGGAAACATTGAAAGGATATATTTTTTCTCTTGCGTGAAATCTTCACTCGGCTCAAAACTCTCGTTTTTTTTCCAATACTCTTGCCATTTTTTTTCTATATTTTTTGCACTATATTCCAAGGTCACTATTCCTGTTTATTTAAATCTTTTAATACTCTTCGTGTGTTTTTGAACTCTCAATATAAACAAGCCCCATTGAAAATAGATTTGCAATAAGAGCCCCAATCGAGAGCGCAATTGCCCAAGAAGCATTATGAATTATCACTAAAAACACAAATGCAGGAATAAGATGCAAGTCTGCTACAAGTGATGAAGCCAAAAGCTCTGCTGAAAGCAAATTTCTTACCCCGATCTTTAAAATTGTCGAGATTAAATTTACACTTGCCGCCACAAACAATGAAATTGCTGTATTTTCATATAAAAAACCTGCTATTGATGTCAAACTCATCAATGAAAAAAATACATAAATTACTTTACCCCAATCCATTACATAACTCCTGATTCAAATTGTGCTCTCATTCTCTCTTTTTCAGCTTCATGTTTTGCTTTTTCTGCCAATTTTATATGATATTTTTTCACATCAAAACCAAAAAGCATCAATATTGGAGAAGCAACAAAGATTGATGAATATGTACCGACAATTATACCCACAAGAAGTGTAAATGCAAAAGCATGAATAATCTCACCACCAAACATAAAAAGTGTAAATACCACAAAGAATGTTGTCAATGAAGTCAGTGTCGTGCGTGCTAATGTTCTTGTAACAGACTCATTGATAATCTCGGCCAAATTCACATTTTTGGACTTCACTATACCCTCACGAATACGGTCAAACACAATAATGGTATCATTCAGTGAATACCCAAGTAGTGTGAGTATCGCAGCAAGAACATCAAGGTTTACATCGATATTAAAGAGTGCCACGGCACCCATTGCAATCGAGACATCATGAATCAATGCTACGATTGACGCAATCGCAAAACGCCACTCAAATCGAAATGCCACATAGACTAAAATTGCAGCAACAGAGAGAAAAAGTGCCATAAGCCCTTTCTCTTTCAACTCATTTCCAACTTTTGGACCGACAATGTCCACACGACGAATCTCAAAATTTCCTGTATTTTTAAGAGCTTCACGCGTTACATCACCGATATCTTGTGTTACATTTTTTGTTGTTGTCTTCATACGAATAACAACCTCATCAGGCGAACCAAACTCCGTGATAGATGCATTGTCAAAAAGTTTATTGCCTTTTAACTGCTCACGCATCTCTTTGATTGGTGCTTTAGTATCATACTTTATCTGAACAATTGTTCCACCGGCAAAGTCAATACCGTAATTAAGACCCTTTATCGCCAAAATTGCATACGAAGCAAGAATTAGAACAATAGAAATTGTCATAGCAATTTTTGATTTGCCCATAAAATCTAGTGAATGTTTATATTTAAAAAACTCCATAATTATCCTTTAATCCCGAACCAAAAACGGTAGTTTTTACTTTTGTTCATTTTAGACTCAAGCATCTGATAGATTCCATGCGTACCTAAAATAGCCGTAAGCATTGAAGCTAAAATACCAATACTCATTGTAATGGCAAAACCTTTAATGGCACCTGTACCATACACATAAAGGACAATTGACGCAATTAATGTCGTAATATTTGCATCTAAAATAGCACGCATCGCATTTGCATACCCATCTTCAATAGCTTTGTGCATCGATTTACCTTCATGGATAAGCTCACGAATTCTCTCGGTGATAATTACATTAGCATCAACTGCCATACCGACAGTTAGCACGATACCGGCCATACCAGGAAGTGTCAATGTTGCACCAAAAAGACTCATTACTGCCAAAAGGATAAAAAGATTAGCAACAAGCGCAATATTTGCAATAACACCGGCCATACGGTAGTAGATAATCATAAAGACAATTACTAAAATAAAACCACCGATTAACGCCACCATAGAAGCTTTAATACTATCTGCTCCCAAACTTGGTCCAACGGAGCGTTTCTCCATCAGATAAATCGGTGCAAGAAGCGCTCCTGATCGAAGTGCAATTGCTAAATCTTTTGCCTCTAAAACCGTATAGTTCCCAGATATCTGTCCGGCACCGCCACCAATACGCTCATTGATATTTGGAGCTGAAAAAACCTTCTCATCTAAAACAATCGCGAGCCGTTTGCCGACATTTTTTCCAGTAAAGTCGCCGAACATCTCTGCACCTTCTGCATTAAGTTTAAAGTTAATGACCGGACGGTTATTTTGGTCAAAGCCGACATTTGCATTAGTAAGCATACTGCCATCTAAGATAGGAATCTCATGAACAAGATATTTGATTTTAGGATTTTTTGCATCCGATAAAATTACATCACCATACAATGCGGCATCTGTATCGCTCATATTATAAACACGAGCGTTTCTATCTTCATCAACAGCCATAAGCTCTAATTTTGCAGCACGACTGATGAGCTCACGCGCACGCTGTTCCTCTTCGGGAGTCTTAATACCTGCAAGTTCTACAAGAATCTTCTCCTCTCCTTGACGCGCAACAATTGGCTCTGAAAGTCCAAACTGGTCAAGTCTATTTCTGATTGTCTCAATTGCCTGCGTGATTGCTAGTTTTTTGATTTTCTCAATCTCTTGCGGTGTAAATAAAATACTAATTACACTGCCATTTGTTACAATTTTTGCACCATCGATTTTAGATGAAAACTCATTAAATGATTTTATCTCATCACTGTCAAGCACTTCAAAGCGTACACTATTTTCATCAAATGTCAGTCCATCTATTAAGATGTCATTTCTATCTGCAAAGTGCTTGATACTTGCAGCGATGGATTTAATGCGAGATTTTAACGCCTCATCGGTTTTTACACCCAAAAGCATATGCAGACCACCTTGAAGGTCAAGACCTAAAGTTATTTTTTTTCCATCTTGCATCTGCAGAAGTGATGGGACAGAAAAAACTACCCCAAATACAATCGCTAATGCAAAGATGACTATTCTATAATTAAGCCTCATCCTCATACTTCTTTGCAATGGAGTCTTTTAAAATTTTTACGATTGTATCATCGTTCATTTTAATAGTAAAAAAGTTCTCTTCAACCTTATGAACAACAACAATGAAACCACCATTTGTAATTACTTTATCACCTTTTTTCAGAGACTCCATCATCTCTTTTTTGGCTTTAGCCTCTTTTTGCTGTGGACGAATAATTACAAAATACATAATTGCAATTAAAAATACAAATGGTAATAGTTGAGAAATAATTTCCATGACCGACATATCCTTTAGTTAAAATTGTAGAGATTATACAAAACTTATACTAATATACTTATAAATTGTGTACAATTTCATCATGAATAAATTAATAAAAGAGATTTTACTAGGAATTTTCACGGCATTTTTACTCAGTGCATTTATCTATTTGGAGTATTTTGGGCTGAGTTATAAAATCATAAATACAGCTCTTGGCTTAGTTGCCTTTGCAATGCTTTTACATCTACCCAAAAAGTCTATTCTTGTTTTTGGTTTTTTTACCGGTCTGCTTTGGTTTTACTGGATAGGCTACAGTTTTAAGTATCAGGGTGTCGACTATATAGAACCCGTCATTATAGTTGCTTTTGGTTTTATCTATCTGCTTTTTTTTCTACCACTCTATTTTACAAACAATGCTCTCATTAGGGCTTTTTTGCTCTTTGGACTTAGCTTTTTTGAGCCATTAGACTGGAACTGGATGCAGCTAGAACTCCCTTTCATTGATAGCTATATCGGTATCTATAAATATCAGTTTGTTATGATGCTTTTAGCACTTTCGCTACCATCGCTTATGTCAAAGAAGTATAAATATATACCTCTTATTTTACTTATTGCAGCACTCAATTATGGATACCCTCCGCAATATAATGCACCTCTTAAGATAAAACTTATTCAAACAGAGATAAAACAAGAGGATAAATGGCAAAGAAAAAACCTTTATTCAACAGTTTATGCGATGTTTCAAAAGATACAAAAAGCAATCGATGAAGGCTATGATCTCATAGTCTTACCTGAGTCGGTATTCCCTCTTTTTATGAACAAAACACCAAAACTCATAGAGAACTTAGAGAAATTTTCTCAAAAAATTACAATTGTTGCAGGTTCACTTTTAGAAGAAAACAGAAAAAATTACAATGTGACTTATATGTTTCAAAACGGCTCTTATGAAATTGCAAAAAAACTAGTTTTAGTCCCCTTTGGTGAATATATTCCCCTGCCAAAGTTTGCACAAAAATTTGTTAATGATACCTTTTTTAATGGTGCAAGTGATTTTACAACAGCAACAAAACCGACAGATTTCCTTATCAAAGGCGTACAGTTTCGAAATGCTATCTGTTATGAAGCGACCTGTCAAGAGATCTATCAAGGTGATGTAAAGTACCTTATAGCAATCAGCAATAACGCATGGTTTGCTCCATCAATAGAACCGGCGCTACAAAAACTCCTTTTAGAGTATTATGCCCGTAAAAATGGTGTTACAATTTATCATTCAGCTAATTATAAAGGCACAGGAGTTATTAAATAATCGGCTCCCTATTCATAATCCTTTTTAAATTCTATATATCTTTTAGCAGAAGCATAAAGCTCTGCTACCTCTTCGTCACTTAACTCTCGTACTACTTTAGCAGGACTGCCGACTATTAAACTTCGCGGTGGAAATACTTTGTTTTTTGTTACAAGCGCACCTGCACCCACAATACTCTCTTTGCCGATAACTGCACCATCTAAAATTGTTGCACTCATACCAATGAGACAAGCATCTTCTATTGTGCATCCATGTAACATTACTCGATGACCAACAGTTACATTATTACCTACAACAGTAGGATTTCCAGTCGATTTATCACCATTTTTATAGTGTGTAACATGGATCATTGAGAGGTCTTGAATATTTGTTCCATCTCCAATGCTTATATAGTGAACATCTCCGCGTATAACACAACCAAACCAGATGGAACAATCTTTACCTACGGTTACCTCTCCAATAATATCAGCAGATGGTGCTATCCATGAGCCTTCTTCTACACGCGGCGTTATATCTTTAAATTTATGAAGCATATACTCTCCTAACTCTCTACAAAGAGACGATTTACAAGTTGTTGAACATAGGTTGAAGTCTCTTTTTTTGTTGCTTTTGCAATTTTATTAACATAATCTTCTAGCAATTTATGGTTGTTAATTGCTTTTTCTCCATCGGCTTTAAGTTTTGTATATGACCCGTCATTTTCAAGCTCATGCGCAAGGAGATTGTCTGAGCATTGAAGCTTAAGGATTTGAATGATTTTTCGTTGTGCCGACTCATCTTTAACAGCTGTTAAAAGTTCAATTCTTCGCACCAAGTTTCTTGGCATCCAATCTGCACTTGAGATATATACCTGTGCAGCATCATTTTTAAAATAAAATGCACGGGCATGTTCAAGATATTTTCCTAAAATGGAGATAACCCTGATATTCTCACTCACGCCTTCAATACCAGGTTTCAAACAACAGATGCCCCGAACAATAAGTTCCACTTTTACACCTGCCTGGCTTGCTTTATAGAGTGCACGAATGACATCTTCATCAACCAAAGAGTTCACTTTTGCAATAATATGCCCGTTGCTACCCTGTCGTGTTTCATTATGAATAAGTGAAAGAAGTTTTGGTTTTATCTGTGAGGGTGCCATATAGAGTTCGTTGAGCTTTCCTTTTTTACTAAAACCTGTTAAAAAATGGAAAAAACGAGTCAGATCATTTGTGATAACATCTTTACTTGTCATATAGCTCATATCTGTATATATTTTTGCCGTACCGGGGTTATAGTTTCCTGTGCCTAAGTGTGCATATTGTTTAAGTTTGCCATTTTTTCTACGCGTGATTAGAGCCGCCTTTGCGTGAACCTTAAAGCCTTTAATGCCATAGATAACATGTGCACCTGATTTTTCTAGTGCTTTTGCCCAGATAAGGTTATTTTCTTCATCAAAACGGGCTTTTAGCTCAACCATAACAGTTACCTGCTTACCGCTCTCGCTTGCATCCATAAGGGCTTTAACTATTGGGGAGTTCGTTCCGGAACGATAGAGTGTCATCTTAATAGATACGACATCAAGATCTTTTGCTGCTGTTTGGATGAGTTTGACAACTGGTTCAAAGCTCTCATATGGGTGGTATATAAAGATATCCTGCTTCTCTAAAGTTGCAAAGATATCTTCACTTGTATCAAACGGTGGTAGAAGTTTTGGTTTGAATGGTGGCAGCAGAAGATGTGCAAAATCTCGGTTAGAGACTATCTGCCACAACGATGCAAGATTTAAGAATGTATGGAAAGTGTAGATATCATCTTTATAGACATTAGTGTGTTTATTGATAAAATTAATAATCTCCGCATCAGCATTAGATCCCACTTCCAAACGAACCATTTCTCCTTTACGGCGAAGTTTTAGTCCCTCTTCAAGTATCTCCATAAAATCATCAGCTTCCTCTTCTTCGATGGCAATGTCTGCATTTCTTGTTACACGAAATGGTGCATACTTAATAAGACTATAGCCTGGAAAGAGTTCATCAACATGCTTCTCCACAACACTCTCAATAGGAACATAAACACCATCTTCAAGCTCCACAAAACGATTCAATACACGCGGAACACGAATAATACCAAAACGCTCAATATTTTCATTGTCGTTGTCACGCAGTTTTACTATAAGCCCGAAACTAAGATTGTTTAAGTGTGGGAAAGGGTGAGTCGCATCTACAGCAATAGGGATAATAACAGAATAGATATTTTCATTAAAGTACTGATTTACTTTATGCTTTTCTTGATTATTAAGCTCTTCATATATCTTTACACTAATACCTTCAGGTTCAAGCTCTTTAAGAATCTCACTACGGCAATGCTCTACTACTAATTGCTCTTGATGTAAATAGGATCGAATCTCACGCAACTGTTGCAGTGGCGTGAGCTTATCTGGTCCAGAGACAATAATACCTGCGGCAAAAAGTTTTTTAAGCCCTGCAACACGAATCATATAAAATTCATCAAGATTTGTTCCATAAATTGCAAGAAATTTAAGGCGTTCTAACAGAGGAAGTGAGTCATCTTGAGCTTGCTTTAAAACTCTTGTGTTAAACTGTAGCCAAGATATTTCACGATTATTATAAAGATTTGGATTTTTTAAATTTAACATATTAGTCGTAATCCTCTATATTTTTTCTTATTATATCTAATATACTCAACTTTCGCATATAGATTTCACTAAATCCATAAACTTAAATTGAGCATTAAGGCCCATAAATAGCCACTCTTTAGTATGATTTTGTTCTTACAACATCAAAAAATACAAGGCTATTTTATAAAACTTACAAATTATATCAACTATGCTATAAAGAGCTCCTAAGTTCAAATCATAAATGCAATTTTCTTATAAGTAAGTAAAAAAAGAGTTAGCTGAAAATAAGTTATCTTTTTTTACCAAAAAGAAGGAAAATTATTTATGAAAAAGCTTAAACAGTTAATCCTAAAAAAGATATCAAAATATCTGCCTGACTTTACACAGCTCAAAAGAAAACAGATCA
>JANEIH010000088.1 GCA_024513425.1 Sulfurimonas sp. | reverse complement strand
ACGAAAAAGTCTCTAATGAATATCCAGAGATTGTTTTTGGTAAAGTCAACACCGAAGAACAACAGGCACTAGCCGGACACTTTCAAATCCGATCTATTCCAACGACTGTCATTCTAAAAGAAAATATCGCAGTCTTTCAACAAGCTGGTGTCATACCAGAAGAAGGTCTTAAAGATATTATCAAACAGGTTGAAGAGCTTGATATGGATATGGTTCGTAAAGAGCTTGAAAAACAACAGGCTGAAGGTAACGCATAATAAGCTGATCCTTCTTTTTATAACAGTCTTTTTAGGTTGCTGTCCATATGATCTTTGAATACTTTCTCTAAAAAATATTTTGAGTCAATTAAACTTGCTAATCGTATAAAAATATGATACGATTATACTGAATAAACGAATCAAAGTAAGGAATACTCAGTGAAAAGATGGTTATGGGAGGATGCAAGATATCCAGACTTTCCTTATAAAGCAGATATTTTAATCAATGTCATAGATAATACTTCCCAAAAAATAGGACAACTCTCATCACTTATCTCCATTTTAGATAATGCTAAAGAAAGCACCATAGCAATAGATACCGTCACAGAAGAGATCATAGCAAACAATGCCATAGAGGGTGAACATCTCAACTACGAGAGTGTCCGCTCATCCGTTCGTAAACGACTCGATGCAAACTTTGATCTTGGTAAAGACAGCTCAACCCACCACACAGATGCACTTACATCGCTTCTTTTAGATAGTACATCAAATCATGAACCTCTTAGCATCGAGAGACTGCATAAATGGCATGCTGCACTCTTCAATGGAGGATACTCCTCACATTTGCATAAGATTGCTGTAGGTGAGTTCCGTAATTATGATGATATGGAAGTAGTATCAGGTGTATATGGCAAGGAGAAAGTCCATTATCGTGCTTTACCTGCTAAAAGAATTAAGGAGGATATTAACAAGCTACTTGATTATATCAATAACAGTAGAGAAAATGTCTATATAAAAAGCGCTAAAGCGCATCTTTGGTTTGTAAGTATCCACCCTTATGATGATGGTAATGGCAGAATTGCTAGAGTGATCGCCGATTATATTCTCTCAAAAGAGTTGTCTCTCTCTTCGAAATATTTTTCTATATCATCTGCCATTCAGTTGGATAAAAAGGGTTATTACAATACACTTGAGCATTCCCAAAATCTTTTTTACAACAAAGAATATGACTTTACCGAGTGGATTATGTGGCATATACAGATATTGGCAACATCTATAGATATGGGACTCAAAAAAGTCGATATAGTTGTTCAAAGAGCGAAGTTTTGGAATAGGGTTGACTCTGAAGAGTTAAATAGCAGACAGATTAAAGTGCTCAACAAACTCTTGGAATATCCAAAAGGGGAGTTTGCAGGAGGGCTGAGTACAAAAAAATATATGAGTATGACAAAAACCTCCAAACCTACTGCCGTAAGAGATATACAAAAACTTGTTTCATTAAAATATCTTAAGCAAATAGAGGGTACGGCCGGAAGAAATGTGAAATATACATTGGTATTTGAATAAATACAAGACCGATATTTTCAAGAGAATGTTAAATATGTTAATAAAATCCCGAAAAGATTGAAAAATATGTGATATACTTAGGGACTGTAAACAATTCTGTGTCAATTAGATAAAATATTGAACACAGAAGGAAGAACAGATGAAGATGGAAATAGATGTTGCAGAGTTTGCTGCACAACTCAAAGCAGGAAAAGGTATTG
>JANEIH010000010.1 GCA_024513425.1 Sulfurimonas sp. | reverse complement strand
GTACAAACTCCTCTAAATCAAACTCTATCTTTTTACCTTGTAATTCCATCTCTATGATCCTTTTTATTTTTTTATAATCATAGTTAATTTGGAATTTACAGAAATTATTTTACACTACCTTTTTGGAACAAAAGGAGATTAGATTTGCAACACTTTATTGCTGAAATTTACGACATTAAAGATATAAAAAACCAAAGCTTCTAAAGGAAATACCGCTCATATCAGAGGGGAAAAGCGAAGCAATTGATGAAGCTCATACAAGAGCGGAACGTTTGTATCCAAAAGTCAAGCGCATGATACACATAAGATAGCAAAGCAACACCAAGCAATTAAAGACCATTCTTTTTTTTGCTTCTTTTGGACTATGAAAATGTGCCTATTTTAGGTACAATTTTCTAAGTTGATTTCGTAGTAGTTACTTAGAAACAGAAAGAGAACAAACAAGTTGTAGTCCAGTACGCTTATCTGGAAGTAAAAGGCATTGGCAGTGAAGTCTAATGTTGGCAGATACTTTAGATTGAATCCATTTTTCAACTCTTTGATACGATTTTCACTTGCATCTCCACGTTGACGATAGAACCTGACAACATCTTCTATCTCTTCATCCGAGTTGGTGGCGATGACACTATAGTGTTCTCTTGCGTATTGCAGTTTTTCTTCTTCACTCAACATCTCTTCAAGTGTAGGCAGTATGGGTGTGATCTTCTTTTTGATGGCGATGAGTCTAAAAGCATTTTTACCCTCATTCATGGTATGAATGAACTCCGCCACTGCTTTATCTCTTTGATACTTTCCCATACACTGCTGTCTAGATGAGCACCAACAGTATAGATGATCCCATGCTTATCACAGTAGTCGAAGAGTCTATGTTGGTAAGAAGCTGAATCTGCTCTGATATAGGCTGATGTCCGTGTTGTAGGCAATTGAGCAATACAGCGTTTTACAGACTCAAGGTTAGTATCAGCAGGTGCTATATTGCCACTTCTAAATTCACTATGAATGATGAAGCCTCCATTGATATGGCGTTGAAGTAAGTGTCTGTTGATACTTTCCGAACCATACACACCCATAAGTCCTAAACGTTTGAGTCATTTGCCAATAGCTCCTGCGGTAGGTATGGATCTCATATTCAAGACTTCACGCATTGCGTGATCTTCTTGAATCACTCAGACATCATCAAGTGACTTACCGCCACTGTATAACATCAGGAGTAGGGCTTGGATAAATGTAGAAGGTGCGTAACCTCGATTACTTTTGGATTGTGGAAGATAGGAGTCACATAGTCTGTCAACACCTATGGCTTTAAGATACTCACCAAATAAGATCTCTCCTGACCTTGGTGTCAATCGCTCATTTGTAGACTCTATAGAAAAATTTAAAACTGTTTGTGTTATGGTTCAGTTTTTCGCTTTTTATTCCCCTATTTTACGATATTTCCCCTTATGTTCTTATTTCTCTATTTCTATATCCGGGTCAGAGCTTCACTTCATTATCTTTTTCGATTAGGACTGCCTAGTCTGGGTTATATCCACCAAGAGGTGTATTTATTTTAAACCATTAATAAGTCGCTATTTTACTCTTTTTTTTTAAAAAAAAGGGGGGGGGAGTTGAGAGCTTAAGTTCAACTCGGCAGTATGGGGCTTGAAAAGCATCGATAAACACGATGCTTTTTGTGCCACCACTTTTGATAGTTACATCATACCTGGCATTCCCATTTGCGGAGGCATACCTGCTCCCATATCTGGTGCAGCGGTTTCCTCTTTCGGAATCTCAAAGATTGCTGCTTCTGTTGTAAGAAGTAGGCTTGAAACTGATGTAGCATTTGTAAGTGCAACACGCTCAACTTTTAGTGGGTCGATAATTCCTGCTTCAAACATATCTACATATTCACCGGTTGCTGCATTGAAACCAACAGTTTTACTATCGGCATTCTCAATCGCATTAACAATAACACCGGTATCATATCCAGCATTTTCTGCAATCTGTTTTAACGGAGCTTTTACAGCACGCAAGATGATCTCGGCACCAATTTTATGGTCACCTTCCAAGTCAGAGATGCTAACTTTTGCAGCAGCGCGAACAAGTGCAGCACCACCACCGATAACGATTCCCTCTTCAACAGCAGCTTTTGTTGCAGAAAGCGCATCATCAACACGATCTTTTTTCTCTTTCATCTCTGTCTCAGTTGCAGCACCCACTTTGATAACTGCTACACCGCCAGCAAGTTTTGCAAGACGCTCTTGAAGTTTCTCTTTGTCATATTCGCTTGTAGTTGTCTCCATTTGAGTTCTAATCTCTTTGATTCGATCTCCAACTGCCTCTTTACTTCCTGTACCATCAACGATAACGGTATTGTCTTTGTCAATGACTACACGAGCAGCTTGACCAAGCATATCAATAGTTGTGCCCTCTAGTGTATGTCCTATCTCTTCAGAGATTACATTACCACCTGTAAGGATTGCAATATCTTGGAGCATCGCTTTTCTTCTGTCACCAAAACCAGGTGCTTTAACAGCAGAGATATTTAACACGCCACGAAGTTTATTTACAACTAGAGTTGAGAGTGCTTCACCCTCTACATCTTCAGCGATGATTAAAAGTGGACGGTTTGTTTTTTGCACTTGTTCCAACACTGGAAGTAGATCTTTTAAAGATGCGATTTTGCTATCGGCAAGCAAAATCCAAGGATTTTCAATCTCAGCTGTCATCTTTTCAGTGTTTGTGATAAAATAAGGACTTAAATAACCACGATCAAACTGCATACCCTCAACTACATTGAGCTCATCAACGATACCTTTTGCTTCCTCAACGGTAATAACGCCATCTTGACCGACTTTTTCCATAGCCTCAGCGATCATCTCACCGATCTGTGCATCAGAGTTCGCAGAGATTGTAGCAACTTGTGCAATTTCACTTTTATCTTTAATTGTTTTTGCACTTGCTTTTAGATTCTCTAAAATCGCTTCGCACGCTTTATCCATTCCGCGTTTTACCTCAACAGGATTTGCACCTGCGGTGATATTTCTAAGACCCTCACGAAAGATAGCATTCGCTAAAACTGTTGCGGTTGTTGTTCCATCACCAGCTTCATCAGCAGTGTTGGACGCTACCTCTTTTACAAGTTGTGCGCCCATATCTTCTAGTTTGTCAGCAAGTTCGATCTCTCGAGCAACAGAAACACCATCTTTTGTAATTATAGGACTTCCATAAGATTTTTGGATCAAAACATTGCGACCGCGTGGTCCCATTGTTACTTTTACCGCATCTGTAAGTTTCTCAACTCCGCGTGCTAATTTATTTCTTGCATTATCTGAAAAAATTATCTCTTTTGCCATATCTATTATCTCCTTAAAAATTTATAGTTGTCAATGTTATGCGATTACGCCAAGAATGTCTGATGTATCAAGCACTAAATACTCTCCATCTTCAAGTGTAAGTTCAACTCCGGAGTATTTGCCAAATACAACAACATCACCCTCTTTTAGATCTGCAACCTCGTTTGATACTGCGACTACTTTTGCCTGTAAAGGTTTTTCCTTCGCATTGTCAGGGATGATAATCCCACTTGCAGTTTTGTTTGTCTCTTCGACTCTCTCTGCTAATATTCTCTCGCCTAGTGGTTTGAAACGCATTTAATTATCCTCCTAATTTTTTTAAATTACAAATGTGATAATACAAAAAAAAAGAGAATATGTCAATACTCTTAGTCTAAGTGACTAAACTTTTCTAAATATTTTTATGAAACTTTCTTTACTATGAAAGCATCTCCAAAAGCACTATAAAACCTTTCTGTGCTTTTATGAAACTCTAAGATGAACTTCTGTATAATTTCCACTTTAAATTAAGCGATGTCAAGGTAGCTCAGCTGGTTAGAGCGCTGGTCTCATAAGCCGGAGGTCGAGAGTTCAAGTCTCTCTCTTGACACCATCTCTCGTTCAATATCTATTACTTTTTTAGCTAAATTTTAACTTTTTGGATATGCTTCAGTGTCAGGGTGTAAAGAAATTCTAAAAAATGTAAAAGCAGGAAACTTTATGGGCAACTCAATTGGGTTGGTATTTCCGCTATGGATCACTTCTAAAAATTTTCCATTCTCGGCTTTTAATTGCTTAAATTGCAAATAAAGCCTTCCATCTTTTTCATAAGTTCTACCATTCTCATTATCTACTAGCTCTATCTTGCTCTCTTGTGGAGCCACAACTTCAAGTTCATCACCAAGACGCGTTGTAAACTTACACATATAGTGTGTTCCCGCCTCATTTGTCACACCTGTTACCTGATGCGTTCCAAACTGCATGGTAAAATCAAGTGACTGCGTGTCATGCTTCTCAAAAGGACGCGAAACAAGATAAGCATCCGTATATCCACGGTTTTGAAGTGATTCAAGCTCATACTGATACTTTGTACTATCTAACTTATCGGCATAATAATCATCTATGGCCATTCTGTAAGCTTTTGCAGTGACAGCTGCATAGTATGCTGTTTTGGTACGGCCTTCTATCTTTACGCTATCGACCACGCCGGAGTCTAAGATCTCTTGCATATGCGAAGCCAAGTTCAAATCTTTTGAGTTCATAATGTAAGTCCCTATACCCTTCTCCTCTTCTAGCTTAAAGAGTGTGCCTGTCTCAGGATTTGCAGCATATATCTCATATGGAAAACGGCAATCATTTGCACAACTTCCACGATTTGGCACGCGACCGCTTTGCAGTGTTGAGATAAGACATCGCCCAGAGTATGCAAAACACATTGAACCATGCACAAAAACCTCAAGCTCCAAATCTGGCAACTCCTCTTTGATTGCTTTTAAGTCCTTGAGCGATATCTCGCGTGCCGTGATAATTCTTGTAGCACCCATATCACAATAGACTTTTGCGTCTAATACATTCATAACATTGGCTTGCGTGGAGAGATGGAGCGGCATGTCAGGCACTAGTTCATGAGCGAGCTTTAATACACCCGGTGTTGCTACAATAAAAGCATCTGGTTGCAATGCTGCCATCTTCAAGATATGTTTTTTTAGAAGATTTAACTGTGAGTTAAATGGAAAGCCATTAATCGTAGCATAGACTTTTTTACCGCGTTTATGAGCATATTTAATGCCTGCTTCAAAATCTTCAAAAGTAAACTCTTTTCCTGAACGAATACGAAGTGAAAAATGGCTCACGCCACCATAAACAGCATCAGCACCATAGTCAAAAGCAATTTTTAGTTTTTCTAGTGTCCCTGCCGGGGAGAGTAATTCGACTTTTGTACCCATTATTTTCCAAACTGCGCAAGAAGTGCTTCAATATCTTCACGCAAGGCTACATCATTATCTGTATCGCCTGCAATGTGTGTTGCCGAAGAGACACGCTTTTCATCATTGATTTTACTCTCAAAGAGAGTGTTCATATATTTTGACAAAGTACGCATAACATTGATAACACGCTCTATTTTCTGTCTGTGAATATCTTGATATTGCATAATATCCATAACTGTCACAATTGAATCACCACTGTTTTGCAGTGTTTCAATCGTACTGTTTGTATCTTCAACTGCTTGTTTATTTAGCTCTAACTGTTTTTTAAAAGTTTCAATATCAGGAAATTTTGCTGTTAATTTCTCAAAGAGCTCTATATTTGCATTAAATGCCGTAAGAACAGTTGTTAATGACTTCTCTTTCTCCATCAAATCATTACTGATTATCTCAATAGAGTCGAAAATCTTGCTTGCCTTCTCTTCGGACTCTTTTATTACATCGTCAAGTTGATGGACTATTTTGTTCTCATTAGTCGCAGGAAGTGGCAATTTAGCTGATTTTATTTTATCTTCAAGAGCAGTAGAGTCTTCTTGCAATAATTGCTCATCAGAAAGTTCATCTATATTTATATCACCCTTTATAAATGCATCTAATTCTTCTTGCGTCATAAAGTTCTCCATCGTCCAAATTGGGCTGATTTATTAAATATCACTATAATAGCATAAAATATATAAAAATCTGAGAGAAAAATGATAATAGATCTGCATAACCACACACCGCTTTGTAATCATGCCCAAGGAGAAATAGAAGAGTATATTGAGGCAGCTATTAAAAAGGGTACAAAAATTTTCGGTTTTTCCGACCATGCTCCTATGGATTTTGATCCAGCTTATCGCATGAAGTTTGAAGATATGCAACAGTATGAGACACAAATAAGAGATGCGAAAGAGAAGTATAAAGAGAAGATCAAAATCCTTTTAGGCTATGAGGTTGACTATCTTCCTGAACATATAGACAAAAGAGTGCTTAAGGCTAATGTCGATTATCTTATTGGATCTGTACACTTTATTGAGGGATGGGGCTTTGATAATCCAGAATTTATCGGAAAGTGGAGAGAGCGGGATGTCAATGAAGTATGGCAGAAATATTTTGACACTATTGAGACAATGGCCAAAAGCAAACTTTTTGATATTGTAGGACACTTAGACCTTATTAAAGTTTTTAATTTTATGCCGACAAAAGAGATTGCTCAACTTGCCAAAGATGCTCTTTTGGCTATTAAAGAGAGTGATATGGTTTTAGAGATCAATGTTGCAGGATACAGAAAACCCGTAGCCGAAGCCTATCCGTCGCTAGAGCTTCTCACGCAATCCTATGCACTTGATATTCCCATCACACTCTCATCAGATGCCCATAAGCCGGAACAGGTCGGACTCCATAGTGATGCGGTCATCAAAATGGTAAAAGATGTGGGCTATCGAGAGTGTGCCTATTTTGTCAACAGAGAAAGAAAATTTTTAGCCCTCTAATATGGGCATAATGCCTTACCGTTAATTGCTTCTCTTTGTCTGTTAATTTGACGAAACTATACAAATAATTTCTATAAATATATTTAAAGTTATAATTAATAATTTCGCTTGTATAATACTTTAAAATAATAAATGTAAAAAAAAGGAAATCCTAATGGGTAAATATATTGAATTAACCGCTGACAACTTTGAAGCAACACTTGCAGAGGGTGTGGTACTAGTGGACTTTTGGGCTCCATGGTGCGGTCCTTGTCGTATGATTGCTCCGGTTATCGAAGAGTTAGCTGAAGATTATGACGGAAAAGCAAAAATCTGCAAAGTAAATACTGATGAGGAGCAAGAGATTGCTGTAAAATTTGGTATCCGCTCTATTCCAACGGTAATGTTCTTTAAAAACGGTGAGTCGGTAGATCAAATGGTTGGTGCGGCTTCCAAAGATGCATTTGCCCAGAAACTCGACGATCTTTTAGCGTAATTTTAGGTATTAGAAGGTGGCAAGAAAAGGAGGCAAAAACCTCTTCTCTCTCTCCACCCTTTTAGCCTCTTTCTTTGGTGCTGCTATGATAGCCGGCGCTTTTGCTTACTTCAACTACAAATTTTCTGAATATAAATTTATCGATTTCAAAGAGTGGGCTTTTTATGAGAAGAGCGATATCTTCACACCAAAAGAAGAGACCTACATTGTGATCTTCTACTCCTCTCGCATAAAAGAGAGTATGGAAAAATTGGAAAAATTGAATTTAAACAACCCTATTCTTGCGATTGACTACTATAATAAAATAGGAATAAGCTCAAAAACAACAACTTTTTTACGCTCTGGGACAAATACATCGCTTAAATTCATTCAGCGATTTAATATCTATGAGACCCCTTCCATTTTCTTTATAAAAAAGATCAAAGAGTCTCTTTATAAACAAGACAGTACAATACGCAAACTTGATAATTTAGATGAATTAAGCAAAGAGGCAAAAAAAATATGAGCAAAAATATTTTAGATTGCGCGATCATTGGTGGAGGTCCTGCTGGACTTACTGCAGGGCTCTATACAACTCGTGGTGGACTTGAGAGTGTAACAATGTTTGAGAAAGGTATGCCGGGTGGACAAATCACACAAAGTTCAGAGATAGAAAATTATCCTGGAGTCACAGGTGATATCACAGGGATGGACCTCATGATACCATGGCCCAAGCAGTGCCAAAAATTTGGGCTTAAACATAAAATGGTTGCAGTCAAACAAATTAGAAAAGATGGGGATATTTTCTCTGTTATCATGAGCGATGAGAGCATTACACATTCGCACTCTGTAATTGTATGCACAGGTTCATCACCACGCCGTGCAGGATTTAAAGGAGAAGATGAGTTTTTCGGAAAAGGTGTAAGTACCTGTGCGACATGTGACGGATTTTTTTACAAAAACAAGGAGGTAGCCGTTATCGGTGGCGGCGATACTGCATTTGAAGAGGCACTTTACCTAGCAAAGATTTGTTCAAAAGTTTATCTTATTCACAGACGCGACACCTTTAGAGCAGCGCCAAATACAGTAAAACGCGTGGAAGGCAATGAGAAAATTGAGCTTATTCTTAACTCTACTCCCGAGGAAGTCTATGGAGATGCAATGGGTGTAACGGGCATTAAAGTCAAAGACAAAAAAGAAAATATTCGTGATATTGAAGTCCATGGCGTCTTTACTTTTGTCGGTAACGATGTAATTAACCAAACACTCATCCAAGATGATGGTACATTTTTATGTGATGTAAATGAACAGGGGCAGGTTATCGTTGATTTAAATATGAAAACATCACTACATGGTCTCTTTGCTGCAGGTGATATGCGTATTGAAGCACCAAAACAGGTTGTCAGCGCTGCAGGCGACGGTGCAGTTGCAGGTATTGCCGCAATTAGCTATGTTGACGAACTATTAAACTAAAGGAAAAAAATGGCAAGCATTAAAGTGGGTATATTTGGGGCAAGCGGTCGTGTTGGAAAACTGCTTATTGAAGATTTAAAAGTTACTGACGGTATGAGTCTAAGCAGTGCCTATGTTAGAAACTCTCTCGATTTTCAAATCGATTCTTCCGTGCTTGTTACATCTGACATACATACATTTTTAAGTGCAAGTGATATCATTGTTGATTTTTCACTTCCTGAAGCCTGCGAACTACTCTTAAGGGAGGCGATAAAGACTCCTAAACCATTAGTTATCGGAACCACAGGGCTTAATGTGCATCAGTTGAACCTCTTAAAGCAAGCAAGTAAACTTATGCCTATACTCTATGCTACAAATATGTCTTTAGGGGTTGCGCTCTTAAACAGACTGGTATATCAAGCTTCTGCAGCTTTAGAAGGCTTTGATATCGAAATCTTAGAGATGCATCACAGACATAAAAAAGATGCACCAAGCGGTACGGCACTCACCCTCAGCGAATCAGCTGCACGAGGACGCGGGCTTGACATCGACAAAGTTCGCGTAAGTGGTCGTGATGGCAATATTGATGCAAGAACAAAAGATGAGATAGCGGTTATGGCTCTGCGTGGCGGAGATATTGTTGGTCGTCATACTGTAGGTTTTTATAATGATGGGGAGTTCATTGAGCTCAACCATACTGCAACCTCACGCAACACATTCTCAAAAGGTGCACTTCGTGCTGGAAAATGGCTTGCAGACAAAGATGCAGGTCTTTATGGTATCAGTGACTGTTTAGAGTTATAAATCTCTAAAGCCGATTTTGCGAGCTTTGCCCACGCAGAGTTTGAATCAGCTTCTATCGCTTCACTGTATGCCTTTGTAGCATCTTTATCTCTTTGTAATTTATTTAGTATCACTCCAAGCAGATACTTTTGCCTTGCTCTTTGCTTCTTGGTAAGATTGGCACTATTAAGCGATACTAAAGTTTTATATGCTTTATTAAATTCATTTTTATTCATATATGCACTATATAGGGTAAATTCAATATATGGTGTCTGTGCGTGAGTTTGAGAGCGATTTTGAATATCTATGACTTTTAATGCATATTTTATACCCATACTATCATCTTTGAGTTCATTTCCCAAACTGACCATAGCAACATATCTCTCTATATCTTTATAGTCAAAGCCAAACACCTCTTCTACCTTTGCTATAGTATCAATCATCTTTTCTTTTTCTCCTAAGCGTTCATAGGCATCAAAAAGGTATCTGTATATCTCCTTGTATGGTGACTCTTTTATATTGTCAATGAGAGTGATCAAATCTTTTGTAGCATCTACTACCTTGCTATAGTTTCCTATCTCAAAATCAATCTTAATATATCGATAAAGCCATTTTTTTCTTAAATCTATATTTTTAAAGTTAAGATTCTTTGATGCGATTGATTTTGAAAGTTGGAAATCACCGCCTTTCATGGCACATGCGTAAATTTCATCATCCCAACTATCTAAGAGCGTGATATTATAATCATTGGCAATGAGTAAAATATTTTTACAATTCTGTTGTTTGAGTGACACTTTCATCAATCCCATAGCAGCTTCTCTGATGATATCTTCTACATCAATATACTTCTCCTGTAGCTCCTCTAGTGAATCTTTTAAATTAAGAACTGACTCATAATTTTTCTCCTTCAAAAGCAGTTTTGCTTTTTCATATAGAGCACGCTGGGCTATATCGTCTCCGGCATACTCCCTCATGAGTTTATCATACCCCGCCAACTTTCTGCTCGTATTTGTATCATTATCATCAAAAAAGAGTCTATCTTTTGCAGTTTGAATGGCATCAAAATTGTTTTGATCCGGAAATTTTTTCATATAATCATTTAAAGCTTCAATAGCGCGCTTTTTATCTTTTGTTTTTGCAAGCCAGAGTGCTCTGTCTCTAAGAAGTTCTTCATACTCATCATAAGTAGGACCCATACTTTGAAGCATCGCCTCTGCAATAGATGCTGCTACCTTATACTCTTCTGATTTAGCAAGTCCATTCATTATCTTTTGTGACTTCTTTAGATCTTGCATAAAATAGTCTGGTTTGGCAGCAATGATTTTGCGTGCATACTTCACAGCTTTCTTCGGTGAGTGTGCCATAAATATCTCTACTAGATGATATGCAGCAGTAACAGCCACCTCCAAATCTTTTGTCTCATAGAGTGCTTTTTTATAATGCTTAATCGCTTCGGTGTTTCCACTCGATGCTTCAAGCATCTCCCCTTTGTAGATATAGCCCCATTCCGAAAATACATCTCCTTTATGCTCACTAAAGAGTCTATCAAAGAAGTAATCTGCATCTGCATTTTTTCCGATTTGCGCATAAGCCTTTGCCGTTAATGAGAGTATTTCAGGAATATTTTCATCTGAAGAGTACTCTCTTAAAAACTCTTTTGCATTACTAATGACATTTTCATAAGCTTTTATTTTGTTATAGATTTTTATTTTATAGTAAATGAGTTCTGATTTAAAAAGAGTATTTGGATAAGATGATAAAATATCATTAATTATATCCAAAGCATCTTCATAACGCTTTGTAGCAAAATACTTTTTGACCTTAAGATACTCTGTTACATCTTCTACTTTTTTAATATGTATCGGATTTCCTCTTAAATCAAGACTTCCTACATAAGGAAACTTCTCTTTATCTAAATAAAATGGAAAGTTAATTGCTAAAGCCGACTTCTCTTCGCTTTTTATTAAAGGGAGATTCTCTTTATATCCAATAATACTCCATCGATTTGCAATACTAATATCGGCTGAGAACAGAGTGTCATCCTCTATTAGATTAAAGATTTCCGCATAGAGTTTCATTTTATGAAAAGGTTTTATTGAAATAAAATAGGTATCTTTTTTTTGAAAACTTTTCACTTGAAAAAAGTTATTTTGTAAACTTTCAATATCTTTTAAAGGTTTTTTTGAAAATGCACAGACAATCTCTTTTGTAACAGAGAAATCATCTTTTATTTCTTGACAGACAAAATTTTCTTTACTTGTGATATGAAGTATGGAGTATTTTGCAAAGTTGTCTTTTGCACTATCAATTGATATCTCTAATGCAAAAGATTGTAGCGCTATAAAGGTTAAGAGTATATGCTTGAACAATTGCTCTTCCCCTTTAAAATAAGCTAGGTCTATTTAATATCCGCTGTTGTGTACAAATGCCGTAATGAACTCTAAAAGTGGATTTATCGCTACAAAAGCAAATATAGTTCCTATCGCTGCTATACCGACAATAGTTTTCAATGCTAGTGTTATATTTGTAGCATATGCACAACTATCACTCCCTTGAAGCGGCTCTTTCATAAACATATAGATGATCAGTTTTAAGTAGTAGTAGCCTGCGATTGCAGAGTTGAGTGCCAT
Organism: Sulfurimonas sp.; assembly: GCA_024513425.1. Lineage (GTDB taxonomy): Bacteria > Campylobacterota > Campylobacteria > Campylobacterales > Sulfurimonadaceae > Sulfurimonas. The sequence goes on along the minus strand of JANEIH010000010.1, from coordinate 21,593 downwards.
GATGAGTGCGAGAACCGTATAGCCACCTGCAACTGCTGAAGATATCATATAGAGTTTACCCCAAAAAAGTGCAAATGGCGGTAAACCCGCAAGGCTCAACATAAACAGTCCTACAATCACAGATGCAATCGGTGCAGTTTTAATCATACCTGCAAACTTATTGTATGAGTGATCTGAACTCTGATAATCTGGAAGATGTTTTTGCCTTGACATCCAAAGCATAGAGAATGACCCAAGATTTGTAAAACTAAACAAAATCCAATACAAAAATAGTGCAGTATTTGCCTGTGTCGTTCCAATAAGGATCGCAGCCATTACAAAACCTGCGTGAGAAATAGAAGAGTATGCAAGCATACGCTTCACATCAGTTTGAACAAGTGCCCACATATTTGAAGCTGTCATTGTTACAACTACAACAATATAAAGCACTATATCAAGCCATGCATTACCACTATGCACTAAGAATTCAAAAAATCTCATAGCAACAACAAAAGCAGCGATTTTTGGAACGATCGACATATACCCAGCCATAGAAGCCGAACTTCCTTCGTAAACATCAGGTGCCCATGTATGGAACGGAATAAGTGAAAGTTTAAAACCAAATGCAGCTAAGAAAAATGTCACGCCAATTAGCACAAAGCCCATATCAGCATATCCATTTGCAGCAAGAACAAGTGCAATTTTATTAATCTCAATAGAACCGGTAAGCATATAAAATACCATTGCACCAAAACTAAAGAAACCTGCTGCCAATGCACCCATAGTAAAGTATTTCACAGCTGCTTCAAAAGATTTATCACGGTTATGCATAGCTATTAGTGTATAGAGTGCCAAAGAGGAGGTCTCTAATCCTACAAATATTAAAATAAGGTTATCAGTAGCAACCATAAACTGAAAGCCTGCAATCATAAACAAAAAGAGTGCAAAGAACTCAGGGTATGAAAACTCATGGAAACGCTTATGTGTCATTGCTAGTGGAATAAACAGCATTGATGCACCGACAATAATAAACTCTGCAAGAATAGCAAGTCCATCTATTAGCATTACATCAAAAAGACCAAATGTTGTGCCATTTGCTATAAAGACACCGCTAGAATCTACTACGGCAATAAAATCCATTGCCAAAAACAGAAGGCTAAGTACTACATATAATGATTTATGCAGACCGACTTTAATAATGTCTATTATTAAAATTAACAGCGCACCGACTACCGGTATAAGCATTGGTGCAAGAGTTATTAAGTTTAATGACTCCATTGAAACATTGATTGGCGACAACATTAGTGCACCTCCTCTTCAATAACAGTTTTTTTGATAACTGAAGCTCTCTCTTTTACCAGATTGGGGATTCTCTCTTTTGCCAACTCACTCTGTGCTTTATTATGCATTAACCGCACAACTGCCTCAACGGAGTTGTTAATAGGCTCCAGAATCGGTTTAGGATAGATACCTAGCCAGATCGCAATTACAGAAAGAGGAATGAGTGCTACTAACTCTCTTTTGTTTATATCAGGAAGATTTTTATTCTCCTCTTTTGTAACATCGCCAAAAAACATTTTTTTGTATGCCGACAACATATAAATAGCACCAACAATAATCGCGGTTCCAGCCAATAGTGTTAAGATGTGAGATTGTTGATAGAACCCTAAAAGTGATAAGAACTCACCAACAAAGTTAATTGTAAGCGGCATGCCGACTGAAGCCATTAACATGATACCAAAGATAGTTGCATATCTCGGCATAATATGTGCAAGCCCACCAAATTCACTCATAAGTTTTGTATGGCGTCTATCATAGATAACACCTACAAGTAAAAACAGAGCCCCAGATACAACACCGTGAGCAATCATTAAAAAGATTGAACCTGTAATGCCTTCAACATTAAGTGCGAATGTACCGAGAATGATAACACCCATATGTGAGATTGACGAATAAGCAACAACCTGCTTCACATCTTTTTGTGCGTACGCAATCATCGCAGTATAGATAATCATAATGATCGTAATTACAGCGATTGGAACCATAAATGCTGCGGAAGCATCCGGAAATAGTGGCAATGAAAAACGGATAAATGCATATGTACCCATTTTAAGTAGAATCGCCGCAAGTATCACAGAACCTATAGTCGGTGCTTGACCATGCGCATATGGCAACCATGTATGGAACGGAAACATTGGAACCTTGATAGCAAAACCGATAAAAAAAGCTGCAAATAGCCACAATTGCAATGTTTCTGGTAAAATCAGTCTGTACCAATCAAGCAGTGCAAAAGACCATGTGCCTGTTGCTTGATAGAAAAAGTATGCCATAAAAAGCATACCGACAAGCATTACAAGTGAACCTGCAAATGTATAGAGGAAGAACTTAATCGACGCATATATACGAAGTGGTCCACCCCATGCACCAATAATATAAAGCATTGGAACAAGGGAGAGCTCCCAAAACACATAAAACACAATCGCATCTAATGCGGCAAATACACCTGCCATCGTCATCTGTAAGAACAAAATTGTGATAATCATATTCTTTTCATTAGGGGTCTCAGTAAGTGATGCTATACCTATCATCGTAAAGAATGCTGCAAGTACAATAATAAACAGAGAGATTCCATCTACCCCCAAGATGTAGTTAACACCAAAAGACGGTACTAACGGAAGATTCTCCATAAACTGCATTCCGGAAACATTTCCATCAAATGTAAACCATAACCACAGTGACAATCCAAACTCAATAGTTGCCACACTAATACCGTAGGCACGAATACTATCTTTTTGAATCATAAAACCAAACACAGCTGCTATTGCTGGAAAGAAAATTAAAATCGATAAAATATGATCTAACATTTACATAGCTCCTAAACCTGAAAATATCACCGTGATATTTTCAGAATATCTTGCCGTAAGTCCAAAAACTACAGCTAATGAAAGTAGTACCACAAAACCAACTACCATCCATCTTAACATCACAGAGAGGTTACCGCTCTGCATTGCTCTTGTTTTTTCACCGGTACCATAGATGATGCCTGCGATTCCATCAACACTTGCATCAAGAATTTTCATATCGACTTTATTCCAGAATATATCAGAGAGCTCTCTATATGGTTTTACAAGATACTCTTCATAGAAATAAGGAATATAGTACTGATTATATAAAAATTTATATACAAATGAGTTTTCAATTGCACTTGTACCGTCTGGTACCTTAATAAATGCATTTGCATATTTTTTATATGCATAAAGAATCGCTAAAGCAACGAAAACTTGTGTTCCAACTAACATAATCCAAAGTGTAGTATGTGAATGGATATGGTACTCATGTGCTGACAAAATCTCTTCAATCATATGAAAGAACGGCTCTTGAAGCACACCTGCAATCATTGCAAGAATTAAAAGCGGGCTCATCGCAACAAGCATAAATCTATATGCTTCATGTGGAGAAATGCCAAAGATTTTATAACGCTCTTCACCATGGAAGATGAGCGCTACAAGTCTAAATGAATAAAATGCCGTCAAACCTGCGGTAAAAAGAAGTACTCCATAAATTACAAAATGATGTTCTGCAAATGCTGCTTCTAAAATTGTATCTTTTGAGAAAAAACCTGCAAATGGAAAGATTCCTGCTAATGCCAAAGAGGCAATAGTCATCATAATCCAAGTCCACTTCATCACTTTCTTTAGTCCACCCATTTTAAATGGATCAAGCTCATCATGCATAGCGTGCATTACATTACCGGCACCAAGAAATAAAAGTGCTTTAAAGAATGCGTGAGCCACAAGGTGGAAAAGTGCCACCCAGTATGCACCAAGACCGGCTGCTGCGAACATATATCCTAACTGTGAAAGCGTAGAGTATGCGATGATGCGTTTCATATCACGATTAACAAGTGCCATAGATGCCGCAAAGAGTGCAACAAATGCACCAAGCGAAGCGATAAATAGACCAACATTAGGGATCAAGCTATAAAGCTCATTTGAACGAATAACAAGATATACACCTGCTGTTACCATTGTTGCTGCGTGAATAAGGGCCGATACTGGGGTAGGGCCCTCCATTGCATCTGCAAGCCATGTGTGGAGTGGAAACTGTGCCGATTTACCCATCGCACCGATAAACAAGAAGATACCGATCCAAGTTAATGTAGCAGGATCCAATGTTTTAAATACTTCAAATGCACCTTCATACTGAAGCGTACCTGTATTCCAATATACCAAAAAGATACCGATCAACATTCCAAGGTCAGCGATACGATTCATGATAAATGCCTCATTTGCTGCCCATGTAGCGCTCTCTTTGTGAAACCAGAATCCAATAAGCCCCCAAGAGCAAAGACCAACACCTTCCCAGCCGATAAAAAGACCGGCATAGTTATCACTCATAACAAGAACCATCATTGAAAAAACAAATGCCGACAACCATGCAAAGAATCTATTAAAGCTCTTATCGTGATCCATGTAGCCGATAGAGTAGATATGAACAATGGTAGAAACAAGTGTTACGACCATCATCATAGTAACTGATACTTTATCAACAATAAACCCAAAAGGAATATATAAATTCCCGGTCGCCATCCATGTCATCATCTCAACATGAACAGATTCATTGCCATTAATCACAATCGATGCCAAGAGCAAACTAGTGCTTACAAAAGAAGTAAAGATTAATAGTGAAGCAATTACACCAACAAATGTTTTCTTTGGCGTTGTTGTAAATAACGCAGAAAACATTGAACTAACAAGTGGTGCAAAAAGTGCTATATATAATAATGTTTCCATGGCTTATCCTCTCATACTTTTCATGGTTTCTAGGTCGATATTTCCATGACGCTTATACCATACAATTAATAGACCAAGCCCTACAGCAACTTCTGAGGCAGCGATTGCAATTATGAAAAATGCAAACATTTGACCGGTTAAGTCACCATAATAGTGTGAAATAGCGGCAAAGGCGATATTTACAGAGTTTAGTAAAATCTCGGTTGCGAAAAACAATAAAAGCAAGTTTTTTCTCTTTATTACACCTGCGAGACCTATTGCAAAGAGAATCGTGGATAGAACAAGATAATGATTTAAACCTATTTCCATCATGAAAGCACCTTTTTATTTTCTTCTTTTTTAATCTCTTCAGAACTCATAAGTGTGAGAGAGATATCCATCTTCTTGCCGGCTAGTACAATTCCTGCAACCATTGCCACAAGTAGCATAATTGCCGCAACCTCAAATGGAATAAGGTATTTTGTAAAAAGAATCACGCCTACAAGCTGTATATTTCCGGCATCTTCAATCACAGGATAAAGTGCTACAATATTTTTGCTTACCATAGGAGCTGCGAAAATCACAACAATCAAAACTGCCGTAAGAGTTGAAAGTCCAACGATAATATATCTGTTTCCCCTCTTCTCTTTAACCTTGCGTGTCGTATCAAAAAACATCATACCAAAGGCATAAAGAGCCATTACGGCACCTGTATAGACGATAATCTGTATCACACCTAAAAAATCAGCACCAAGGATAAAGAAAAATGCCGATATAAAAATCATTCCCGCTGCCAATGCGGTTAATGCATATAACGCTTGCGATGTAGTCACTGTTATAAAAAACATCGCAATCGTTAAAAATGCAAACAAGTAAAACGCTACTGCTTCAAACATAATTCATACTCCTTAATATGCTAGAGGTGTCTTCTTAACACGCTCGTCTTCATGTGGTGTGATGGCACCAAAACCTTCAAATTCAAGCTGTTTTCCAGCTTTCATTTTATCAATCGGTGTTAACATATCTTCATAGATAATGAAGTGCTCTCTCTGCTCACTTGCATTCTCATACTCTCCACTGTGAGTAATTGCAAGTTCGGGACAAACCTCTGCACAATAACCACAGAAGATACAGCGACCAAGATTGATTGTGTACTCTGTTACCTCTTTGCGAGAGTTTTCATCAATTTTAGTATCCATTCTAATACAATCAGAGATACAGATCTTCTCACAGAGTCCGCAACCGATACATCGCTCAGTATTAGACTCCCAAAGTCTTTTCATCTGATGCACAGCACGGTACCTTGGGCCAATTGGCATCTTCTCTTGAGGATATTGAACAGTATGGATATCAAAACGAATCATCTCACGCAACACTACCCAAAGACCTACAAAAAGCTCTCCCTTGAAAGTTCTCTTTACTACACGCTTAAACTTATCCCAACCTGTTGTCGGATACTCCTCTATGGCAACAAGAAAGTAATCACCTTCTGCTACATTTCTATTGTTAAATGCTTCTAAACTCATTCATATCCCCTTAAAACATCATCACAAAGCCAGTGATTACAACATTAATCACCGCTATTGGCATAAGTATTTTCCAACATAACCACATTAACTGGTCAGGTCTTACATCTGGCCACGCAGCTCTTGTCCATAAAAAGAAAAAGAAGAAAAACGACATTTTTCCAAGAAGACCAAGCGCCCCAAACAATGAACCATCACCATAACCTCCTAAGAAGATTAAAGGAATTACAAATGAGATAAAGAACATATTTGCATACTCTCCAATGAAGAAAAGACCCCATCTCATACCAGAATACTCAGTGCCAAAACCATCGATAATCTCGTGGTCATTTGCAATCAGGTGAAATGGTGTACGACCGGTTTCAGCAAAAGCAGAGATCCAAAAAAGAATAAATGCTACAGGTTGTGACCATACAATCCAATCGCCGATACCACCGGCTTGATACTCATTGAAATCAATAAGTGATAATGAACCTACCATCATAATAGGAGCAAGCAGGGAGAGTCCTGTTACAACCTCATATGAGATAAACACTGCAGCAGTACGCGCGGCTGAAAGTAAAGAGAATTTGTTTGCTGATGCCATACCGCCAAGAAGCGGACCGTAAAACCCTACCGCCATCATACCTAAAACATATAAAATACCAATGTTCACATCAGCTACGATTGGATGTACTTCATATCCAAAAACCTCAAATGGTGGCAAGAAAGGAATTGCAGCTGCAGCCATAAACGCTGTAGCCGCAGTAATTACAGGTGCAATCTTAAAGATAGGAGTAACTACATTCGTAGGAATAATATCCTCTTTTGTAAAGAGTTTGATACCATCTGCTGCAACTTGTAAAAGTCCGTACGGCCCAACATTCATTGGTCCTAAACGGCGTTGCATAAATGCAAGAATCTTACGCTCAAAATATGTACCAATACCAGCTAAAGCTGAAAATATAAGTAGAATTACAACGACTTTGATTATCGTTTCAATTAAATATGCACTGTCCATATATTACACCTTTTCTATCGAAGCTGTACTAAAGCGATATCCGCTAAAGAGAGCCTCTGAGTTTAGATTTTTATCAAAAGTAGGAAGTACTACAGTTGAACCTTTTATTTTGTTATCACTGACTACATTTGCGATTAATTCGCCATTATCAGTTGCAATTTTTACAGTATCACCCTCATTAAAATCAGAATTTGACAAGAATTCTTCACTCATATAGATACCGCTTACCTCATCAAGCTCAGTCGTTTTATGTGTAAACGGGGTAAACTGTCTCACAGGATTAGCCAAGTAGATTATACTACCTTCAAGCTTGTCATCGCTGAATTTATCTACACTTTCGTCACCAGAAGGCGCAACTGCTACATTTTCTAACACATAGCCACGCATCTCGGTGCCATCATTCTCATAATGATTTGGCAAGTTATCAAACTCCTCACGCTTAAATCCGACAATCGTTGGAAGTTCTGCTGTATAGTCAATAATATTATCAGCTTTCAAACCAAGTGCATTTGCAATATCATTAAACTCATAACCATTATAACCGATTGCGGCATTTGTAGGGTTTACACGCTTATTAACAGATGTTAATGTTCCCTCTTGCTGATTCATTGCCGGCATATCCAAATCACCATCACCAAGAGCTGAGAGGACAAAGTCTCCGTCTGTATTATAACCAATAGTATAAGAGTCTCTCTCATCATCAAGATCACAAATCAGGCTTACACCAAGTGTATTTGTAAGAGATGGGATTATTACAAGTTCAAATTTTGTATATTTTTCAACAAGGGCAACTAAGCGTGCAAGATTTTTTGATTTTGGATGTCTATAAAGATCCGATCCGACCATAAGAGCAAAAGTCTCTTTTTTCTTAAGGTTTTTCTCTAAAGTCTCCATAAATTTATCATCTGCACCTAAAAGCTCTAAAAGTTTGTTATCATCAACAACAACCTCTTTTTCAACTTTTTTAGAGACCATTTTAGATTTTTCTACTTCAATCTCCTCCTCTTCACCCGTCTCCTCATTCACTTTTACTTCTTTAACGACTTCAACAACTTTTTCTTTAACTACTTCAGTTACTGTAACTGTTTTTTCAGAGTGAAATGATGCTAAATATTCACTGATTTCAGATGGCATCTGTTCTTTATCACCAAAGAGATCAAGCAACAGATAGAGTGCTATCTCTTCTTGCAGTGGAGCATGTGTTACGGTCATAACTCCTTTGCCGAGACCTTCGATAATTGGATCGGCTACCGGATGAAAGTAGATTCCCGCGCCCTTGCTTACCGTAAGAGAGTTATTAAGAGCATAACGAGCATTTGGATTATCAGTTTTTAATGCTGAACCGATTGATACGATAAAGTTAGTCGTATGCACACGCTCTAAGTCAGAGCTATAAAGTTTTCTACCGCTAATCTCAGAGTAATCTTTCATAAAAGTCTGAAATGCTTTTGCTTCGGGGTTGATAAGTTTGTATCCAAACTTCTTCTTCATCTTCTGCAGTAGAAGTGCTTCCTCATTTGTAATAGTAGAAGTAAATGCGATCGCGGTAGCTTTTTTAAATGCCTCAAGTGCCGTGTTGAATGCTGCTTCATCTTTTACAACATCTGCATTTTGATAATCAAATCCATAGCGTCCCGCACCACAAAGTGAAACATAGTTCCACTCATTCATTACACGGTAAATCTTCTCTTTGGGATTTTCAATACTTGTATGTTTTACATCATAAGAGATCTGACAACCTGCAGAACAGTGTCCACATGTTGCTGGGATCTGCTTCAACTCCCATGCATTTGATTTATATAGAAAATGCGTATCTACAAGTGCGCCAACTGGACAAACTGCAGCACATTCACCACATGATGTACAGTCAAGAACATCTGTTCCATTGGTAAGACCGATTACTGATTTGTTGAGTTTATTCCACATCGCATAGGCATCTTTTGGCATACTCTCTTTAAACTCGGCATCAATTGCATCAGCACCACGAGGAGTAGTCTTGAGTGAATTATCACCGATCATATCTTTGCATGCAGTTACACAACGCTCACAAACGATACAGAGACCTGGATCGTAGTGAAGATGTCCCCAGTCATGACTACTTCTATCTACATCTTTGATCGCATAACTTTGTGAATCTACTCCAATTTCAAGCGTATAGTTTTGAAGCTCACACTCTCCTGATTGGTCACAAACACCACACTGTAGTGGATGGTTTACATCGTAAACTTCCATAATAGCGCGACGCTCTTTTTCAATACTCTCTGTGCTTGTAGTAATGCTCATTCCATCTTTTGCTTTGGCATTGCAGGCGTAAACCTGTTTACCATCTGCTTCGACAAGACATATACGACATGCAAGAGTTGGACTACAACGCGTTAAATAACATATTGCGGGAATGAAGATATCGTTCGCACGGGCAGCATTTAAAAGATACTCGCCCTCTTGTGTCTCAATCTCTTTCCCATCAATGTTTATGACTATTTTACTCATTACACTACTCTCACTATTTTGGATTTAAGAAATCTATAACTGCCATGATCGTAACCGCTATCAAATGTAGGGTTAAGTGCAATTGTTCCTTTTAACTCATCATCTAGTTTAAAGACTCTTTTTTGTGTTGTATCTCCTAAACTAATCTCTACCTCATCGCCATCACTAATCTTCGCTACTGCTGCAAACTGTGCGGAGCCTCTTAGAGTTGTATCACGCTCTAACTGCTTCGTTTTGTTTGTAAAGCTATTGAACTGCAATACAGGATTTACCTGATAGATAACTGTTCCATTATACTCTGGGAGTTCCGCTACCTCTTCAAGTTTACCATCCATTACACACTCTACACTCTCAAGCTGATAACCACGCTCATCTTCACCAAACTCCCCTAAGAAATTCTCTAGTGAATCAAACTCTACTCCTTTAAAGCCTACAGATTGCGGTAGCTCTTTTGTATAGTCAATCGTATTTTCAGCTTCAATACAAAATGCAGATGCTATATCATTAAGCTCATACCCATTAAAACTAAGTGCAGCATTTAACGGCAACACCTGATTGTCAATACCAACAACAGTTCCCTCTTGTTGATTGAGTGCCGGAACAATGAAGTCTGCATTTTCGTCGGCTGCAATTATATACTCTCCATGAGCATTATACCCGACAACACCTCTTAAATCTTCATCAACATCTAAATCACAGATAAGTGAAACACCTATAGTATTGACCTCATTTGGTACAATAAGCAGTGAGAAATCTGTATGCTTTTCAATGATCGCTGCAAGCTTGGCAATGTTTTGAACCCTTGCGTGAGCAAACATATCAGCGCCAACTACAAGTACTTTTTTCTCAGCACGCATAAACAACTTACTCATAAAAAAGAGCTCATCATCGCCTATGTTGCTTTCTGCTTCAAGATATCCTAGGTCAAGATTGTCAAAGAAGGCTTTTGTTGCATCATCAAGATCTGTATTTTTCAAAAGTTCATTTGCAAGAAGAGCCATCACACCCTCTTCTGTTCCTACTTCATACTTCATAAACTGTGTTACAGTATTTTTCATCAATACATCTTCCATAGGGTGTGCATAGACGATTTTTGCACCATTATGACGCGCTGCCGTAGTTAAAGCATAGCGAACGCAAGGATTGTCTGTTGCGACTCTTGTCCCTATTACAACGATGGCATCAGCTTCTCTGATCGCTTCAAGGTTTGCAGTTGCGTGAAGTTTTCCACTTACAGATGCATAGGCTTTCATAAAGTGAGCATAGAGTCTTGCATCTTCATTAAAAAGTTTCAAACCAAGCTTCTCTTTCATTTTTTGTAAAATCAGTGCCTCTTCATTTGTAATTATTGATGAAAAACGGATGGCCCTTGCATTTTGAACTACTTTTAATGCTGCTGTAAATCTTCTTTTATCTTTGTTATCTTGTACATCAAAATCAAATCCAAAACGCCCGGCTCCGCAGAGTGATGCAAATTCAAAGTTATTTTTTACTCTGTAAATTGCATCATCGGCATTGATGCCGGAGTGGCGTATCTCATACTCCAGTGGGCATCCGGCTGAGCAGTGCGAACATGTCGATGGAATACGCGATAGCTCCCATGCATTTGCACTATATTTGAAATCACTGCTTACAAGTGCGCCGACCGGACAAACTGCGATACACTCACCACAAAAAGTACAATCAAGCGTATCGGAATCTTTCGGAATGATAGTTGAGCCATATCCACCAAATTTTACTTCAATTGCATCATCACCGATTACTTCATTACAAACATGCACACACTTTTCACACATAATGCATAGTGCTGGGTCGTAATTGATAACTCCCCACTCTTTTACAATTCGAAGTTGATCTTTTGCGGAGAACTCCTGCTGTGACAGACCAAACTCCAATGTCATATTTTGTAGGTCACACTCACCTGACTTGTCACATACACCACACTCTAAAGGGTGATTTACATCATAGAGTTTCATAATGTTTTGACGCTCACGCTCAAGCTCATAAGAGTTTGTTGCGACATTGATACCTTCAGTCGGTGGCGTATTGCATGAGAGAATAAATCCATCAACACCCTCAACCTCTACAGAACAGATACGACAAGATGCACATGGAGAAGTCTTTGAAATATAACACATTGTTGGAATATAGAGACCGTTCTTGCGTGCAACTTGAAGGATTGTCTCACCTTTGCTTGCTGTTACATGTTTGCCATCTATTGTAAAGTTAATTGTATTACCCATCATCAACTCCTAGGATTGAACCATAGCGATATAATAACAACGCATACATCGCTCTGCTTCAGCCAAAGCCTGCTCTTGCGTGAAGCCAAGATTTACTTCTTTGTTGTTGTCTTTACGCTCATTAACAGCTAAAACCGCAGAGTGCTCACGCAGAAGCCCCGGAAGCCAACCTGTAACTTTCTCTCTCTTGTCATAGACTTTCAGTTTTACCAAGTGATCTTCCATAATCTCTTCATCAGTAAGCGTAATCTCACCCGTTTGAACATAACGAGACATTACAGAAGCCGCACGCTTTGCCTGACCAACTGCATTTACAATCGTCATCGGACCATATTCACAGTCACCAGAAGCAAAGATACCCTTGCGTGAGGTCATATAGTCTTTTCCATTCGTCTTGATAGTAGCCCATGATGTCTTCTCAATTTCCCACTCCTCAGGAAGCAGGTCTAAATCAGCCGACTGAGAAACAGCAGGAATTAAGTAGTCCGCCTCAATCGCATATGACTCACCCTCAATTTTCACCAACTGCGGACGCCCACCATCAGGATCAGGTACAAGTTCAAATTTATCGATTAGAAGCTCACGCAAGATATCATTTTCATCTGTTGTAATCTTATTTACTGCGGAATGGAAAAGAAATTCTACACCTTCTTCTACAGCTTCGTGATACTCTTCATAGGTTGTATTGCGAATGATTGTATTCTCATCACGACGATAAACCATATAGACTTTTTTCGCATTGGCACGAATCGCACAACGAACAACATCCATCGAAGTAAATCCACCACCAACACAGACAACTATTTTACCGGTCAAGTCAACAAAGTCTTGGCTTAGCATCTGTTGCTCTTGTATCGATTTTGGTGTTTTTATATCAAACTTTTCATAGAGGTTTACCCAGTCAAGAAAATCAATAGCACCCCAGTAACCCTTAATCTCTTCACGCTCATTTTCACAACGAACTTTTTTAGAGATTCGAGTACCTGTAGCTACCATAACAGCGTCATACTCTTTTTCAAATGTACGCATATCATCAGCTGTAATTTTACGGTTTGTGATAAAGTTCACACCCATATCTTTTACACATTCGATATCTTTTTCGTACTTATCCCAAGGCATACGGTACTCAGGTACACCAACCGTTACCTCGCCACCAAGAACAGGAAGCTCTTCATAAACATCTACACAAATTCCCTCTACAGCAGTATAGTAAGCCGTTGTAAGTCCCGCGGGACCTGCACCGATAACGGCGATTTTCTTATCAATTGATGGTTTTTTCTCCATAGGATGGAAAAAGTCAAATCCATGATCCGTCTCCCAGTCAGCACCGAGACGCTTAAGTGACATAATAGAGATAGGCTCATCTAAATTTGTTCTACGACATGCATCTTCACATGGGTGCGGACAGACACGACCACAAACATGTGCAAGCGGCATGGTCTGACGCGTAGCTTCCAGAGAATCATCAAAACGCAGATCTCTTACACCCTCAATATATGCGGGAATATCAACATGACTTGGGCACGCATCTGTACAGGGAGCCGTGATTTTTGCAATATAGCCAATACTCTCTTCATAATGTTTTGATTGTTTTTTCTCATTGATACACTCTAAGAATGTATCTTCAAAGTGTGTCATTAAGTCAAGAATAGGATTTGGTACAGTTTTGCCGATCTCACACTTTGATGTAATTTGCATACTTTTACCAATCTCTTTCAAGTGATCCAAATCAGCTACTTCACCTTCACCGCGAGCAATTTTATCAAGTACATCGTATAAAATACGACCACCCCAACGCCCAGGTGCACATCTACCACATGCTTCACTATACTCTTGATACTGTGCAGCATACTCCATAGCAAGACGAATAACATCTACATCTTCATGAAAGAGTGCGACACCATCCCAGCCAATAAAAGCTTTAGAGTCACGATGATCGTCATATTGTGCCGGTAGATTATAAGCGGATTCTTCCCACTCTTCTTGAGGTTTACCTATATTGTTTACAGACTCGCCTTTCCAAGTAGAAAAATAGACTTTACTCACATTAAATCCCTATTTTTTAACTACGATAGTCCAGTCGACTTCGTTAAATTTCAGTGAGTTATATAACTCATATCCACACTCTTTTACCAAATCAGCTGAACGCTGAATCGGTGTAAAGTTGCCTATTTCAAAAAGAAAAATCAAAGTCTCAGTCGGCTTATGTTTCTCTTCTAAAATCTCTTTCATACGAGGCTCAAAATTATCTTTTAAATTTCTTAAATCATAGCGTTTCATTATCTGTCAACCTCTCCAAATACAATGTTTGTAGTACCAATAATAGATACAACATCCGGAATATAGTGACCTGGTAAAAGGTCGGTTAAAATTCCTGTATGCCAGAATGACGGCGCACGAAGTTTGAGTCTGTATGGATACGGTCCACCTTGAGAGTTAATGTAGAAACCGAGTTCACCTTTTGGGGACTCTGTCGGTACATACACTTCGCCAACCGGTGGTCTCATACCTTGTGTTACAAGAACAAAATGCTGCATCAAAGAGTAGTTTTGTGTCATAATGTCAAGTTTTGGTGCTGAGATATATTTGGGTGCATGTGCCATAAGCTCAGTTTGACCATCTTTTTGGCACTTCTCATACATCTCCATGCATTGATAAAGAATCTTTGCAGACTCTCTCATCTCTTCCATATAAATACGGTAACGCGCAAAGTTATCGCCCTTATCAGACCAAGGAACATTAAACTCTACTTCATCATAAAGCTCATATGGTTCTTCTTTACGGATATCCCACGCAACGCCGGAAGCTCTTAACATTGGACCTGTACAGCCCCAAGAGAGTGCCATTTCAGTCGGCACCACACCGACCTCTTCCATTCTCATTCTCCAGATACGGTTACTCTCAAGTAGATCCTCATAATCTTTGATGTTTTGCGGAAGTTTGTTTAAAAAAACTTTTAACTGATGTAAAAAGTCGCCCTGAATATCCAAAGGAACACCGCCGATACGAATTGCGGCATGTGTTAAGCGTGCCCCGCAGTACCCTTCAATAATATCCATTAAATACTCTCTCTCACGAAAAGCAAATAAAAATACTGTCATTGCACCAATATCAAGTGCAGTTGTTGCCAACCAAAAAAGGTGAGACATCAAACGATTAATCTCTAAAAGAAGCATACGAATTACTTTCGCACGACGCGGTACCTCAAGACCGATGAGCTTCTCAACTGCAAGTGCAAAACCATAGTTGTTTGAAGATGAAGCGATATAATCCATACGGTCAGTAGTAGGCATAAACTCATTATAGATCATATTCTCAGCCATCTTCTCCATACCACGGTGAAGATATCCAACATCTGGATGTGCTTTTACAATTTGCTCTTGTTGTAAATGAAGCATAAGGCGTAACTGCCCATGAGCAGAAGGGTGCTGCGGACCGAAGTTAAGAATGAGTTCATTATCTTCTCTGTCAAATGTAATGTTTTCAAAAAACGGTGTTAATCTGTTTTTTACTTGTGCCATATTTCTACCACCCTATCTTTGAGGATCATCAATAACTTTTGATGACTCTTTATCTACTTTTCTAATTAAAAACACTCCACCATCTTCTTGATACTCTTGAACTGTAGACTCCATATCTTCTGTGATCTCAGTTCCTTTTGGTACTTCAAAACCAAGGCGAGCAAAACGCTTAGAGTCATACCTGTCAACCCTTGCCGTATCACGAAGTTCAGGTCCGATAATATCGCGTGCTTCTTTTCCATAGATCTTATCTACTTCATACCACGCAGCAAACTCGTCGCCTTCTAACGGGTATGTTTTAAGAAGTGGATGTCCTTGCCAATCATAAGGCATAAGAATTCTTTTCATAAATGGATGTCCATTTGCTTCGATTCCAAACATATCATACATCTCACGCTCTGACCAATCTGCAGAACGAAAAAGCTTCTCAACAGAATCAACTGCCTGACCATTTTGTATGAAATACTTTATACGGATACGCTTGCGTTTTGTCATTGAAAGCATTTGGTAAAAGATCTCAAATGTATTATCTTTTGCAAGCCAATCGATTGCGCTCATCTCTGAGAGTTGTGTATATTCAAGTTCATCACGCATCAACTCTAATAGACCATAGATATCATGTGGATTGATATAGATTACCATCTGCTCTACTTGAATGTATGCCTCTTTTACTTCAAATTTTGTTTTGATAGTCTCTAGGTCAGCTGCAAACACTTCATCGGAAGCAATCTCCTGTTTTGGAACCTGTGGTGCTACATAGTATCTATCCGTATAGTAAGCTTTTGCCTGTACATCGTTTTTAGGTTTATACACTCTCATTACATTAACCTTTTCGCTTTTTGTGCATTTCCAGCTTTATTTGCACGGATTTTTTTCTGTAGTAGCATTACGCCATACTGAAGTGTCTCAGGACGAGGAGCACAACCAGGCAGATACAAATCAACTGGAATAATTCTATCGACACCCTGAACGGTTGCATAAGTATTGAACATTCCGCCGGTATTTGCACATGAACCCATAGAGATAACCCATCTAGGTTCTGTCATTTGATCATACAGACGCTTAATGAACTCAGCATGTTTTTTTGTAAGTGTACCCGCTACAATCATAACATCTGCCTGACGAGGAGATGCACGAAATATCGTTCCGTAACGGTCAAAGTCAAAACGAGATGCACCTGATGCCATCATCTCAATACCACAACAAGCAAGACCGTATGTTAATGCCCAAAGTGAATTTGAACGCCCCCAGTTTACAATCTTGTCAATAGAAGTCAGCGCAACCGGAAGCCCGCCGTCTTGTGTATAATTTACTTTATGTTGTGCCATTCTAGCGCTCCTTTTCTCCATGCATATATGAAACCGATTGCCAACAACAAGATAAACATAATCATCTCAGCAAATCCAAACCAACCTAAAATTTTAAAGTCAACCGCCCATGGAAACATAAATACAATCTCAACATCAAAGAGTAAAAAAAGCAGTGCGAACAGGTAAAACTGTGGCGACACTCTATTTGGTTGTTTTGTGATTTCCGGTCCACATTCATAAACAGAAAGCTTAATCTTTTCGCTATCTTTTGCAGCTAACGCACGACTCGCCAAACGAGCAATTACAGTCGTAGCCGTAAATGCACCAAATGTAATTACAAATAGTACAAATATCCCAAAATACGGATTTGAAGTCACTACATGATCCATATAACCTACCTTTTAAATTAAGAGCGATATTTATGTTAAATATCGCTCTTCTTAATATTTGCCCTCTAACGCTTATACACTTTTGCGTTTAGAAAAAACAGCTATTACACTATATCAAAAAGAGTATTAAAAAAAGTTTTATAGACTAGAAGATATTCAAAATGTCACTTATCGCAACACGATTTTTTAAAATGAGTGAGAGAGTGAAACTCAAAAACAGACTTAACCATGAGACCCAGAGAAGCACTTAGATGTAAAACTCCATATGAAATATTTTTCAAGGAAATGAGGTGAAATTGTACTTGTTTTTAAATTGGTACTTTTAAGATTTGATATGAGTAAAATGAAGTGGTGGCCTGTCTCGGAATCGAACCAAGGACACAGTGATTTTCAGTCACTTGCTCTACCGACTGAGCTAACAGGCCATTTTAAAAGAGTGAAATTATACTCCGTTTGTACTGAAAGTAAACTTATACAGTTGCGTGAGAAGGCAAAAATTGCAAGATTCATTATCTTATTTTGAGTGTTATGAGTGCCAAGATATTTGACAAAATAGCAATAATCCAAAAACGAACAATAATTTTGTTCTCTGCCCAATTCTTCATCTCAAAATGATGATGAATCGGTGTCATTAAAAAGACTCTTTTTTGTCTAAGTTTAAAACTCCCAACCTGTAAAATAACAGAGAGTGTTTCAATAACAAAAATAGAACCAATAAGAATAAGTAAAATCTCACTTTTTGAGATGATAGCAAGATAACCTAAAAATGCTCCAATTGTCAAAGAACCACTATCGCCCATAAAGAGCTCTGCCGGATGGCAGTTATACCAGAGAAACCCTGTAAGTGCACCAATGAGTGCACTAGCGATAATAGCAACTTCACCCACTTGAAAGTGTGGCATTAAAAGGTAAGAAGAGATTTTTATATTTCCCGTAATGTAAATGATAATGCTAAATGTTGTCAACGCAATAATAGAAGGCACTGTTGCAAGACCATCAAGTCCATCTGTTAGATTAACCGCATTTGATGTTGCAATGATGACCAAAACCCATAACAAGATAGCAAAAAGACCCATATCTATAATAGGGTTTTTTAGAAACGGGATGTAGAGATCTGTATTGAAGTCTGCAAAGAGACATAAAAAAGATGCTACTGCAAAGGCTGAGAGAATTTGTAAAAAAAGTTTTGTTCTTGCTCTAAATCCTGCCAAATTTTCACTTTTTTTTATCTTTGCAAAGTCATCATAAAAACCAATTAGTGAAAACAGAAACAGGGTAAGGATTCCTGCTTGTGCATAAGCATTGCTCCAATGTATTGATAAGAGAGATGCAAATATAGTTGCGCCTATAAAAACAATACCGCCCATTGTGGGGGTTGAGTGCTTCTTTTGATGACGCTCGGGTGCCCAGCCGTTGATAGGTTGCACGCTAGAAGTTCTTTGTGCCCATTTTATAAAACGAGGGAGTAAAAAAAGTGTAAGGCAGAGCGCAATAAAAAATGCGATACCGGCTCGGATGGTAATGTATCCCAAAATGTTAATATCTAAAAGATCGTGTAGCCAATATAACAATATATTTCCTATTCATTTATAAAATCAAAGTGATATTATAGTATAATTCACAAAAAAATTTATTAATAGATAGGATAGTCCCATTGAGCAAAAAAGTGATATTGGTTATTACAGATGGAATAGGTTTTTGTGCAGACACGGAACATAATGCTTTTTATAATGCAAATAAACCTACATACGATAAATTATTTAATCAGATACCTCACTCTTTCATCAATACTTCCGGTTTAAGTGTTGGACTTCCGGAAGGACAGATGGGAAACTCTGAAGTGGGACATATGAGCATAGGAAGTGGGCGTGTTTTGTATCAGGATCTAGTAAAGATATCTTTGGCGCTCCAAGAGGGAACATTAGAGTTCAATGAAACACTCCAAGATCTTTTTGGCAGATCGGAAAGAATTCATCTTATCGGACTTTTAAGCGACGGTGGTGTACATTCGCATATAGACCACTTTATGGGCTTATCCGATATCGCGGCAAAAAACGGCAAAAAAGTTTTTTTACACCTTATCACTGACGGTCGTGATGTCTCTCCCGTATCTGCACAAAAGTATATAGAAAAGATACAAGAACACCTGAATGAAAATGTGACTATTGCAACAGTAGCAGGTCGTTTTTATACAATGGACAGAGATAACCGCTGGGAGAGAATCAAACGCGGATATGATGCAATCGTAAATGCAGAGCCAAAAATTTCAATGAGTCCTGAAGCCTATATCGGTCACTCTTATGCGCAGGGCGAGACAGATGAGTTCGTAGAACCAACTGCATTTGAGAATTATGAAGGCATGCAAGATGGAGATGCAGTACTTACAATCAACTTTAGAAGTGATCGTATGCGTGAGATAGTAACAGCTTTGGCAGATGAGAATTTTACAAAGTTTGAATGCAAACCTATCAAAGTGCATCTTGCAACGATAACAGAGTATGACAAGAGCTTTAGCTATCCTGTTTTATTTAAAAAAGAACCGCCGAAAAATACTCTTGCAGAGGTGATCTCCAATGCAGGACTTAGACAACTTCATATTGCAGAGACAGAAAAGTATGCACATGTGACATTCTTTTTAAATGGCGGTATTGATGAACCCTATGCCAATGAAACGCGCGTGCTTATTCCCTCTCCGGATGTAAAAACTTACGATATGAAGCCGGAAATGAGCGCACGCAAGGTAGGTGAAGCAGTGCTAAGAGCTATGAATGAGGAATATGACTTTATCGTAGTAAACTTTGCGAATGGCGATATGGTAGGTCATACAGGAGATTTTGAAGCGGCAAAAAAAGCTGTTGAGGCAGTTGATGAGCAGTTAGGAAAAATCTGGAGCAAAACAGAAGAGAATGAGTATTCTCTTGTTCTTGTAAGCGACCATGGAAACTGTGAAAAGATGAAAGATAATGCAGGCAATGTTCTTACAAACCACACAGTTGGAAAAGTGTGGTGTTTTGTTAATGCAGATGGCGTGAAGAAAGTTGATAACGGTGGACTTAACAACATCGCACCAACGATCTTAAAGCTTATGGATTTAGAGATTCCGGCAGAGATGGATCACTCTTTAGTCTAAATTTAATAAAAAGGAAAATATAGAAGATGAAATTCTCAGGTAAAAATGTTTTAGTAACAGGTTCAAGTCGTGGTATCGGTGCAGAGATTGCAAAGGTTTTAGCAGGTTATGGTCTAAAAGTTTGGATCAACTATCGTAGTGGTGCAGCAGAAGCAGATGTTATAAAAGAGGCTATTGAGGCTACGGGCGGTGAGGCAGCAGTTATTGGTTTTGATGTGAGTGATGAGGTAGCTTTTATTGATGCAATTAAAACTATTGTTGATTCTGACGGTGAACTTAGCTATCTTGTAAACAATGCCGGAATTACAAACGATAAGCTTGCACTTCGTATGAAGTCAGAAGATTTTATGTCTGTAGTTAATGCAAATCTAACATCAACATTTATTGGTTGTCGTGAATTTTTTAAGGCTGCACGCAAAAAGAAATTTGGCTCGGTAGTCAATATCTCTTCGATTGTTGGTGAAACAGGAAATGGTGGTCAAACAAACTATGCAGCAAGTAAAGGCGGAGTGATTGCGATGAGTAAATCATTCGCGATTGAAGCAGCAACAAGTGGTATTAGATACAACACGATTACCCCAGGATTTATTGCAACAGAGATGACAGAAGTGCTTAGTGATGAGGTGAAGAAAAGTTTTACGGATAAGATTCCGATGAATCGTTTTGGTAACCCGATAGAGGTTGCTGAAGCAACGGCATTTCTGCTTTCAGACAGTGCTTCTTATATTACAGGAGAGACTTTAAAAGTAAATGGCGGGATGAATATGGCGTAATTTTTTTGATTTATTTTGGCTTGTTTCCAAATTGATTAAGATATTTATGCTATAATTACGGGATTTTAAACTTAAAGATAGGAGCTATAATGGCACTTTTAGACGATATTAAAGAAGTAGTAGTTGAACAACTAAGCGTGAGCCCGGATGAGGTAAAAGAAGATTCAAAATTTGTAGAAGATTTAGGTGCAGATAGCCTTGATGTTGTAGAATTGGTAATGGCTCTTGAAGAAAAATTCGATATCGAAATTCCTGATGATGAAGCTGAAAAGATTCAAACAGTTCAAGATGTTGTTAACTATATAGAAAGCAAATAGTCGTAGTTTACTTATCCAGGGAGTTTTACTTCTTGGAAGTAAATATTTTTAGTAGTTAATTGGTAAATTAATTTTTAAAAGTATTTTATTTATGGAGAATATTTAAATGAGAAGAGTAGTAGTGACTGGTCTTGGTATGATAA
>JANEIH010000066.1 GCA_024513425.1 Sulfurimonas sp. | reverse complement strand
AAAGCTCTACTTCACCAAATCACTATAATCATATTTGGCGGTATTGAGATAGTATTTTGAATCTATTTTTATAACTCTTTCGTCATTATCTACATTTTCTTCAAATCTTTTTTTGATTTTTTTCATCTTTTTATCTGATAAACCGGATTTTTTTAGATATTTTTTTAGAGAGGTCATGCCGCTCTCTATCTCTTCTTCGATCTCTACCATTTCAGCTTCAAAGATCTTCTCTTTTTCCTCCAACGGAGTATCAAGCATAAATTTTGAAGATATTGCCTGGAGAATATTTTTGAGTTGTTCATCTTTTTCTTTATAGATGCGTTCTATCTTTTTACACTCTTCAATAAGCATCTGCTCTTTTTGGTCACGCAGTGTTCTTGTCTCATTTTCAAGTATCTCCACCCTCTCTTGAAGTTTTGCATTTTGTGCTTCAAGTAGTTTATAGTAACGCTCATCACTGCAAGCACTTTTTGCAGCTCTTTTTGCAGCTGGTTTTTTTATACTTTTTGTCTCATCAACAAAGACCATTTTGACATTATTTTCCATCACGCTTTGCAAAGAACCGCGTCTTATGCGATTATGTATCGCCTCTTTAGATACACCGAAAAACTCGGCCACCTCTGCTACGCTCATCTTTTTCATCTACTTGCCTTTTATCTCATATTTTCAAAAGAGATAGGTGCCTCCCAATTACCCTCACGCACCATCTTTATCACTTTTTGCAACTCATCAAGTTTTGCACCTTTGACGCGAATGTGATCACCCTCGATTTGTGCATTGACTTTTAACTTCATCTTTTTAATCTCTGCTACTATCTTTTTAGCCTCTTTTGACTCTATATAATCCACCACTTTAAAGGTCGCTTTTCTTGTTCCTCCGCTCGCATCTTCAACACGCAACTCATCAAGCACTTTAGAGGAGAGCCCCTGTTTTAAAAGTTTTGCAATGACAATATCTTTAATCGCATCAAGTTTACTATCAGAAGATGCCACTAACACCAAAATATTCTCTTTGTCTTTGTGGGTAATTTCGTGCGTTGTCCCCTTAAAATCATAACGGCTAGAGATCTCTCTCTCAGCCAAATTAATTGCATTTTTAAAAAGTTGCATATCTATTTTCGCGTTAATATCAAATGAATGCTCTTTCGCCATAGCTAACCTTTTTTTGTTTTAATTATAGCATAGTTTGTTAGCAGAGAAAAACCTTGACCTATATTAAGAATTTTTAAGATTTTTTTGTTAGTATTGCCATAACCATTATGGAGTTTTTATGTCTGAAGATCTAGAGAAAAAATTAAACAAGCGTGAGCAATACAAAGCACGACTAAAACCATATGACTACTACATCAATGAGTTTGAGACTATTGATTTTGAGTCACTTGGAGAGGGAGACAGATACTATCTTCAAGACTTCGGTATCTTCAATACCAACTTCCTTGAAGATGAGTTTACCATCCGACTTCGTAATAGCAATGGCGGTCATTTCACTACAAATGCTTTTAAATTTTTAGCGGATTTGGTTGAAGAGTATGATCTTACTTTGGTTATTACAGCCCGTGCAAGCTTTCAGCTCCATGATATCTATGCCGGTGATGTAGCAGAGATTTGGCACAAACTCAACGATAACGCTCTTACAACATGGCAGAGTGTCGGTGACAACATTAGAAATATCGTCACCGATATCTATGACGGTGTCAGCAGATATGGGCATATTGAAGTACATCCAATCATTAAAGCGATGAATGATCACATTGTTCAAAATCCAAAATATGTTGGAATGCTTCCTCGTCGTGTAAGTATCGGTATCTCTGGAAATTCTGCAAATGTAAACTCCTTTTTTGCAAATGATATCTACTTTGCGTTAGCCTTGAAAGATGGTGGCTATGGATTTAATGTTTATATGGGTGGAAAAAATACTGAAATTGCTCAGGATGCCGATATCTTCTTGCGTGAGGATGAGGTTCTGGATTTTTTCAAAGCATTTGTAGAGACATTTTACACGCACGGTTCACGATTTTCCCGCTCAAAAACACGCCTTTTTTATATGATCAAAGAGATAGGGCTTGAAAAACTCAAAGAGCTTATTGAGTCTGTTTATAACAAAAAATTTGTTAGTGCAGGAGAGTTACAGCTTGAGCATGTGGATTTTAAAGAGTTTGAAGAGCTATCTGATGGGACTTTTGCTTTTTGTTATCAAAGTGATTTTGGACGCTTAAGTCCAAAAGAGATGCGTGATGTTAGTGATTTTGCAACACAAATAGATGGTGAAATTCGAGTAGGTATTGACCAAAATATCTACATCTTAGGATTACAAAACAGAGAAGTTCCTTTTAGCTCACCGGCACTCAGCTCAACTATTGTTGCCTGTGCCGGCAACCTTTGTCCTTATGCTGTTTGGAACATCAAAGATGAGGCACGCGACTACCTTCCATTGGGGAAAATCTATACCAATCGTATCAAAATCGGTTTTTCCGGCTGTGCAAAAGGGTGTGGAAGACATCGTCATACCGACATAGGACTCATTGGTCTTAAAACAAACAACTTTGGAGATACTGATGGTGGAACCCGTATCTTTATCGGTGCAGAACATGATAACGGGCAAAGTGTAGCAAGACAACTCTTTTCAATGGTGCCCTATGTCTATCTCAAAGAGACAATCACGCTTGTCATTAGTCTATTTGAGCAAAGCGGTTACCAAAACTTTCAACTCTATTCACACTATATCTTAAACAGATATTCAGAAGATTTTCTCGCACTCTGGCACCTCTATAATCTTAAAAACAATACAGTACTCACACTGCAAAAACAAAAAGAGATACTCCGACAAGAAGAGGAGATAGATCTTCTGCGTGAGAACTTTAATGATTTTGAGTTAGTAGAAGATGATATGAAAAAAACAGTAACTCATCTTGTAAAAGAGTTATGGACGGTAGCAGGAGAAGATCCTCACTATAAACCACCTATTAAGAGAACAAATTTTAGATAAATCTTGACAGACCGTGATGAGTTTAAAATTGCTATTGCTTTAGAGAGCAAACTAGGTCATAGAGGTTGTTGAGACCCAATTTACATAATATTTTAAAAAGATAATCATTTTTTAACAACCATTATCTTATAATCCTACTTATGATTTCGCAAGACTCCATAGAAGCCCTCAAGGCACGACTTGATATTGTTGATGTTGTCGGCTCTTATATTGAGTTGAAAAAAGCAGGTGGAAATTTTAAGGCCCCCTGCCCTTTTCATGATGAAAAGTCCCCCTCTTTTGTTGTTAGTCCGCAAAAGCAGATATTTCACTGTTTTGGATGTGGATCGGGTGGTGATGCTGTTAAGTTTGTGATGGAGTATGAGAAACTTAACTACCCCGAAGCACTTGAAAAACTTGCAGCTACCTACAACTTCACACTGGTATATAGTGATAACAAACATAACAAACCGCCTACAAAAGTTATAGAAAAACTCAATGAATGGTACCAGTCTCTGCTCTCACGCAATCAGACTGCTATGAGTTATTTGCGTGAGCGTGGGATTTATGAGAGTAGCATAGAGAAGTTTGGCATAGGCTACGCACCGGCTTCTCATGAGACACTTAACTTCATCAAAGCCCAGCAATTTCCTACAAAAGAGGCAATTGATGTAGGCGTAGTTGGGTATGAACCCTCACGCGATCAAACCTATGCCCGCTTTATCCAACGCATTACTTTTCCAATTTACTCTGCAAATAGTACGATTGTCGGTTTTGGTGGACGCACGATAACAGAACATCAGGCAAAGTATGTCAACTCTCCCGAGACGCCTCTTTTTAATAAATCACGACTTTTGTATGCATACAATCTAGCAAAACAAGAACTTTATAAAAGAGAGGAGATTATCATTACGGAGGGGTATCTTGATGTCATTATGTTACATCAGGCCGGCTTTGGCAATGCAGTTGCAACGCTTGGGACTGCTCTTACTAAAGAGCACCTGCCACTGATTCGCAAAGGCACACCTCGTGTTATTATGGCTTATGATGGAGATAAGGCAGGACGCACTGCTGCACTCAAAGCTTCAAAATTGCTTTCTTCTTCTGGTTTTAACGGCGGAGTAGTTGTCTTTGATGGCGGGCTTGACCCTGCTGATATGGTAAGAGAGGGACGAGTTGAAGAGTTGAGCAATATGTTCAGAGATACCAAGCCTTTTATAGAGTTTGTTATTGATGAGATACTCTCTTTGTTTAATCTGCGTGATCCCAAAGCAAAAGAAGCCTGTATGCAAGAGGGTGTGGCATATTTAAAAACACTCTCCCCAATTTTACAAGAGGAGTATAAAACATATCTTGCTTCGCGTCTTGGTGGGCTGGGTGTTTCACCATCACTTATTCGACTCAACGCAAATCAAAGAGATGTACAAAATGTACCTTTAGCGCAAAACAATAGACATAGAGATATGTGGGAACTCTCCCTTATTAAAACCGTATTGGAACATCCCCAGTTTATCGATCATATCTTAGATGTTATCGACTCTTCACTGTTACAGTTTCACGCAAGAGAGTTCTCTTTGGCACTTGCCGGGAAAAAAGATGCACCAGAGTTAATGGAGATTTTAATAGATGAGGCAATAACTGCTCTTAAAGATGAGGATGCTCTTAATGCGGAACTGATTACTTTTTTGATGAAATATTATGAGAGGGAACTAAAAAAAATAAATTTTGCTACAAACATCTCTTTTGAAAAAAAAGCCTTTTATATTCGAAAATACCGAGATAAGATAGGTAAATTAAAACGCGGTGAATTAGTAGGCTTTAATGATTAACCCGAATTATGCGCATATTTGGTATATTGCATTTAATAGTCAAAAATTACTTAA
>JANEIH010000065.1 GCA_024513425.1 Sulfurimonas sp. | reverse complement strand
ATAACAACTGCATCAACAACATCACCAATATCTTCACCGTTATCAAGCAGTTTTTTCACCTGCTTTCGCAACGCAACAAGATAGTTATAGGTAAAATCAATGGCTTTTTTCTTCACCATCTTACCATGTCCGCCAATTACATAAACAACATCTAAAGAGCGTAGCTCTTCTAAAGCTTTTATCCAGCCGTTAATATCTCCGTCACGCAGAGATGGCAATCTCTCATTAAAGACTAGATCACCTGCAAAAATAACTTTTTTACTTGGAATGTAAATATAAAGATCACTCTCTGTATGGGCTTTATTATTTACACTTTTTATAAAAACCTCTTCTCCATCAATCTTTAGAACTTTTTTATCATCTACAAATAGAGTTGGATACTCTTGTGTAGTACCCTTGAATGCTTCTATGGAGACTCTTCTTTGCATTCTTGTCTGCTCTTTTTTTGTCAGCTCTTTAAAACTGCTTGATCCTATAATGGTAGCATTTTGTCTCTTGTAAAAACTGTTACCAAGCCAATGATCATCATGAATATGCGTATTTACAACATAAGAGATAGGAAGCTTTTTTATTTTTTGTATTTTTTCATATGCCTGCTTGGCATATTGATATGTTGGACCACTATCTATTACAAGATAGCTGGTCCCCATAGCAACAAAACATGAATTAACCATATTTCCATTATTATGCTTATTCATCACTTCTGGCAGCCCAAAAAAACAGAATATATCACTTTCAACCTCTTTTGGCTGAAGTTTATAATCAAAAGAGAGAAGAGAATTTATAAGTGCAATACTTAATAAAAATGACTTCAAAGCATAACTTCTTTCTTATTGCTCTGTTTTAGAATTTAAACTGGTACTGAGCAATAAATGCATTATCTTTATAGCCGCCTAATCCATTCCATTTGGTTGTGTCACCACTTGCTACAATATAGTTGAGCACAACTTTATGTTGGTTTCTTGCTCTCTTGGCTTTTCGAGAATAGTCTGAATAAGGCATTGATAAAAAGATATTTAAACCAAGGTATGTATTTCCTAAACCGGTTGAAACACCGACTCTATTTGATGAACCTTGAATATGTTTAGCAACTGCTTCTACCGCTGGAGCAACAAAGTATGCAGCAGTACCTGTAAATACCTGCTCATTCCAATCTTTTACGCCTTTAATATTACTCGCATTAAAATATTCAGCTTTTAGACTTAAATCATCAAGGTTTGAATCAAGACCAACATTTATGTTTGAGTAATCATTATTCCCTTTTTTACCATAGCCAGCTGCATTTTGTGAAACTGCATAAGAGACTTCTGCGTGAATTTTTTCTGTATAATCAAACATTCCACGAACAGCATATGAAAGTCCACCTGCTCTTGTTTCACCAGTTACAGCTTTACTTCTTGCAGCTTGATTTGCAATCATTACATCATAGCCAAAACCTTTCCAAGGGCGTTCATGACCCATCTCAAAACCATTTACCTTGTTCCCTTTATAACCGATACCACGACCAGAGATCATTAAACCTGTATTTCTCTCAAGTACAAGTTGTTTATCAAATGCACGCTCTGCAATATCAAGATTCCATCCCGGCATAGTAAAACCCATACCATTTGGCATTTTAATAAGACCGGCTTTGATTACAAACGCAGGATCGACAACATAAGAGATAAATGCATCTTTAACCATTGACGGCATAGCTGCACCTGTATATTTTTGTAAATCATCATGAGCTTGATTAAAATCTAAAAAAACTTTACCACGAACTCTACCTGCAACATATTTAAAACCAAGACGGACACGCTGTGCGCCAAACTCTATCGGAGCATCAGTTTTAGCAGAATCAATAATACCGCTACCGCCACGAGCCTCAAGCTGAGCAAAACCAAAGAGAGTCAGTTTTGTATCGACATCGCCTACTTTTTTCTTCATTGTGTAACCAGCTTCTGCTGAAGTCGCCATTAAAAGCATTACCGTAGCACCTGCTACTAATTTAACCATATTCTTTTTCATTATAAACCCTTCATAATATATGTAACAAAAGATGATAAGCTCAACTACCATCTTCTAATCCTCAACAGCCCATAGAACCTTTTGTAGGGCAACCACAACTGTAATCAAGCAGAGTAACATTACCTTTATTGCTCACATCAACTACTTTTTCTCTTTTGATGTAGTCACGAACTACATCATACACAGGACGAATCTTCTCTTTTTGCAAGTTCTCACCTGCTTTTTGCAAGTTGCCACCCCATGATGAGACAACATATGTTTTATTTAAATCTATCGGCTTACCTCCAATTTTAAGATTTGATATGCGTTTACCGGCTTTATTCGATACAGCAATACTATATGTCACGCCGCCCAAACGACTCATATCTCCACCTTGTTGGTAGAGTGGATTTTCATTAAATACATTATCGGCAATATCTTCAAGCAGTTGTGCTATTTTTTTACCTTTTAACTCAAATGTATAGACATTCGGATATGTGATACCACACATCTCATAAACATTATCCATCAATATATCATCACCTGCAAGAACTGTTGTTCCCCATCTATACCCTGGAGTAAAAGAGACATCGCACTTCATCTCATCCATAATCGCATCATTGATGAGTTGGTCAAATGTTGAAAAGAATGTATCACGCTTGAAAAGCATTCCTTTTGTCTGACCAAGTACTTCATTGAACTCTTTTGCAAATGGAGCATAAAGCTCATTGACTAGCCTCTCACCTTCAGGATCAGCTGGAATAAGATTTGAAGCAATTGGAATGAGTTTATACTCATACCCTTTTACTTTTCCATCTTTTGCATCAATATCCAAGCGTCCGATGTACTTACCATGACTACCGGCAATAACAATTACCGTATCATTAATAGTTATTGGTTGCGGTGATGGGTCATGCGTATGTCCACTTAAGATAAAGTCAATACCATTTACCTGACGAGCAACCTCTTGATCAACACTAAACCCATCATGCGAAAGAACAACAACACAGTCCACTTTTTTCTCATTTCTAAGTTCGTCAACATACTCCTGAAGCGTTTCAAGTCTTAGACCAAAACTCCAACCCTCTGTAAACTCTTTTGGGTTTGCAGTTGAAGTAAATGGAAATGACTGACCGATGATACCAATCTTAGCGCCACCTCTCTCTTCAATAGTATATGGCTCAAAAACAAGCTCTTCATACTCATCTGCAAATGGATCGTCGCCCACAATATTTTGAGAGATAAACTTCGCATCTAACATATCAATGAGCTCTTTAACTCTCTCTTTGCCGTAAGTAAACTCCCAGTGACCTACCATCACATCAATACCAAGATAGTTTTGTGCTTTTACAATCGCCTCGCCACCTGTTTTAAGTGCTACACCGGTTCCCTGCCATGTATCACCAGAATCTAAGAAAAGCACATTCTCCTCTCCACGCTCTTTGGTAATATGGTTTGTCAAAGTTTTTATATGAGCAATACCACCCATTTTTCCAAACTTTTTCGCAAGCTCTTCAAAATTAATGTATGTATCAAAATATGCATCAAGCGAACTAGGCTCTAGTCCGTAATGTTTTGCAAATGCTTCACCGCATAAAAATCCCGGTGTCCCAACCAGATTTGGAGCAGAGATTAGCGTTGATGGCTCCCTCCAGTAAAGTGGCTTGATATGCGCATGCAAATCACACATATGAAGCAGTGTAAAATTACCTTTTGCTTTAAAATCATATATATCTTTTAAAGATATTTGCGCAGGAGATTTCACTCCAGTATTACAGCCGTTAGCTGCCATACCAAGACCAAAAATCGCTGCAATATGCATAAAATCTCTTCTTGAAATTTCCATTATAAACCTTTTATCTTTTTAAGCCGGGGATAGCAATCTCACTACCCTTAGCTTTATCAGTAAGATAAACTTCAAGTGCTACCATCTCTTTTGAACCTAAAGGAAGTACTTTAAGAAGTGCATTTTTCATACATCCCTGAAAACGGCGTTGAAAAGTTCTTAGTGATGACTTTGTCATTCTATATGCGGGCCATGTCGCAGCAGATTTTGCACCCTTTGAGCCCAAATCTGGAAGTGGTTGCGTTCTTAAAACTTTTCCGACTACATCAGGAGAGTGACAAGAGTTACATGAAAGACCACGTCCGCCACGCTTTGTCATAAATACTTTCTCACCAAGAGCATACATCTCTTTCATTTGAGGGTTTGCCTTTACATCGATGTTAATTGACTCACCATTTGCGATAGATTTCACATATGCTACCATCGCAAACATATTTCCACTTTTAAGCTTAAATGGTTTAAGCCCGCCATCCACCATCATAGCTTGCAGTACTTGATCAAGCCCCACAACCATATTGAACTTTTTAATATAACGCGGGAAACCTGCGATATATAAAGGAAGTTCATCTTCGCTTACACCAAGATATTTTGCAAGACCTTCATCTCCACCCATATAACCTAACAACTCTTCACCATCTGCAATCATAATATCTGCTGGATTGTTTTCTGACATTTCAACATACATTGCACGATCTGCATCGCTCATTGCAAATTGTTCACCACCAAATGATAATGAAGCAAGCATTGCAACTGATAGAGCTATTTTAATACCTGTTTTCATCTGATTATCCTTTTGGTTTAATCTTTTTGCTTTTCTCATGTACTTCACCGGTGTTATCTGTATATGTAACCGTAAGTTTTCCTTTGCCGTTTACTTTCATATAAATAGTAAATACCGGATTTACAGATAGTGATTCCCAAACTGTCATTGTTGTGATATCTTTACCGTTATAGTTAAACTTCACGCTGTTAATATATTTTGCAGGAATGATTTTTTTTGTTTTTTTATCTCTTCCCATACCTGTATCCATTGGATGCATTACCATGAAGCTTACTTTTACAATTTCACCATCTTTGTATCTTTTTGGCTTGATCTTAATCAACGATTTTCTTTCATTTGCCATTTTCATATCCTCTTTTTTTATTTTTTATTTTT
>JANEIH010000064.1 GCA_024513425.1 Sulfurimonas sp. | reverse complement strand
TCTTGATTTTTATTATGAAGTGCTAAAGATACCGCACTCTCAATTGCTTCTGTCATATTGTGTGTTAATTTTTCAAAAATATTATTGCTCATTTGTAAATCCTTTTATTTTCTGATATAAGTGTAGAATTTTTCACTTTTACTTTAGTTGCAAAAGCCACTAATCCTCTTGAAAATTTTGTAAAAAACTTAACTGTTACACTCTCTAAGTTACTCTTTGTCAAATTTTTTATAACGCTCCAACATAGAGCCGTTTCCACTCACGCCACCACTGTGAATATAGAGAATCACTTTGTCGGTATGTTCCAAAAGAGTTAGCCACATAGCAGGTGCATAGAGCAGATCAAATGCAACTCCTGCTGCGAGTAGTTTTTTATATATATCATAAAATTCCCTATAAGGTTTTGCAAAACGATATTTCTTTTTTGGCTTTAAAATCATTAGATTATCCGGTATTTCAGAAAGTGCTAACATCTGTTCTTTTAGATACTCAATATCTCCAACACAAGGCGTAGTATAAACTCTATACTCAGGCAATGCTTTAGCTAAAAAAAGAGCGGTTGTCCCTGTTCCCGATGGAGTAGCCACTGCTTTTATATGAGGGAGTTTCTGTAATTGCTCACGCAACTCAGTAGCTAAAACATCAAGACCTGCTTCTGCTTCTTGCACGGCACCGCCCTGATCTATTATAAAACTCTTCTCATCTAAATTCAATCGCAGTGAAGCAATAAAATCTCTATAGAGTTCATTACTTATCTCTTCGTGCTGCATTCCAAGGTGAAGTGCCTCGGCATAGTTTCCAAGCGGATTTTCCTTTTGCTTGCGTGAGAGCTCTTTTGTATAATAGATAAATCGCCACTCTTTGCGTCTGCACAAAGCAG
Organism: Sulfurimonas sp.; assembly: GCA_024513425.1. Lineage (GTDB taxonomy): Bacteria > Campylobacterota > Campylobacteria > Campylobacterales > Sulfurimonadaceae > Sulfurimonas. The sequence goes on along the minus strand of JANEIH010000064.1, from coordinate 4,140 downwards.
CGATTGCAAGCATGGCATTGGATTGTGTTCCGCCGTAAGAGATGATTGTAGTATATTTTTCTTTTGGAGTTTGTAAAAGTGCGTAGAGTTTTCTGTATTTGTTTCCTGCTAAATAAGGGTCGATCAAATCATCTCGTTTAACAAAAAACTCTCTTCCATCTAAAAAGATTTTAGAGAGAGGAGAAGTTTGCATAGTTACCTACTTGATTGTAGCTTTTTTTCGAAGTTCATCCATTTTTTTCTTCATAACTTCTTTGAATTTTTCCATTTTCAAGCGTTGTTCAATAAATACTTTTACTTCATTGAAACTTTTTGTCATTGATGGTTTTTTATCTTCCAAATAGATTATATGATACCCAAACTGAGTCTTTACAGGCTCTTTTGTAACTGTACCTTTTTTCATAGAAAATACTTTATCGTTAAATGCAGGTACCATTTGCCCTTTTGAAAAATAACCTAAATCTCCACCATTTGAGCCACTTGGTCCAGTTGACTCTTTCTTTGCAAGTTCTATTAACTTCTCTTTGAGTTTATTGCCACTTAAAGATTTCAACTGTGCAATAATTTTTTTCGCTTTATCTTCTGTTTTTACTAAAATATGACGCGCATGAACAGACTCTTTTTCTTTAAACTCATCAATATTTTTATTGTAATATTTTTTTAGCTCTTTGTTTGAGATTTTAATATCATTAAGAAGCTTTTTTTGCCAAACTTGGACAGCAAGCTCTTTTTTCATTCTCTGTTCAAGTTTTTTATACTCCGCTTTATACTCTGCAGATTTCGTGATACCGGTTTTTTTAGCATCGCCATAAATAAGCTCTTTGCTTATAAGTTGTTTTAGAACCTGCTGTCGGAACGCTTTCTGACGATCAGCCGGTACCTGATTAAATCTACCCTGTGTAGCCTGCATTAACTCTTGGTCAACCTCTTCTTGAGTGATTGGTTTTCCATTAACACTTGCTAAGGTTTCTGCTGATGCCATTGCACCAGTTAAGAGTAGTGTTGTAAGCAAAATCGTAACTTTATTCATTTTAATTCCTTGTAATTAATTTATGAAAAGTTTAATAAGTTTATATTAACGGTTATTAAACAACTCTCATCTATGCAGGAACTTTTAGATATTTATTCAAAATAGACTCTAACTTTTCACGCATTAATGGTTTAGGGAGATAATCATCCAAACCTCTACTTAGCAACATCTCACGATCACCCTCCATTGTCATTGCCGTAAGTGCAACAATTGGAAGTTTTATTTTTCTTGAGAGTCGATCCTTTATCTGTTTCGTTACGACGATACCATTCATCTCAGGTATATCAATATCCATAAAGATAATATCAAACTTATTTTTATCTGTCATATCAACTGCTTCTAAGCCATTTACCGCTGTTTTGACTACAATATTATACTCTTGCAGCAACAGACAAATGAGGCGTTGGTTGATCAAGTTGTCTTCGACAACCAATGCTTTGATTTTCTCTTTTAGATTCAATTTTGCCTTCTCTTTTAAAGCCGTTTCAAATTTATGAATCGAATCAAGGTGTTTTGCTATACTGCTTGGAAAAAGTGGTTTATGAACCGTCTCATCAACAATATCCGTCAATCTTGTCTGCAATTTCTCACCTTCATCCAAAAAGAGTATAATAGGTGCCTTTTTCAAATATCTCTCAAACTCCGGCACCCATGATAAATCGTTCTGATCTGCGACTATGTAAAGTGCATCTATATCATCAAAGAGCGATTTATCCACCAAGCTTGACTTAATAACATCAATAGCAAATGCACGCAGATAAATTGTCAAAAAGTTTGCTTCATCTATTTTGCTTTTATTAAGGAGTAACACTTTTACTTTTCTTTTTGGCAAAATTTTAAAATTCTGCTCCTTAGAATGTTTAAAATTAAGCACAAAATTCATATAGGTACCACTCTCTTTTGCACTCTTAATACAAAGCTCTGAACCCATAAGTTTTGCAAGTCCATAGGAGAGACTAATCTCTGTTCCTACTCTCTGGTCTGTATGATTTTCTTCAATAAACGGCTCATACATCAATGCTATCTGCTCCTTTGGAATACTCTTGCCACTATCTTTAACGCCAAAGCTTATGCTACAATCTCCATTTTGTGCACGCTTAAGCAGTCTCACCTCTGTAATTACTTTACCTCCATGTGGCGTGAACTTGACAGCATTTTGCGCAAGGGCACTCATAATCTGCAAGATCTTCTTTATATCACCTGTAAGTACTTTAGGAAGTTTCGGATCGATAAAAGAGAGAACCTTGACCCCTTTTTCCTCTCCCGTTTTATAAAAATTATATAGAAGCTTTTCCATCTCAGGCAGAATATTGAACGCTTCATTTTGCAAAACGAGATTACCGCATTGAAGCCGAGAGATATCCAAAAGTGTTTCGACATTAAACATTAGATTTTTTGATGATTTGAAGATTTTATTGATATATTCAAGTTGTTTTTGATCTAGACTCATCTCTTTTAAAAGCTCTACAAAGTCTAAAATTCCATTCATTGGTGCTCCAAACTCATGCTTGAGATTTGCCAGAAATTTCGTTTTAAGCCTCTTGACCTCACTTGTCTTTAGCTTTGCTTTGTGCAGTGCTGTCATATCTTTTAGTTCTAAAATATAAAGGTTTTCATTATGCGGGTAGATGCTACAAAATGCATCAATGGTAAGTATTTCATTTGTCTCTTTTGAGGTTATGCTGACATGGTATCCATCACTTTTGTATTTTTTAATATAGTCAAGCCAGTTTTTATCTGACTCTGCAAATATCTCTTCACTCTCACTTAAAAAGATATCTCTGATACTCTCATTTTCTCTTTTAAATTCATTAATATCACGGTAGGACATCGCTTTTAAAAAGCGATTGTTGGCCCATATCCACCCTTCGCCTCCTAAAAAGCAGAGTACCATACCCTCGTGTGTATTGGCGATATATCGAAAAAAGTTGCTATCTAAATATTCTGAAATATCATCTTCTACAATGACGGGCTCACAACTCTTCTCTTTTGAGCAAAAAAAGATTGAAAAAATACTCATAAGCTTATCTCCAAAAAAATGTCATAATTTTGATTATAACACAAAAAGTGCTAAAATCCATTTTATGAAAAAAGCAACAAAAAAAGAGATAGCAGAAATAGCTAAAAGATTTGTCGAGAGATACAGTGATGCTGTAACGGAACTCAAATATAAAAATGCCTATGAGCTTGTTATCGCCGTTGCTCTCTCTGCACAGTGTACAGATAAACGGGTAAACCTAATAACACCCGCACTGTTTAAAAAATACCCCACCCCGGAAGCATTGGCAAATGCTGATATTAAAGATGTTAAAGCACTCATCAATAGTTGTTCTTTTTTTAACAACAAAGCAAAAAATATCATCAAGATGGCACAACGCGTTGTCGAAATCTATGACGGAGAGATTCCGATGAATGAAAAAGATCTCCAAACACTTGCAGGTGTCGGACAAAAAACAGCGAATGTCGTGATGATTGAATATACAGGAGCTAATCTTATGGCAGTAGATACTCATGTTTTTCGTGTCTCACACCGTTTAGGTCTTAGTGAAGATAGAACTGCCAAGGCTACAGAAGCAACTTTGGTTAAAAAATTTAAAAACAACTTGCATGCTCTGCATCAGGGAATGGTACTCTTTGGACGCTATATCTGCAGAGCAAAAAATCCAAAATGTGATGAGTGTTTTTTAACAGACCTATGTAAAACAAAAGAGAGTTTTAAAGTTTAGGTATAAACTTTGCTTTATAAGTGATATGAAAAAAAGTATTCTACTATTGACACTCTTATTGACAACACTCTTTTTCTCTGCCTGCGTGAACAAACACGGCATATCTATGAAGTACTACAGTAATTGCAAAGAGTACTATAATCTTCAAGGCTACTACCACAAAGAGTGTGGTGAAGATGATATCATAACCTACAAAGAGATGAGAGAAGCCATTAAGAAAAAAGAGCCTAAACCTACTCCTAATGTTTGGTAATTTATCTTCTATAATATAATGCCCCTAAAATCTAAGACAGTAATTCAGTAAGATTTATTTTCAAAAAAGTTAAAATAAATAGAATTATGGAGATGAACTTATGAGTAGAAAAAAAGGTCAAACTTATACAG